>NZ_JBQVPI010000019.1:0-99621 GCF_052438155.1 Shinella sp. | reverse complement strand
ACCGGGAAAGCGTCCCTGAGTAGATTTTGGGCTGCGCAAATGTCACTCATGCCCCGTTTCCTGCTTGAACCTTCCTTGTCGCTCTTCGACAAATCCTTGCGGTCGTTCGACGCCATCCTGTCCGTATCCTGTGCCATTGTTCTCGTGTTGATGGAGAACTTGTCATGGACAGGGTCATTACTGAGAAGAAACGAGATGGCTCCGATGAGCTTGCAGGCTCGTGTGAAGCCATCTCGCCCGGCCCGCCTGGGTCGAACCGTCTAATTCCATTCCCGGGGTCCGCCGCACGAACCTCCCGGGATCAAGAGGGCGCCGGGGTATCCTCGGCTTCGGCGTCCTCGTCATTCGTTCCGCTCGGTCTGGCTGCTCACGCCGTTGTTCTGAGGCTGCAAGGCGGCTTTCCGAGAATAAGGGTGAGCGGGCAGCCGGGAGGAGGAAACTGCCCGCTCGACGGTCAGCGGGAGGGGGAGGAGCGCTGACCGAATTGAGAGGTTTGGTCGCCTTCAAGGGCGCAGGAATCATGTTCCGCGGCCTTCCTGAAGAGACTGCCGGCGATGGCGATGCCCATGAGGCCAAGGCAGAAGCCGACAATGAAGGCGACGCAGGCTATGGAAAGCGCGACGATAATGGTCATGCTCTGCTCCTCGGGCCGGGTTGATTGGAACGGGCGATCGGGACAGAGCCCCTCACCGCCTCGATGGCGGACTGCGCGCTGGAATCTATCGCCGCAGCTTTTGCGTCTTCGTGCTCGGTCTCCGGGCCGCGCTTTTTCATTCCGCAGCCTCCAAAGCTTCGACCAATCCGAAGGCAGTCATGATCTCGTCGGCACGGTGCGGGAATTCCTTCGCCAGATCGGCGGCGATCTTCTTTTCCTGTGCCGGCGTGAACTTCCGGGACGCGCGCTGCCACTCGATCACGTCAAGGAGCACGTCAGCCCCGCTGTATTCTTGGACGGGATAGCTCAGCCCGTAGGTGCGGCTGATTGTGTAGCGAGCCCAGCCATCTACGATCACGTCGCCCTGGCGGATGATCGGGGTCTGGACGCGGTTAGCCGCAATATCCTTCTCAAGCCGCTCGTAGTCCGCCTTGGACAATTCCGGGAAGCAGCTTGCGAACGGCAGGCGCTTCACACCGGATGGCGGCACGTATTCCAAAGTGACGCCGGAGCTTGCGGGGAGAGCAGAAAGGGCGGTGCCCTCCCCTGTGTTAGAGGTCGGGATATCCCGGTCGCGCTCCGCGATGGCGGTTACTTCATGATCGCCTCCTGTGAGAGGTTGATCGGACGAATGGTTGCCGGTGAGGTTCTGACCGGCCTCGTCTTTCGACACGACGCTTGTGCACTGCTTTCCCGGCGTCTCAGGAGCGTCCGTCGATGCACTTTGGACTTCGGTTGCCGTTTCCGGCGAATGGGGTACGACGCTTGCTTCGGCCTCGCGCGTCGTCAGCGAGGAAGGAGCGGAGGAGGATCCGCCCGAAGTGGTGATCTCGGTATGCTTGGATACGATGGAAAGGTCGGCGTCGGAGCGCAGCGGCGCTGCCGAACGGCTCTCTGCTTGCGCGGACTGGCGTGGTTCGTCCTCAACGAAATCCGGCTGGATCAGCATGCCAAGCGCGGCAAGGTAGCTATCCAGGATAGCCTCCTGCTCAGCCCGCTCATCACGGTCCTGCTTGCGGATCTGGATGACCTTGCGCAGGATTTTTGTATCGAAGCCCGTACCCTTCGCCTCGCCGTAGATATCCTTGATATCGTCGGCAATGGTCTTCTTCTCGTCCTCCAAGCGTTCGATACGCTCGATGAAGGAACGGAGCTGGTCGCGGGCTACGCCGTGTGCGTCGGACATGGGTTATGCTCCACCTTTTGTGTTGACGAGGTCGAGGTAGCGCTTCACCTGACCGGTGAGCCCTTCGAGATCGGAGGAGTTGCTGTACGAGAGCGAGCGATTGATGCGGACGACCGCCTTCAATGCCGCGATATCGATGTTCGCACGCGCGCCTCGGCAAAGACGAGGCTCTTCAACCGGTTCTGCTCGTCCATGCGCTCTTCTATCGCGACAAGGCGACCCACGAGGCTGCGGACATCGGCGTCGTGGTTGCTCATCCGAGCTGCGAATTCAGTGGGGTTATCGAAATCTCGCATGCCTCAGCCCTCCGCGTTCAGGTCGGTAATCTCGGATTCGAGACGCTCGACGCGCTGGACGATGGCCTTGTGCTGATCGGCGGCAACGATATCGGCGCTCATGCAGCACCTTCCATCACAGGTGCGAAGTCGGACGGGCGGATGTCGAGACCGCGCGCTTTCGCTGCCTCAAGGATTGCCGGTACATGCCAGTGTGGCACCACGCCGCCAGTCCCTCCCTTGTCCTTCGGCATGCGCCACCGCATCACCGTATGGACTTTCACGTCGGTAACGTCGGCCAAGGACTTCAAGCCCTTGAACTTCTTGATAATCGTGTTGGCGGGTTCGCATCTCATGTTGGCAATGTACGATATTCATACATCATTCACAAGAGGGATTGTATGATAATCCTAACTGCATTCGTTTGCGCAGCGTGCGAAAATCGAACATGCGCGACGAAATGACAAAACAGTACCTGGATTGGATCCGGGAGAACCTTAAGAAGACCGGCAAGACGCAAAGCGGGCTGGCCTCGCACCTTGGCATCGCACATCCCCAGATCACGCAATTGCTCAAAGGAAACCGCAAACTCAAGGTCGACGAGCTTCCGCGCATTGCCGAGTATCTGGAAGCAAACCTGCCGTCTGGTGACGTTGTGCCGAGTTCCGGCGGCTTGACCGAGGGAGTTGTCGCGGGACTTGTCGAGGCGGGCGCGTTCCGCGAGGTCGATGAATTCGATCAGTCGGATCGGCAGCGGGTAGCTATCCCACGCGACGAGCTTTTTCCTAACGCCAGGCAGTTGCTATTCGACTGCTCTGGGGACAGCATGAACGACCTGAAGCCCCGCCCAATCCTGCCGGGCGACAGGCTGGTGACGATCTCCTACGAAGACGTAGAGCACCTGGTCGAACTCAAGTCTGGAATGGTAGTCGTCGTTCAACGAGAACGAGAAGGCGGGCATTTCCGCGAGTGGTCAGTGAAGCAACTCGAATTGTATCCAGATCGCAGCGAGTTCCACCCGCGATCCACCAATTCGAAGCACAAGCCCATCATCATTCGACAAGACCACGAAGCCGACGACGGCGTGACAGTGCAAGTGATTGCGCTGGTCCGGCGGGTGATGAATGAGATGCCGGGGTTCTAAGACCCGTATTCGATGTCAATTACGTCGTGGACGTGTGTGACGGCGTAGGCGACGGGTCGGCCGCGGCTAACTTTCGTCTGCACGTCCACAATGAACCCCTTCTTGTAGACGTTGTCATCAGCTTCGCGGATTTCGTGTTTGAGCTTCTGTTCTGCCATGTCCGAACCGTAAGTCAGGCTAAGCGGCTTATCAGAAATCTCTTCAATCAATACCTTCTCACCAGAGGGGCGCCCAACTGCTGCAGTATGCACGTCGCTTCTAGTGAAAACCATCAGCACACGCTCGCGAACATCGTGGGAGGGCTGGTCAATCTCGTGAAGTCTATGTTCGATGACCCTCTCAGCCGCCCTCGCTTGCTGAGTATTGAAGGTGAAGCTCGCTCTTACTTTCCGGACTCCATCCTCGAACGTAACCGCCTCGAGCGTCGAGCTCGCATTTGGATCGCGGGCGATGGCGGCTACCGCTTTTGAGAAGTCTTTCAGTTCTGACTTGCTTTCCGGAATTATTGTCGGAGAATCCTTGATCATCAGGGATGCGATCCGCCACCCCCACCTCCGAACGAAGTCCTCTACAATCATAATGTGGTCAGCCGACGCAAGGAAAGGCGCGGCAACTGCCATACTCGGGATCATGTCGACAATGGTCGAGCCTTGTCGAACCTCCTTGACAAAGAACGTTGCGTCAGACGCCAAGTCGTGGTGCTCTTCTTTGACAAACCGTTCAAATTCGTTGCCGATGGCAACAAACTGAGCAACAAAATCACCGAGCTCAACGGGCTCTTGGGTGTCAAGCGTATAGGTTAGATGAACAGGGCTCTCTATCATGAGCTGATGGTAGCGGCTGATCATTTACACTCACCTAACGCGTTTATGCAGCACAGCTGCGCAACCCAGAACGGTCAAACTCTCGGCAAGCAGATGCAATGTCGGCCAAAAACCACGACTTGGGTTCATTGCACATGTAAGAATGCCCATCGTCGCCGAGGAAGTTCATCACCGGCAGGATGCAAAAATCGTCATCGTCGCCAACAGGTCCGAGCCGAGCGACTTTGAAGCTATAGCCGGGGAACCGATTGCCCAAATAGGCCTCCATCCGTTCCTTCGATGCGAAGACCTTCGACCGGCGGGCGTACGGGGGGATGATGATGAACTCCAGAACGTCTTTCTCAACAGCCATAGTCGTATCCTCCTTCGATGCCGACGAGCTGCGCGATGACGCTCCCACATGGTCGGCAGTTGAACTTCAGATCGCCTAGAAAGGCGCTTTCGATTAGCTCGTCAGTGTCGCGAGGAATGTCCTCGCCCACCGGCAAGCGAATGTCTCTCGTGCTCTCCCTCATGCAGTTATCGCACCTTAGATGAAGCGTGAACGGCGCCGTCTCTTCCAAAGCCGCTAAGCCCATTTTGTTCTCCTTTCGTTCTTATGGAGCCAGAACGGAGCGCAGGAGTCGAGTCGAATCTCTCCGTGCGGCGACAATTCCGCATGCGGAACAAGATGTACGTTTAACATACATAACCTCTTTACATAAATGTACGATTAGCATACATTCATCCTCATCGAAACGCGGCGCCAACGGCCTCGCAGTACCGAAGAGGGATGACGTCATGGGAATGGTCACTCGCTTTCGCATTGAAGACGAAGTCGGTCGCATCATGACCGTGCACGGCGAGTTCGCCTACGACGACAACGGCTGGCTGGCTGATTTCCGCGACGAGGAAGAGGCGATGGAATGCGCCTTCGAACTGGTCGGCTCCACTGTCGGTCTTTCCGTCGAGCGGTTTCAGACCGTTTCCAAGTTCCCCGATTTCACCCCTGAGCAGATCACCGAGAGGGCAGCAGCATGATCCCGCGCCGCGTGAAGCTCCACGAACTCTACCGGGAAGTCGAGGCTTTGGGTGGCGCCAGCGAGTGCGCCGAGGACCGGGCCTACAACAAGGCCATCTGCGATGCACTCCAGACCCTTCGGGCCGCTGGCTTCGGCGACGGTTTCTACGTCGACCAGCAGGTATACGAAAGCAGCGAAAGACGCAGAGACTTGCGCGAGTGGCGTGCTCTTCGAGATGCGGCTCGTCTGGAGGCTGCGGAATGAACGCTGAGCACTCTATTGCCCGCAACACCGAATACGCCAAGCGCCTTCTGGCCAGCCTGCGTGCCAGCGGCGATGCCGACGACGCCGAACTGGTGGCAGACACCATCGAAGGTGAGACCGGCCTCGTTGAAGCAATTGGCGAGGCTCTGGACGCCATCGACGAAGAGGAGGTCATCCAGATCGGCCTCAAGGCCAAGGAAGGCGAGTTCGCCGCCCGCCGGCTTGCTTCCGAAAAGCGCGTCGAACGCATTCGGGCGACGATCGAGCAGGCCATGCTGGCGACGGAACAGACCTCGTTCCGGCTCCCGACAGGCACGGTGACGATCACCAAGCGCGCCGCCGGCCTCATCATCACCAACGAGGCCGACATTCCGGCCGGCTTCTGGATCGAGCAGGAGCGCCCTGCCCCGAAACTCGACAAGAAGGCCATCCTCAAGGCCCTCAACGACAAGACACCGGTTCCAGGCGCTGGCCTCGACAACGGCTCGTACAGCCTTTCCCTGCGGAGGAAGTGAATATGAACGCCATCACGAAATTCGACATGTCCCCGCGCCAGATCGCGCTGGTGAAGGATACCGTCGCCCGGGACTGCAACACGGATGAGTTCAATCTCTTCTGCGAAGTCGCACGCGCCAAAGGTCTCGATCCGTTCCTCGGCCAGATCATTCCCATGGTCTTCTCCAAGGACAACGCCGCCAAGCGGAAGCTCACCATCATCATCAGCCGCGACGGCCAGCGCGTCATCGCTCAGCGCTGCGGCGACTACCGGCCGGCCAGCAAGCCGCCGGAGTACGAGCGCGACAAGGAGCTGATTTCCGCCTTGAACCCGCAAGGCATCGTTTCGGCGACGGTCTATCTCTGGAAACAGGACCAGAAGTCCGGTGACTGGTACGAGGTGGCCGGCCAAGCGTTCTGGGATGAGTTCGCCCCCGTCTCTGAGGAGTGGGTCTACGATCAGGACGCCGGCAAGCGGAAGCCGACCGGCAAGAAGGTTCTGGATAGCTCCGGCAATTGGTGCCGTATGCCGCGCCTCATGATCGCCAAATGCGCTGAGATGCAGGCCCTGCGCGCCGGGTGGCCGGAGCAGTTCACCGGCCTCTACG
The DNA here is from genome assembly GCF_052438155.1 of Shinella sp. Classification (NCBI taxonomy): domain Bacteria; kingdom Pseudomonadati; phylum Pseudomonadota; class Alphaproteobacteria; order Hyphomicrobiales; family Rhizobiaceae; genus Shinella; species Shinella sp. The sequence continues at coordinate 93,169 of NZ_JBQVPI010000019.1, read as the reverse complement.
ATGAAGCCGAGATGGACCGCGCAAAGGTTCTGGACCTTTCCGCCTCCGAAATCGTCGATCACGAGCGCGAGGAAACCCGTCTCAAGGCCGTCGGCGCCAAAGATGCGATCACCGTCACCTGGGGCGACAACTGGACGCTGGAAAACGTGCCGGTCGGCCAGTTGGCTGATCGGGCGATGGAATTCATCAAGAACGAGCCGGCCGATAAGGTTTCGAAATGGCGTGATGCCAATCGGGAACCGCTGCGCGAGTTCTGGGCTCGCAATCCCGGCGATGCGCTCGAGGTCAAGAAGGCCTTGGAAGCCAAGATTGCCGGTAACCATGTGGCTATGGCGGGCTGATGATGGAAAAGCAGCGCTTCATCCTCATCAACGAAAACGTCCGCCGGAACGCGGTGGACGCCGTGATCAAGGCCGCCGCCGGCAGCGCCATTACCGTTGGCCCAGCCACACGCAGCCTCGATCAGAACGCCAAGTTCCACGCAATCTGCACCGATCTTGCCCGCTCGCATATGACATGGGCCGGAAAGCGCAGGAAGGCAGACGAGTGGAAAGTTCTCCTCGTGTCGGCTCACACGGTTGCCACTAAGGACGCTCCAGACGCCCAGAAGCCGGAGATTGTTCCCGGTCTTGAAGGTGAGTTCGTCAACATCCGCGAGAGCACCGCCCGAATGTCGGTGAAGCGCGCTGCGAGCCTCATCACCTACGCCATCGCCTTCTGCGACACGAACGGCGTCCACCTCACTGAGACCATCCGCGGCGGCTTCCATGAGGCTGCGAACGACAGGAGAGTGGCATGAGCACCCTCGATCACCTCCGAAAGTACCCGAACGCTCGTCCTTCAACGCTCGCCTGGATCGCATTGCGCGATCAGAAGACGGAACAGCTTCGGGCTGAGATACCGCGAAAGCGAATTGGCCTACTGAGCCTGCTGCTCGGCCTTTTGCGGAAGGCGGTGAAGTGATGGCCCGCACCGTTGATGAGTGGATCGGCAAGACCGACGACACCAAGGTTCCGGAAAGAGTGCGCTTGCGCGTCTTCGACCGGGAGAAAGGCATCTGCCATCTGTCCGGCCGGCCGATCGACCCCGTCCGCGACCAGTGGGACCTTGACCATAAGCTGGCGCTCATTCTCGGCGGCGAGCACCGGGAAACAAACCTCTTCCCGGCCCTACGTGAACACCATCGCCGCAAGACCGCGGCCGAGATGAAGGTCAAGTCGAAGATTGCCAAGGTCCGCAAGAAACACCTCGGCATCAAGAAAAAGTCCTCGTGGGGCGACCTCAGCCGGAGGATGGACGGCACTGTCTACAACAAGCGAACCGGGGAAATTCTTCGATGACCGACCTTACCTCACTCATTGAACGGCTGGAGAAGGCGGAAGCACCGGATCGCGAGCTGGATGAGGAAATCTGGCTCGCTGCGATCCCGGGAGCTTCCCGTAAGAACCTGCTGGCCGATCACCCGGACGAAAAACCACTCTGGGAGTATCACGACATCGAACGCAATACCTGTTTCCGTGGCGGGATCATCCCATCCTATACCTCCTCCATCGACGCCGCCGTATCTCTGGCGGAGCGGGTTCTGCCTGGGTGGGGATGGTCTGTGGAGTCGAAGACCCACCACATCATGGCTTGCCTTAACCCTGAGTTCGGGGAGCCGGTCGGTAAGCACCCTCATTGGGCTGCAATCTCCAACCTGAGCAGCCGAACGTTTGAAGACGCCGCGACACCCGCGATGGCCCTTCTACTCGCCACCCTCCGCTCCCTCCAGTCCAAAGGTGATGCATGACCGAGATCTACAAAGACGGGCCTCTGAAAGGTCAGGCGTCGGTTCACGCGCTCATCAGCGCCGACGCGGTCAAGTGTCTGCAACACGCCTCGAAAGATACGGGATATTCGCTCGAGCGTCTGGTTGAGATAAGCGCCGAGGGAGCCGCCTTGTCCTACGCAAAATCCACCAAGCTTCTGAAAGACGGTGAAGCATGACCTCCTCCGCCCCCATAGCCGCTATCGAGCGGGAGAAGAAAGTCCTGACGGCGAAGCCGCTCCCTGATCAAGAGTACCTTCTTTCGATCCTTTCATACGACGAAGCTCAAGGGACTATTTTGTGGAAGGTTAGGACATCGCTGCAGGTCGGCAGCGTTAATGGATGGAATACCCTTTTTGCCGGGAAGGAAGCATTTAGGAGAACTGATCGCTATGGATACCGGCAAGGGAAGATTGATGGTAAATCATACCTCGCCCATCGGATCATTTGGAAAATGGTCAATGGCGAGGATCCGGATTTTATAGACCACATCAACAACGTGAGATCAGATAACCGGATTTCAAATCTTCGCTCCTGCACCCATGCGGAGAACAGCCGAAATTGTTTTAAGTCACCTGGGGCGTCCTCTCAATACCGAGGCGTTTGCTGGGATAAGCGTGACAAAGCTTGGGTCGCAAGAATTTCAGACGGCGAAGGTGGGAAAAGGAGCCTCGGCTACTTCAAATACGAGGAATTAGCCGCACTTGCATATGACGCTGCGGCTCGCGAGATGCATGGCGATTTCGCCATCCTCAACTTTGCCCGCTCTCTCACCAAGGGAGAGTCCGATGCAGGTAACTGACGAGATGATTGAGGCCGCGTGCGCCGCCTCTCTTGAGGGCTACACCCCGTGGGGGAGCAGGTCTTGGGATATTGGCAAGGATAGAGAGGAGTATCGCATCGTTATTCGCGCCGCCCTCACCGCTGCGCTTGCTGAACAGTCGCAACAGGGGGCAGAGGAACAGGTAGCGTTCACGCTGTCTGACGCGTCTCGTTTGCTCAGGAAACAGGATATCCAAGGGGTCTGCCCACACCCTGATGATTGCTTCTACGAAAGCGACCGCGTCCGGTGCGGACCTTGCGCCGTGAAAGCGTCGGCGGCCAAGGGCATTGAGATTGACGACACGCATTCGCACCTGCCGGAGGTGTGCCGTCTTCGACGCGAAGTAGAGGCCGCCACGGCCCGCATCACCGACCTTGAGGAAACCCGCGCCGCCCTCTCTGCCCTCGTAGAGGAGCAACCGGCGGCCGTAACGGCTGAACAGACGCGGCAGAGAATGGAGGAGCCTTTTGGCTATGTTTACGAACATACGGTTCGCTATCCTTCGCATGGTGGTCGCCAGCGAGAGTTTCGCTTCCTCAAGAAGCGTCAGGGAATTTCTGATGACGATCGCAGCGAATTCGAAATCCTCGAAACACCTGTTTATGCCTCCCCTGTCCGCTCTGCCATCGCCCCCGCACCTGCCGGTGTGGTAGTGGTCAGTAAACTGGTTGAGGCCTTGAATGCCGCGAGCGAATGGATCGGCATCCTGAGATGTTCGACCGGCAACGTCGTGATGGACTCTTTCGACGACAGAGATCCTCGGATTGTCGAGGAGCGCGCAAAAAAGCTGATCGACGAGGCGCTAGCTCTTTCCTCCCCCTCCCTCGTACATGCCGAGGACGGTATGGCGCACGGCTCCGCCACCAGCACGAACGGATCGGGAGATCAGCCATGATCGCCAACTCGAACGAGGCCGATCTTCGGAAGCAGGCCCGGCGCCTACGCGCCATCGTGGCCCGCCGCATCAAGCGCGTCGCCGAACTTCGCATGGAACGCGATAACGCTGACTGGAAGCTGCGCGAGGTCGAGCGTCAATTGGCCGAATACGCCACCATCAAATCATCTGGAAACGGGGGCGGCGAATGACGATCCGCTACGGCTCCGTCTGCTCGGGCATCGAGGCAGCAACCAGGGCATTCCACGCTCTGGGCTGGAGCCCTGCATTCTTCGCTGAAATCGAAAAGTTTCCTTCTGCGGTGCTTGCCCACTGGTATGGCTCGAACATGCCAGGCGAACCGCTCGCAACGAACGGGGTGCCGAACTATGGCGACTTCACGCAAATTGGCGCCGACGCCGGACCTGTTGACCTTCTTGTCGGAGGAACACCCTGCCAGTCCTTCTCGGTCGCAGGAAAGCGTCTCGGACTGGATGATCCGCGCGGCAACCTCGCCCTCGAATATCTCGCACTGGCTCGCCGTCTTGGCGCCCGCTGGATCCTCTGGGAAAACGTCCCCGGCGTCCTTTCCTCTAGCAGCAGCGATGAGCCGGCCGAAGAAGGTGAAGAGGCCGAAGGGCTCGAAAGCGCCGACTTCGCCACGTTCCTCAGCTTCGTTCAAGAATGCGGGTATGGGTTCGCCTACCGAGTTCTTGACACTCAATATGTCCGAGTGGACGAATACGCTCGTGCCGTCCCCCAGCGACGGCGCCGTGTCTTCGTTGTCGGATATCTTGGAGACTGGCGACGTGCCGCCGCGGTACTACTTGAGCCCGACGGCATGCGCTGGGATTCTCCGCCGCGCCGAGAGCCGAGGTCGGGAATTGCCATCGGTGCTCTCGCAGGCACTTCACCAGGTGGCGGCTGGCGTATAGGAGCCGACGAGGCTGCTGCCGGCCAAATCGTTGCCGAAGTTGCGGCGACGTTACCGAGTGGCGGCAATGCGACAGGGGGCGATCGTCAGCCAGGCACAAGCGCCGAGACGGCCGGGACCATGCTCGTGGCCGAAGTCGTGCCATTTGACACGACGCAGATCACCAGCGCCGCCAACTATTCAAGCCCGCTCCCCGGCGATCCTTGTCACCCGCTTGCGGCCGGCGCCCATCCTCCTGCTGTAGCGTTCCAGGAACGCGGCAGAGACGGAGGCCGCAGCGTCGAGTGGCAAGAAGACTTGGCTTATAGCCTCAATGCTCCGGCCGGGGGCGGCCGCCGACAAGAGATGAACATCGCCTGGTCGATCATGCCCCAGAACAGCAGCAAGGATTACAAGGCCCGTCAGGTCGATGTCGCGCAGCCACTCATGGCGGGTGGCCCGGTCGGCGGTAACCAAGGTGGCGACTTCATCCAGCAGGCCTGGGCCGTCCGACGCCTGACACCACGCGAATGCGAACGCCTTCAGGGCTTCCCCGACGACTTCACCAGCGTTCCCTTCAACGGAAAACCAGCCGCCGACGGCCCTCGTTACAAGGCCCTCGGCAACAGCATGGCCGTGAACGTCATGTGCTGGCTCGGCCAGAGGATCGACATCATGGAAAAGCTTATCCAGAGCGGTGCGCTCGATGCCCCCGCCAGCAAATCGAAGGGATCGGTCGAATGAAGTTCCTTTCCCGATTTTTCCGCCGCCGCGCGCCGGCTCTCACCCTGCCCGATCTCTTGGGAAAGGTGGTGGCAGAAAGCATCGTCAAGGCCGTTACAGCCGAGCCAAACAAGCCTCTTTCGCCTATCGGCTTCCGATGGGCATGTGCCATTGCCCTCAAGCAATACTGGCCCGATCTCGATATCCGAACCGCTGCCTACTGGCTGACCGACTATGTCGGCGTGCCTATCGGCTCCACCGGCTACACATGGACATATGCCGCCGCGCAGGATCTCGCGCGCGAATACGTCGAGCAGTTTGGGGAGGCTGCCTGATGTCGATCACCACAGAAGCGAAGGGCTCCGCGCTGCCGCCAGTCGTTACCGGTCAAATGGAGATCGATCCCGATGTAACCGCAGCAGACCTCGGCGTGAATGCGGATCCGGCGCCGGAGACCTGTGAACGTTGCCAAGGCAACGGCGAGATCGTTACCGATTGGGACCGCTATCGCCACCCTCATCCCAGCGACAAGGGCGATGAAGCTGTGGCCGAGTGCCCCGATTGTGGCGGCGAAGGCATCATCGACTGCGCCGTCACCCCAACAGCACCGAGGGTGCGGAATGGCTAAAAATCAGCTGGCTAATTACTCAGGCGCCGAATTTCTAGCTCTGCGTCCGCAAGTTCGGCCTCCCAGAGAGCGATGTCATCTGGTGTTGCTTTCTTCGGGAGCGCGTCAGCCGCGTACGCATTCAGCATCGCAAGTGCTGTTCTCCGGCGAGACTCAGCCACGCTTCTCAAAAGTTCTAGAACTGCTGCGTCGTCAAAATCTTCGGTCATCGGCTGGCAGTAATTGCTTTTCTGGGGAGAGGCAAGTTGGCGGGCTGAGGTCCCCATCGCCGAGGTCGAGGGAGCACGCCGCCATCGCAGCAACTGGCTCCTGCACCGCCAAGCTTGCCGACGCCCGCTCCGCTCTGTCGAAGGAGCCGGGAGATGGGTGAGCCTGTTTTGCCCTACATCTACCGCTGGAACCGCCAGGACCGCAAAGGCCAGCCCTGCGAGGTGATTGCCCGCGGCACCATGAATTCCTGCGCCGTTCGTTTTGCTGATGGGTACTCGATGGTCACGAGCCGCAACGCCTTGATGAAGAACAAGGCGAGAGACGAGGTCCGAAAATGACCGCGCCCGCCCTCGTCCAACCAGCCCGACGCGTGCGAGCCAGTGAGCGCGCACTGCGCATTGCGCTGAAGGTAATTCAGGAAGCGGGACTGCCTGTGGATAAGCTGTGCGTAACCGGTGGGCAAATCGAAATCCATTGCGGCCACGTTGATGAAGCGGCGCCCTCAGTCGACCATGGAGGCCTCAAGGATTGGTGAGGGATCCCATGAAGGTCGAATATCCAGGCCTGATACGGCAAAGGCTGCCGTCAGGCACGGTCATCTATCGCGTTCGTCCCAAGGGCCAACATGCGAAGCGAATCCAGATTGACGGGATCCCGGGCACCGAAGAGTTCAGCCGGCAATACAACCTTGCCCGCCGCGGCGTGAAGCCCGACCCACAGAAAAGGCCCTCGGAGGAGGCGCTACCGCAATCGATCGGCTGGCTAGTCCATACCTATCTCGAATACCTTGAGGAGCGAGCGAAGGCTGGCACCACGAGCGCCAAGACGATCAAGAAAAAGAGAAACCTGCTGGCAAAGCTCATTGTTGATCCTGATCGGAAGATGCAGGTGCCGCGTGAGAAGCTGATTGAGATGCAGGATAAAATGGCTGCATCTCCCGCTCAAGCCGACGCCTTTATCGAGGCGGTCGCCGTCCTCTTTGATTGGGCGATCGAGCGCAAGCACATCAAGGAGAACACGGCGCGCGGCATCAAATCCGTTTACAAGAAGGGAGACGGTGCCAAACCGTGGAAAGCCGCGGATGTCACCGCGTTCTTCGCCAAACACAAGGCCGGCACCACTCCCCATGTGGCTATGTCTGTCCTGCTATGGACGGGCTGCCGGATCGAAGACCTTACAATCCTCGGCCGGGATCATGAATGCGTCATCGACAGCATTGAGGCGCTACGGTGGGTTCCCCTGAAGAAGGGTTCAACGGAGGTTTGCATTCCCCTGCTTGATCCATTGAAAGCAGCCGTACGCGCTCCGAAGGTTCTGGCAACCACATACGTGGCCAAGCGCGGGGGGAACACCTACGCCAGCGGAGATGCTATGTCGGCCATGTTTAAGCGTTGGTGCCAGGACGCAGGCCTCGGTCATTTGTCGGCCCACGGCGTCCGAAAGGGCCTAGCTGAGGTGCTGGCTGAGATGGGCAGTTCGCAGTACGACATCATGGCCATTCTGGGCCATTCGGAAGCCAAAACCAGCGAGGTTTACACCCGCCGTGTCGAGCGCTGGAACCTTGCCAAGACTGCGCTGGCTAAGGTCGGCAAGATGGGGCTTTGGGGATGATTGGTCCAACGGCTCAAAAACGTTGGACCACAAAGAAATCTATGTAGTTGATTACAAAAAGAAAAACCCGGCACTAGGCCGGGTTCTTGGTGCGGTCGAGAAGACTCGAACTTCCACGGGTTGCCCCACAGCGACCTCAACGCTGCGCGTCTACCAATTCCGCCACGACCGCATCGTGGTAGGCGTCGACTTGCGCCGACGGAGGTGCATGTAGCAAAAGCATTTGGGGCGCACAAGGCCGTGTGACAAGAAAAATGACGGAAAGCGGAACAATTTCAACAGGTCCTTCGCAAAGCCCTGGAAACCCCTGAAATCCTTGCACGATCGCCCCTATATCTGGCAGAACGGAACCAAAAGGACGGCCCCTCCATGCAGCGTCAGGACATTTCGACATCCTTCCTCGCGATTCCCGGCTCGCCTCCGGTGCGCTGGCGCATCGCACGCGATCTCGTCTCCTATGACGAAGCCGTCGAAACCATGGAAAACGAGGCGACCGCGATTGCCCGCGGCGAGGCCGACGAACTCGCCTGGCTCGTCGAACACCCCCCGCTCTATACCGCTGGAACCAGCTCGGACGCGGCCGATCTCGTCGCGCCGGATCGCTTCCCGGTGTTTTCCACAGGCCGCGGCGGCGAATACACCTACCATGGCCCCGGCCAGCGCGTCGTCTACGTCATGCTGGACCTGAAACGCCGGCGGCAGGATGTGCGCGCCTTCGTGGCGGCGCTCGAAGCCGTGGTGATCGGCACGCTCGATTCCATGAATGTCCGCGGCGAACGGCGCGAGGACCGCGTTGGCGTCTGGGTGCGCCGTCCTGAACGCCCGCCGCTGCCGGACGGCTCGCCCGCCGAGGACAAAATCGCCGCGATCGGCATCCGCCTGCGCCGCTGGGTGAGCTTTCACGGCTTCTCGCTGAATGTCGATCCGGATCTCGAGCATTTTTCCGGCATCGTGCCCTGCGGCATCCGCGGCTATGGCGTGACGAGCCTGGTCGATCTGGGCCTGCCCGTGATGATGAGCGATGTGGATGTCCGCATCCGCGATTCGTTCGAGCAGGTGTTCGGCCCGACCATTTCCGAAGCGGACTGTCAGCCGAAAAGCCTGTCGCAGGCATAGATGATCGCATAGCCGTGCAGCACGATGGCGGCGTAGAGGCCGAAGCCGGCGAGCAGCCGCTGCGGCGCGGTCAGCGGATCGAGCGCCCGGCGTGGCTTGACGCCGCCGGCACCGATAAGGCTGAGCACGGTGAAGACGGCAAGGCCGGCGATCAACATCTGAGCCGGCAATCCGATTCGCCAGCCGACCCAGAGAATGACCAGCGTCACGAGGAAACTTGCGACGAGAAGGCTTGTACGGGTCGAGAAGACCTGGCGCATGACCTGTCCACCGTCGAAGCGATGCATGGGCAGCAGGTTCAGCAGGTTGAAGGCACCGAGAATCAGCAGGAAGACCATAAGCGCACCACCGACCATATGGCTGGAGGTATCGTGCAGCGCGATGATCGGCGGGACGAGAAAGGCCGACATGCCCGCCCCCATGAGGGCGCAGACCGCCACCTCGAAACGGGAATTGTAGGGTCTTCCGCCAACGGCGATGCCGCCGAGCAGCGGCAGGAAAATCATGCGCACGCGCTGGTGCCCAAAGGCACGGTAGGCGGCCATATGGCCGAATTCGTGCAGGACGATCACGACGGTGAGCATGGAGGACAACAACAGGCCGCGCAGGCTTAGCCCGAAGAACGGCCAGAGCAGCAAGGTGGAAAACACCGCCAGCCCCACCTGCATCAACGGACGCTCCAGAACGCCCCGCACCTCGCCATTTCCCGTCGCCAGCCATTGGTCGAGCGCCTTCATCTCGCGGCGGAGCTGGATGTAGCGGAAGAGGAGAAAGGCGACGCCGCGATACTTGTCGGTCTGCTCGACGGTCAGCGCCGTGCCGCCCGAAACCGGGCGCAAAAAACGCCGCTCGACGTAGTTTTTCCAGAAGGATGCGTCGAGTGCACTGTCCTCGACGACCCGGGTCTCACAGGCGAGGCCTGCGATATCGGTTGTCTCGCTCACCGCGAGCGTGCGGGTGATCGGCTCACCCCGGCGGTCGGGATAGGAAAAGGTCTGCCTGACGCGATTGTCGGCCAACCGATTGCTGGAGAGAATCGAGGGATGCCAATCAGCCTCTGCGCCAAGCGGGCTGACCAGTGCCACGATGCGGCTCGGAGGCGCGCTGAAAACGCGTGTGAGCCGGAGCGTGCGGCGCCCGACCGGCGCGGCGATCAAAAGCCAGATCAGGCCAAGATTGATCGCCAGAAGCAGAAGCACCGAAAACGATGTCGACATTGCCCATCCTCCCTGTCCGTCATGGCAGGCAGGGCTAGGCTAACGGCAACTTCCTAACAAACGTTAAGAACCGCAGATCAGGCGAAGTCCATGATCACGGCATCGACGGCCAGGCTTTCGCCCGGCTTGGCATGGATGGAGCCGACCGTCAGGTCGCGGTCCGCGCGCAGCACGTTTTCCATCTTCATCGCCTCGACGACGGCCAGCGTTTCGCCCGCCTTCACCTCCTGCCCCTCGCTGACGGCGATGGAAACGACGAGGCCCGGCATCGGGCAAAGCAGCATTTTCGATGTATCCGGCGGCAGCTTTACCGGCATCAGAGCGTCGAGTTCGGCAAGCCGCGGTGTGAAGACACGGCTGCGCACGGAAAGGCCCTGCCAGTCGATGCGCATGCCGTTCGGGAAGGGCCGCAGCTGCGCGGTCACGCCGCGGCCGTCGATCATACCATGCCAGACCGCCTCGCCGGGCCGCCAATCGCTCTGGACGGCGTCGTCCGTGGCGAGCGTGTGATAGGCGTCACCGATCTTCACCACCCAGTCCTTGCGCTGCGTGGCGCCCGGGCGCAGCCGATCGAGATGATGGGCGCGGCGTTCGGCATCGATGAGGTGGGCTGAGAGCGCAATGCGGGCGAGAATGGCGGCCTGTTGGGCATCCGGCGCCATCGGCGCAAAGCCATCCGGATATTCCTCGGCGATGAAGCCCGTGGAAAGCCGCCCTTCGCGCCAGCGCGGATGGCGCATCAGGGCAGCGAGAAACGGTACATTGTGCTCGATGCCGTCCACCACGAAGCCGTCGAGCGCATCGCTCATCGCGTCGATGGCCTCGAGGCGGGTCGGCGCCCAGGTGCAGAGCTTTGCCACCATCGGGTCGTAATACATCGAGATTTCGGCCCCCTCGTAGACGCCGGTATCGTTGCGCACCACCGTTTCGCCGCTCTTTCCTTCGGCGGGCGGACGGTAACGGGTAAGGCGGCCAATAGAGGGAAGAAAGTTGCGGTAGGGATCTTCGGCATAGAGCCGGCTTTCGACGGCCCAGCCGTTGAGCTTGATGTCCGCCTGCGCCAGTGCCAGCTTCTCACCGGCAGCGACGCGGATCATCTGCTCGACAAGGTCGATGCCGGTCACGAGTTCCGTCACAGGATGCTCGACCTGCAGGCGCGTGTTCATTTCGAGGAAGTAGAAATTGCGGTCGCGATCGACGATGAATTCAACCGTTCCGGCGCTCTGGTAGTCGACGGCCTTGGCGAGCGCTACCGACTGCTCGCCCATCGCGCGCCGCGTCGCTTCGTCGAGGAAGGGCGAAGGGGCCTCTTCGACGACCTTCTGGTTTCGCCGCTGGATGGAGCATTCGCGCTCGCCAAGATAGAGCGCCGTGCCGTGTGCGTCGGCCAGCACCTGGATTTCGATATGGCGCGGATCGACGATGTATTTTTCGATGAAGACGCGGTCGTCGCCAAACGAGCTTTTCGCTTCCGAGCGGGCACGGTCGAAGCCGTCGCGCACCTCGGCCTCGCTCCAGGCGATGCGCATGCCCTTGCCGCCACCGCCGGCCGAGGCCTTGATCATCACAGGATAGCCGACCTCGCCGGCGATGCGCTCGGCATGGGCCGCGTCCTCGATGACGCCCAAAAAACCCGGAACGGTCGAGACATTGGCCGCATTGGCGAATTTTTTCGATTCGATCTTGTCGCCCATGGCGCGGATCGCCTTCGGCTTCGGGCCGATGAAGATGATGCCGTCGGCTTCCAGCGCCTCGCAGAAGCTGGCGCGCTCCGAGAGGAAGCCGTAGCCGGGATGCACCGCCTCGGCGCCCGTCTCCTTGCAGGCGGCGATGATCTTTTCCGCGATGAGGTAGCTTTCAGCCGCAGGCGCCGGGCCGATATGTACGGCCTCGTCCGCCATCTCGACATGCAGGGCGTCACGGTCGGCATCGGAATAGACCGCAACAGTGGCAATGCCCATCCTGCGTGCCGTCTTGATGACGCGGCAAGCGATCTCGCCGCGATTGGCAATCAGGATTTTCTTGAACATGCTTTCCTCCCGGCAGTCTCAGACGGGAGTTGTAGCCACAAACACCCTGCCCGTACAACGGCACCGCAACCGCTATTCACCCGTTGCGTCAGGCACTTTAGTCGAAGGCGATGTCGGCCGAAGCTTTCCGGTTCTTGTGTTCGCGCCAGATGATGAAGAGGCCGGAGGCGACGATGATGGCAATGCCGAGCCATTTCGACGGTGTCGGGAAGTCGCCGAAGATCGCGTAGCCGAGCACGGTCGCCGAGATGATCTCGAAATACTGGAACGGTGCGAGCAGTGACAGCGGAGCCATGCGGAAGGCGCGCACGACCAGCATATGCGCATAGCCGGACAGCGCGCCAAGGATGATGAGCAGGACGAGCGCAAAGACCGATGTCGGCAGCGACGGGGCAAAATCGCCAATGCCGGCCGAATGGCCCGCAAAAAGTGCTGCGCCCATGAAGATCGTGCCGCCGAAGCCGGCGATGGTCTGCATGGTCAGCGGCGAATCGGCATCGCCGAGCGCGCGATTCATGAAGAGGTAGATCGAATAGAGGAAGGCGCAGGCGACCGGCAGCAGCGCCGTCCAGCCGAACAGCACGAAGCTCGGCTGGATGACGATGAGCGCACCGCCGAAGCCGACGATGATGGCAAGCCAGCGCCGCCAGCCGACCCTGTCGCCGAGGAAGGTGGCGGACATGGCCGTCAGGATGAAGGGCTCGACGAAATAGATCGCGAAGACATCGGCGAGCGGCATGTATTTGACCGCCGCGAAGAACAGCAGGCTTGCCGCGCCGTGGATGGCGCCTCGCAGCAGGTTCAGCCACGGCTGCTTCGGCCGCAAGGTTGCGGCACCGGCGGCGGTGAAGATCAGCGGGATCGTGCAGACGACCTGAAAGAAGAAGCGGTAGAACGTCACCTGGCCGGGCGACATGTCCGCAAATGTCGCCATATATTTGGCGATCGCGTCCATGCCGGGCAGAAGCAGCATGGCGACGGACATCAGCACGACGCCCCGCATGATACTTCCGTCCTGTTGGTCCGTCGTGGTGCTCATGATGCGACTCCCTGGATCGCCCCTGCATAGCCCTTTTCCGCCGTCCCGCAATGCCGTAAATCCTGCCCCCCGGACTACCGGCACGCAGGCGTCGCGAAGCGGCGCATTTGAGGTAGAAGGCGATCGCGGATTGCCTGTAAACTCTCGGCGAAGACAATGGAGGCCGCGATGACCTTTCCCGGCGAGAACAACACGATCCCCTTTCCTTCCGGCCGCGCCGACGGCGATACGCTCGGCGGCCGCATCTGGCGGGCGCGCGATGCGCTGGGCCTGTCTCTGGCAGATCTCGCCTCCCGCCTCGGCCTGCCGGAAGAAACGGTCAGCGGCTGGGAACGCGATCACGCCGAGCCCGACACTAAGGCGATGTTCATGCTCGCCGGCGTGCTCTCCGTCTCGCCCTCCTGGTTGATCGCCGGCATCGGCGAGGCGCCGGCGGACCCGACCGGTGACGAGCACCTGCACCCGCTGCTGCGCCAACTTCGTGAAATCCACCAACTCCACGACCAGACGGGCAAGGCGATCACAGCGCTCGAAGCCGAGATCGCCAAATTGATCAAATCAGATCACGGCTGACATTTTTGCCATTACCGCACTTGAGGCGTCGGACCGGCTCTGCAATGGTCCGCCCGAATAGAGAATCCGCATAGGGAGATAGAAGATGGACGTACGCGCCGCCGTTGCCGTTCAGGCCGGAAAGCCGCTGGAAATCATGACCGTACAGCTTGAAGGCCCGCGCGCCGGCGAAGTGCTGGTTGAAGTCAAGGCGACCGGCATCTGCCATACCGACGACTTCACGCTGTCGGGTGCCGATCCGGAAGGCCTGTTTCCCGCCATTCTCGGCCATGAAGGCGCCGGCATTGTCGTCGATGTCGGCCCTGGCGTAACCTCGGTGAAGAAGGGCGACCATGTCATTCCGCTCTACACGCCGGAATGCCGCGAATGTTATTCCTGTCTGTCGCGCAAGACGAACCTCTGCACCTCGATCCGCGCCACCCAAGGCCAGGGCCTGATGCCGGACGGTACCTCGCGCTTCTCGATCGGCAAGGACAAGATCCATCATTACATGGGCTGCTCGACCTTCTCGAACTTTACGGTCCTGCCGGAGATCGCGCTCGCCAAGGTCAATCCCGACGCGCCCTTTGACAAGATCTGCTACATCGGCTGCGGCGTCACTACCGGCATCGGCGCCGTCATCAACACGGCGAAGGTGGAGATCGGCTCGACGGCCATCGTCTTCGGCCTCGGCGGCATCGGCCTCAACGTGCTGCAGGGCCTGAGGCTCGCCGGTGCCGACATGATCATCGGCGTCGACATCAACCCCGACCGCGAGGAATGGGGCAGAAAATTCGGCATGACGCATTTCGTCAACGCCAAGGAAGTCGGCGACGACATCGTGCCCTATCTCGTCAACATGACGAAGCGCAACGGCGACCTGATCGGCGGCGCGGACTATACGTTCGACTGCACGGGCAACACCAAGGTGATGCGCCAGGCGCTGGAAGCCTCGCATCGCGGTTGGGGCAAGTCTGTCATCATCGGCGTTGCCGGTGCGGGCCAGGAGATCTCCACCCGTCCGTTCCAGCTCGTCACCGGGCGTAACTGGATGGGCACCGCCTTCGGCGGCGCGCGTGGCCGCACCGACGTGCCGAAGATCGTCGACTGGTACATGGAGGGCAAGATCCAGATCGATCCGATGATCACCCACACCATGCCGCTCGAGGACATCAACAAGGGCTTCGAGCTGATGCATTCGGGCGAATCGATCCGCGGCGTGGTGGTCTATTGACGTCTACGGACCACTACAGCGTCGACGTGCGGAGGCTGCATGCATTCTCCGCCGTCGAACTCTATGCGCTGCTTAAGCTGCGCGTGGATGTCTTCATCGTCGAGCAGGCCTGCGTCTATCCGGAACTGGACGGCAAGGACCCGGAAGCGCTTCATCTTCGCCTGCTGATCGACAGTGAGACGGCCGCCTATGCGCGACTGTGGCGGCCGCTCGACGCGCCGCCACGCATAGGCCGGGTGCTTGTCGCACCCAATCATCGCGGCAAACGCCTTGGTGACGCCGTCATGCGCGAAGCGATCCGCGTCTGCGAAATACATTTTCCCGGCGAGCCGATTGCGCTGTCCGCGCAAAGTCACCTGGAGCGCTTCTACCGGTCCCTTGGCTTCACGCCGACATCGGAGGAATATGTCGAGGACGATATTCCGCATATCGACATGCAGCGTCCTGCCGGCCATTCTTGAGCATGCAAAAGAACAGCACCATGATCTATGTCGACGCCGATGCCTGCCCGGTAAAGGCCGAAATCCTGAAGGTTGCCGAACGGCACGAGATGGAAGTGACCTTCGTCGCCAATTCCGGCCTGCGCCCGTCGCGGGACCCGATGGTGAAGAACATCATCGTGTCCGGCGCCTTCGACGCCGCGGACAACTGGATCGCCGACCATGTCGGCGACGATGACATCGTGATAACGGCCGACGTGCCGCTTGCGGTGCGCTGCGTCGAGAAGGGCGCGCACGTGACCGGCCCGACCGGCCGGCTCTTCGACAAGACCAATATCGGCATGGCGAGCGCCATGCGTGACCTTGGCGCGCATCTGCGCGAGACCGGTGAAAGCAAGGGCTACAACGCCGCTTTTTCGCCGCGCGACCGCTCCGCCTTCCTCGAAACGCTCGATCGCCTCTGCCGCCGCGCGAAAAATGCCCGCACGGGGCCTGCTGCATGAGCAAGGATCCGGGGCAGAGGATCTTTGGGCGCCACGTCCCCTTCTATGCCGGCATCTGCGCGGCGGCGCTCGGCCTCGCGGTTGCGCTCTGGCTGAAGCCGGATTTCGCCATCGAGATCGCTGCCGTCGCCTTCTTCCTCTGCTATCTGCTGCTGACCGCCTGGCGCGTGCCCTACCTCACGGCCGCCCATCTCGAACACTATGCGACGGATAGCGACGAGCCGGTGGCCATCATCTTCGGCGTGACCTTCGCCGCCGCCGCCGTCTCGACGGGGTCGCTCTTCGTGGTGCTGAACCGGCCGGCGGCGTCACTTGCGGAATTCCTCCTTGCCTTCGCGTCCGTCGCGCTCGGCTGGCTCACCATCCACACGATGGCTGCGATGCATTATGCCCATCTTTACTGGCGGCCCGGCGCCGCGGAAACCGGCCGCGACGCCGGCCGCGGCCTCGATTTCCCGGGGGATGCCGCACCCGGCGCCTATGATTTCCTGTATTTCGCCTTTGTCATCGGCATGACGGCGCAGACCTCGGACGTCGCCATCACCTCGACGGCGATGCGCAAGGTCAACCTGCTGCACGCCGTGGTTTCCTTCTTCTTCAACACGGTGCTGGTCGCCGCTGCCGTCAACGCGGCGGTGTCGCTCGCAACCTGACATAATCGGAGTTTCCTGATGAAAGTGCTGTCCCAGAACACCGCCTTCGGCGGCATGCAGGGTGTGTTCACCCATGATTCCGAGGCCTGCAAAGGTGAAATGACCTTCGCCGTCTTCGTGCCGCCGCAAGCGATCCAGGAGCCGCGCCCGGTGCTGTGGTATCTCTCCGGCCTCACCTGCAGCCATGCAAACGTGATGGAAAAGGGTGAGTACCGCCGCATGGCCGCCGAACTCGGCCTCATCATCGTCTGCCCGGATACCAGCCCGCGCGGCAACGACGTGCCGGACGAACTCACCAACTGGCAGATGGGCAAGGGCGCCGGCTTCTATCTCGACGCCACCGAGCAGCCCTGGGCCGAAAACTTCCAGATGTACAGTTATGTCACGGAGGAGCTGCCGAACTTCGTAAGCCAACACTTCCGCATAGACATGAGCCGCCAGGGCATTTTCGGCCACTCGATGGGTGGTCATGGCGCCATGACGATCGCGCTGAAAAACCCGGAGCGCTTCAAGAGCTGCTCGGCCTTCGCGCCGATCGTCGAACCCTCGACCGCCGACTGGTCGATGCCCGCCTTCGAAAAGTATCTCGGGGCCGACAAGGCAGCCTGGCGTGAATACGATGCGTGCGCGCTTGTCGCCGACGGCGCCCGTTTCCCGGAATTCCTGATCGACCAGGGCAAGGCCGACGGCTTCCTGGACAACGGCCTGCGGCCCTGGCTCTTCGAGGAGGCGATCAAGGGCACGGATATCGGGCTGACGTTGCGCATGCACGAGCGTTATGACCACTCCTACTATTTCATCTCGACCTTCATGGACGATCACCTGAAATGGCATGCCGAACGCCTCGGCTGAGGAAGAGATATGGCCGGGGTGCATGGCTGACATGTCACCCCTGCCCTTGCCCTTCCCGTCCGGATCGGCAATAGTCCGCCCGGTAGACGACTACCGCCGGACGTTTCGTCCGGTCACGATCGCGGGGACGGCCTCGCTCCTTTGAAACGGAGTAGGCATCATGCCCTGGATTCTTCTCGCTCTCGCCGGCCTTTTTGAAATCGGCTGGGCGATCGGCCTCAAATACACCGACGGCTTCACCAAACCGCTTCCCACGGCACTCACCGCCGGCTCGATGGTCATCTCGATCGTGCTGCTCGGCCTTGCCGTGAAAACGCTGCCGATCGGCACGGCCTATGCGATCTGGACCGGTATCGGTACCGTCGGCACGGTGATGCTCGGCATCTTCCTCTTCGCCGAGCCGGTAACGGCGATGCGCATGGGCTGCATTGCGCTCATCGTCACCGGCATCCTTGGGCTGAAGTTTGCGGCCTAACGACGGTTGTCGAGGGCGAAAGCCCCCGGCCCTGCGGCGGTCAGATACAGGAAGATGAAGCAGAACAGCGCCGCTGCATCGCCGCGGTTGTTGATCGGGAAAAAGCTTTGCGGCGCATGCGCCATGAAATAGGCGACCGCCGCGAAGCCGCAGAGCACGAAGGCCACAGGCCGCGTGAAAAGACCCACCAGAATCAGCAGGCCGCCGACAATCTCCAGCACGCCCGCCAGGCCGATCAGGTTCATGAGATCGCCGAAGGGCTGTTCGGCCGGTGGAAAATTGAAGAATTTCTGCGTGCCGTGCTCGATGAGCAGCAGCGCGGTCATGATTCGAAGCACTCCCAGCGCTTGCGGCCGATAGGCGGACAATCGGTCGAACATGCCATTCACTCCCTTCCGTTTCACTCAGAGGGGAATGTTAGCATGCTTCTTCCACGGATTTTCCAGATCCTTGTTGCGCAGCAAGCGTAGCGCGCGGGCGATGCGCTTGCGGGTCGAATGCGGCATGATCACTTCGTCGATATACCCGCGTTCCGCCGCAACGAAGGGCGAGAGAAAACGATCCTCGTACATCTTGGTGTGTTCTGCGATCTTCTCAGGGTCTTTGATATCCTTGCGGAAGATGATCTCGACTGCCCCTCGCGCGCCCATCACGGCGATCTGCGCCGTCGGCCAGGCATAGTTGATATCGCCGCGCAGATGTTTTGACGCCATCACGTCATAGGCGCCGCCATAGGCTTTTCGCGTGATCAGCGTCACCTTGGGGACGGTCGCCTCGGCAAAGGCGAAGAGCAGCTTGGCGCCATGCTTGATGAGGCCGCCATATTCCTGCGCGGTGCCCGGCAGGAAGCCCGGGACATCGACGAAGGTCACGACGGGAATGCTGAAGCAGTCGCAGAAGCGCACGAAGCGCGCGGCCTTGCGGCTGGCGTCGGAATCAAGCACGCCGGCCAGCACCATCGGCTGGTTGGCGACGAAGCCGACCGTCGAACCTTCGATGCGACCGAAGCCGCAGACGATGTTTTTGGCAAAACTCTCCTGGATCTCGAAGAAATCGCCCTCGTCGACGGTCTTGAGGATCAGTTCCTTAATGTCATAAGGCTTGTTGGCATTGGCCGGGATGAGTGTGTCGAGCGACTCATCGACATCCTCGACCGACTGGAAGCACTCGATCTCCGGCACGGGAGATGTGTTCGACTGCGGCAGGAAATCGACGAGGCGGCGCACCTGCAACAGCGCATCGACGTCATTGTCATAGGCACCGTCGGCGATCGACGATTTCGTCGTGTGCACGGAGGCGCCACCAAGTTCTTCCGCGGTAACGGTCTCGTTCGTCACCGTTTTCACCACATCCGGGCCGGTCACGAACATGTAGGACGTGTCGCGCACCATGAAGATGAAATCCGTCATGGCCGGCGAATAGACGTCGCCGCCGGCACATGGCCCCATGATGACCGAAATCTGCGGGATGACGCCGGAGGCGAGCACGTTGCGCTGAAAGACTTCCGCATAGCCGCCAAGCGCTGCGACGCCTTCCTGGATGCGTGCGCCTCCCGCGTCGTAAAGCCCGATGATCGGCGCGCGGTTCTTCAGCGCCATGTCCTGGACCTTCATGATCTTCTGGGCATGGGTTTCGGAAAGCGAGCCGCCGAAAACCGTGAAATCCTTGGCGAAGACGAAGACGGTACGGCCATTGACCGTGCCCCAGCCAGTGACGACACCGTCGCCCGCGATCTTCGACTTCTCCATGCCGAAATCTGTCGAGCGATGCTCAACGAACATGTCGAACTCCTCGAACGAGCCCTCGTCCAGAAAGACATCGATGCGTTCGCGCGCCGTCAGCTTGCCGCGCTTGTGCTGGGCATCGATGCGTACCTGGCCGCCGCCCATGCGGGCGCGTTCGCGCCGGACTTCGAGCTCGTGGAGAATTTCCTTCATGCCTTCGGTTCCTCCCGTTTCACCAATGGCTTAGCATGCGGGATCGGGAGCTTGAAGGGCCTCTGCCTAGATCGATGGTCTTAGGCGATCAATCGCAGGCAATTGCCTGGGTGACGACGCAGGGCGCGACCTTTTTCTGCGAGCCTTCGGAAAGCGCCCGCGAACGAACCGTCCGCGCGGCCTCGGTCGGGATGACGAGCGGGCCGCTGTCCTTGCGCGAATGGGTCTGCACGACCTGACGTGTGGACGGCGCACGCTGGCGACCGGCATGTTTGCGCCCCTTGCCGGGGCGCTTGTCATTGGCGGCCTTGCCAGTAGCAACCGGGGCGAGATGGTAGGCGATCGCCACGCGCTTGGCGATCGCATCGGCGAGCGCGGCCTCGCGTCCCTTGCGGCCCGGCATGAAACTATTGACCGTCATGACCTGGCGCAACGAGGTGCTGCCCTTGAGGTCGGAGAGCATGATCGTCACGTTGGCCGAACTCTGGCCACCTGCCGACTGGGTGACGCCCGACACGCGCACATCCATCGCCGCGCGATCGATCGAAACGGCACGACGTGTCGCCTTGGCAGAGCGCTTCAGGTGCTCGCCGGTGCGTTTCAGGACGGTCGGTGGCACGCTATCGTCGCCGCTGACGACGACTTTCCGGATATCCCGGACGGGAAATCCTTCAGCAGCAGCGCCAAGCGGCGCGACGAAGAGAAGGCTGACTGACAGGAGAGCACGAAGAAGGAACTGCATGGAATGTCTACCGGTATGCGATGGGGGAGTTCTGGCGCGCCAAAATGGCGCGGGAATCTTAACAAATCCTGTTCAGCGCGGGATCTCGGCGAGCACGGAAGTTGCAACATCCATCTCCTCGCGGCGGAGCTCACGACGACGGAAGGCCTCTTCGTCCGTGCCCCAATGCTCGATCTGCCAGTCTTCGTCGATATGGGCGAGCGACCAGGCCTTGTCGGCATCGATCACGCCCTCGGCAAGCGCAAGCGCGAGAAGCGCCGAACCGGTCAACGTCGTTACAGTGTGTACGCAGGCGAGTGCCAATGGGTCACGATAGACGGCAAGTGCCGCTGCAAATGCGGCGATGGCAGGCGCCGGCTGCTCCTGATGCATGACACCTTCGACGAGGATGAAGCGGGCACCCTTGGCATCCGCAACCCAGCGGATGATCGGATCCCAGTCCTCGCGCTGGCGATCGACGAGACCGGCGGGCGAATCGGCGCGGTAACACAACATGTCGGTGCCGGCGAAACGCACGATCTCCTCGCAGACAGCGTCAAAATTGTCGGCAACCCCATCGATGGCCGTGTTGACCAGACGCGTCACCGGCATTTTAGCGGGGTTGATCTCCTCGCCCTGCCCGTCCCATTCGGCGCGCAGGCGGTCCGCGATCGGTTGGGTCGGCGCGGCGAGCAGCTTCTTGCCGGGCGTGCGCACCGGGCGGCCGTCGAGCAGGATGCGGAAACCCTCTTCGGCAGCGTCGGTCGAGACGTCCTTGTAAAAACGCTTCGGCAGCGGGCGCTTCATCTGGATCTGTGCGCGGCGCACCGGATCGGGATCGCTCATCGCTTCGGAAAGGTCGCTCAGGATGTCACGCATCGGAAATCTCCAACCATTCGAGAAGGTCGGCGGGCGTGCGCAGGATGTGGTCCGCCCCCGCCTCCACCAGTTCGGGCACGCTGGCATAGCCCCAGGAAACGCCGATCGCCTTCGCGCCGGCCGCCTTCGCCATCTGCATATCGTAGATCGCGTCTCCGACGACAACGGTGCGCGCGGCATCGATTCCCGCTTCGCTGCAGCATTCCGTCACCATGGCCGGATGCGGCTTGGACGGGCAATCGTCCGCGGTACGCGAGACGAAGAAGGTCTTGTCGAATCCATGGGTCGCGCGGATGAGATCGAGGCCGCGGCGGGATTTGCCGGTGACCGCGCCGAGGATCAGGTCGTCCTCCCGCTCCAGCCTGGCCATCATCTCCGCGATGCCCGGGAAAAGCGGCTCCTGGAAACCCGGCTCCCCGCGCACGCCCATATAGGTCGCCTTGTAATGCGCAGTCATGGCCCGCGCTTCGTCGTCGACATGCGGCTTGCCCTGCATGCGTGCAATCGCGATGTCGAGTGTCAGGCCGATGATCGCCTTGGTCTCGGAAACATCGGGGCGCACATGGCCAAAATGGACGAAGGTGCGGGCCATGACCTCATGGATCAGCCCGACGCTATCGACCAGCGTGCCGTCGCAATCGAAGAGTACCAGTCGCATCATTCTTCCTCGTCCGCCGAGGTCATGTCGAAGCCGAAGAGGTTCCAGGTCTGCACCATGTGCGCCGGCATTGGCGCCGTCACGCGCAACCGTCCGCCGGAGGGGTGCGGGACGTCGATGCGGCGGGCGTGGAGATGCAGCTTGTTCTGCACGCCGCCCGGGAAGGCCCAGTTGAACTCGGCCTCGAAATATTTCGGATCGCCGATAATCGGATGGCCGATATGGGCGGCGTGCACGCGAAGCTGGTGCGTGCGGCCGGTATAGGGTTCCATCTCCAGCCAGGCGAAGTTCTGCGCCGCCTGCTCGATGATGCGGTAGAAAGAAACCGCGTGGTCGGCGCCGTCTTCGCCGTGTTTGGCGATGCGCATGCGGTCGCCGTCCGGCGTCTGCTCCTTCACGAGCCAGGTCGAAATCTTGTCTTCGCGCTTCTTCGGCACGCCCAGCACCAGCGACCAATAGGTCTTCTTGGTATCGCGCTCACGGAAGGCAGCGGTCAGCTTCTGCGCCGCACCACGCGTGCGGGCGACGACGAGCACACCGGACGTGTCGCGATCGAGACGGTGCACGAGACGCGGCTTCTCGCCCCTCGGGCTGGTCCAGGCTTCGAGCATCTGGTCGATATGCCGGTTGATGCCCGATCCGCCCTGTACGGCGATGCCGGGAGGCTTGTTCAGCACGATGACCTTGTCGTCCTCGTGCAGCAGCATGCGGGAGAGAAGTTCGTGATCCGAGGAATGTTTGAGATCGCGGCCGGCGATCGGCCCGGCCTTCGCAGCCTTGGCGTCGACCTCCATCGGCGGGACGCGGATCGTCTGTCCCGGCTGCACGCGGGTGTCGCTCTTGACGCGGCCACCATCGACGCGCACCTGCCCGGAGCGCAGCAACTTCTGGAGCGGACCGAAGCCGAGGCCCGGATAATGGGTCTTGAACCACCGGTCCAGGCGCATGCCCGCCTCGTCGTTCTCCACCTGCCTGTGTTCAATGCCTGCCATCTTCGCCTTCTTTCGTTGCGCGTGCTTTAACGCAAGAACGGGCGAAGGGGAACAGCTAGAAGGCGCGGAACGTCAGCGTGGTCAGCGAGCGCATGATGCCCGGAATGGAGGCGACGTGGTCGTTGATGAACTTGCCGATGTCCTCCTCGCTGTCGACGTAGACCTTCAGGAGCAGGTCGTAATCGCCGCTGGTGGAGTAAAGCTCCGAGATGAGTTCCGTAGCGTAAAGCGCATCAGCGACTTCATAAGTCTTTCCCGGAGCGCATTGCAATTGCACGAAAATCGGCTTCATCGGTCCTCCCGCGCCATCGGCGGCATGCTGATTGGCCGCCAACTCCGGCGGCATTTCCATCGCCCATATGACGGATTTCGCCGGACAAAGGCAAGACCGGCCAAAATTCGCACAGACTGTTAAAATTCGATGAAAATGCAACCACGGCGTTTCACACCCAGGAAAGACGCAACTGCTAAATTGCTCGAACGCAACCTAACTT
Organism: Shinella sp.; assembly: GCF_052438155.1. Taxonomy (NCBI): domain Bacteria; kingdom Pseudomonadati; phylum Pseudomonadota; class Alphaproteobacteria; order Hyphomicrobiales; family Rhizobiaceae; genus Shinella; species Shinella sp. Next base: position 69,788 of record NZ_JBQVPI010000019.1, on the reverse strand, counting down.
TGTTGAACGCCCATGACCCAGATCGTGACAGTCTCACCAACCACAGCCGCCTATGCATCGCAGGGGATGAGACCGCAGACGCGCGCGAACACGCTCTTCGAGGAGCGTATCCACGTCTGGAGCGAAGATGCAAAGATCCGCGGCGATGCGCGAACCGTGGCGTTGCTCAACTTCATCCAGCCGCCGGCACTTGCTCTTGCCCTCATCACCGCGACGAGCGGCACGCCGCAGGTGACCGTCGCAGAGGCGCAACGCGTCTATGACGAAAACGGTTCGCCCGCTCTGCAAGAACCCGTCTGATCCTCCCTCAAGAACCAGCCGTCCTCCAAACCTTTGGCCCCGTTTCGGGGCCATTCTTTTGCCTCTTTCCCTCCACGACAAAAAATTGTTCCACAGCGACGCCGCCTCTTGCCAAAACACAGGCAAGGTCGTTATCTGAGGTCGACCTCGCTGGGAGAAGCTGGCCGCCTCGAAAGGGCATGGCCGGTGCCGAAGGAGCAACCGCCCCGGAAACTCTCAGGCAAAAGGACCAGCAAGGTGCCGTCGGAACTCTGGAGAGAAGCGTTTTTGAAGCGCTCGCCGAAGGGATAACAATCTCAGGCGAAGGGACAGAGGGGGCTCAGGAGAACGGCGCAGCTGCGCCTGGATTATGAGCCGGCGCCCACAGGAATCGTGGGTGCCCAAAGACTGGAGGGCGCCTTTTGGACGGATCGTCTGAACTCAAGAAAACCCCGCTTCATGCGCTGAATCTGTCGCTTGGCGGCCGCATGGTGCCGTTCGCCGGCTATGAGATGCCGGTGCAATATACGGCCGGCGTGATGAAGGAACATCTTCAAACCCGTGCCGCAGCCGGCCTGTTCGACGTGTCCCATATGGGCCAGGTGACAGTGCGTGCCCGCTCCGGCGACAATGCCGACGCTGCCCGCGCGCTTGAAACGCTGGTGCCGGTGGACGTGCTTGGCCTTGGCGAAGGCCGCCAGCGCTATGCGCTTTTCACCAACAACGAGGGCGGCATCCTCGACGACCTGATGATCGCCAATCGCGGCGACCATTATTATGTGGTCGTCAACGCCGCCTGCAAGGACGCGGATTTCGCCTATATGCAAGCGAAGATCGGCGACGTGTGCGAACTGACGCTGCACGACGACCGCGCGCTGGTGGCCCTTCAGGGGCCGCATGCCGAATCCGTGCTTGCCGAACTTTGGGCCGACGTCTCCTCCATGCGCTTCATGGATGTGCGCGCCTGCGACCTGCATGACGCGGACTGCATCGTTTCGCGCTCCGGCTATACCGGCGAAGACGGGTTCGAGATCTCCATTCCGGCGGATCTTGCCGAAGCGGTCTGTCGCCGCCTGCTCGACCATCCGGACGTGCTACCGATCGGTCTTGGTGCTCGCGATTCGCTGCGCCTCGAAGCCGGCCTCTGCCTCTACGGCAACGACATCGACACTGGCACGACGCCAGTCGAAGGCGCGCTTGAATGGGCGATCCAGAAGGTTCGCCGCAAGGGTGGCGAGCGCGCCGGTGGTTTCCCCGGCGCCGACATCATCCTCGACCAGCTCGAAAACGGTGCCGAGCGCCGCCGCGTCGGCCTCAAGGCCGAAGGCCGCGCGCCCATCCGTGGCGGGGCAGTGCTTGCGACCGATGCCGAGGGCGAGGATGTCGTCGGGACCGTCACCTCCGGCGGCTTCGGTCCGAATGTCGATGGCCCTGTCGCCATGGGCTACGTCACCAAGTCGGCAGCGACACCCGGCACCCAGCTTTATGCCGGCGTGCGCGGCAAATTCCTGCCGATTTCCGTGGCAGCCCTGCCCTTCGTCAAGAACACCTTCAAGCGCTGAATCACGGTCCGCTTCCCGGCCTGCGTGGAGACATGGCTGACAGGCGGATGAGCGGCAAACCGGACAACAATCACTTTCCGAGAGAGGAACAAACATGCTGAAATTCACCGAAGAACACGAGTGGCTGCAGATCGACGGCGACGTTGCGACCGTTGGCATCACGGCGCACGCGGCCGAGCAGCTCGGCGACCTCGTCTTCGTCGAACTGCCCGAAGTCGGCGCCACCTTCTCGAAGGGCGGCGATGCGTCGACCGTCGAATCCGTCAAGGCGGCCTCCGACGTCTACTGCCCGCTCGACGGCGAAATCGTCGAAGTGAACGAGGCGATCGTTGCCGATCCCTCCCTCGTCAACAGCGACCCGCAGGGCGCCGGCTGGTTCTTCAAGCTGAAGCTCGCCAACAAGGCGGATGCGGACGGCCTTATGGACGAAGCCGCCTACAAGGAGCTTGTCGGCTGATGTCTCTCCCCAAGGACTTTGCCTTTACCGATTACCAGCCCTACGACTTCGCCAACCGTCGCCATATCGGCCCTTCGCCGAAGGAAATGGAGGCGATGCTCAAGGTAATCGGTTACCCGAGCCTCGACGCGCTGATCGACGACACCGTGCCGAAATCGATCCGCCAGACCAAGGCGCTCGAATGGGGTGCGCCGATGACCGAGCGCGAGGCGCTCGACAAGATGCGCGAGACCGCCAACCGCAACAAGAAGCTCGTCTCGCTGATCGGCCAGGGCTACTACGGCACAATCACGCCGCCGGTCATCCAGCGCAACATCCTGGAAAACCCCGCCTGGTACACGGCCTATACGCCCTACCAGCCGGAAATCAGCCAGGGCCGCCTCGAGGCGCTGCTGAACTACCAGACGATGGTCTGCGACCTGACCGGCCTTGACGTCGCGAATGCCTCGCTGCTCGACGAGGCGACCGCGGCCGCCGAAGCCATGGCGATGGCGCAGCGCGTGGCGAAGTCCAAGGCGAATGCCTTCTTCGTCGACGAGAACTGCCACCCGCAGACGATCGCTCTGCTGAAGACCCGTTCCGAGCCGCTTGGCTGGCAGATCATCGTCGGCGATCCCTTCACCGATCTCGATCCCGTCGACGTGTTCGGCGCGATCTTCCAGTATCCGGGCACCTATGGTCATGTGCGCGATTTTTCGGGCCTGATCGCCCGCCTGCACCAGACCGGCGCCATTGCCGTGATGGCGGCCGATCCGCTGGCGCTGGTGCTCCTGAAATCGCCCGGCGAGATGGACGCCGACATCGCCATCGGCTGCACCCAGCGCTTTGGCGTGCCGGTCGGCTATGGTGGCCCGCATGCCGCCTACATGGCCGTCAAGGACGCCTACAAGCGCTCCATGCCCGGCCGCCTTGTCGGCGTCTCCATCGACGCCCGCGGCAACCGCGCCTACCGCCTGTCGCTGCAGACCCGCGAGCAGCACATCCGCCGCGAGAAGGCAACGTCGAACATCTGCACCGCGCAGGTTCTGCTCGCCGTCATGGCCTCGATGTATGCCGTCTTCCATGGTCCGCAAGGCCTGAAGGCGATTTCGCAGAGCGTGCACCAGAAGACGGTGCGCCTCGCCATGGGCCTTGAAAAGCTCGGCTACACCGTTGAACCGGAAGTGTTCTTCGACACGATCACCGTTCACGTCGGCAAGCTGCAGAGCATTATCCTGAAGACGGCCGTCACTGAAGAGGTGAACCTGCGCAAGATCGGCGACGACCGCATCGGCATCAGCCTCGACGAGCGCTCGCGCCCCGTCACGCTGGAAGCCGTCTGGCGCGCCTTCGGCGGTGATTTCGAAGTGGCGGAGTTCGAGCCGGGCTATCGCCTGCCGGAAGACCTGCTGCGCACCAGCGAATACCTGACGCATCCGATCTTCCACATGAACCGGGCGGAAAGCGAGATGACACGCTACATCCGCCGGCTTTCCGACCGCGACCTTGCGCTCGACCGCTCGATGATCCCGCTCGGCTCTTGCACAATGAAGCTCAACGCCACGGCGGAAATGCTGCCGATCACCTGGCCCGAATTTGCGGAAATCCACCCCTTCGTGCCGGCCGACCAGGCACAGGGCTACCGGCACCTCATCGAGGATCTGTCGCAGAAGCTCTGCGACATTACCGGCTACGACGCCGTCTCCATGCAGCCGAATTCCGGTGCGCAGGGTGAATATGCCGGTCTGCTGACGATCCGCGCCTATCACCTAGCCAACGGCAATACGCATCGTGATGTCTGCCTCATCCCGACCTCCGCGCACGGCACCAACCCGGCGTCGGCACAGATGGTCGGCATGAAGGTCGTCGTCGTGAAGGTGTCCGACAATGGCGACATCGACATGGACGACTTCCGTGCCAAGGCCGAACAGCATGCGGACAACCTGTCTTGCTGCATGATCACCTACCCGTCCACGCACGGCGTCTTCGAGGAGAACGTGCGCGAGATCTGCGAGATCGTTCACAAGCACGGCGGTCAGGTCTATATCGACGGCGCCAACATGAACGCCATGGTGGGTCTTGCCCGCCCCGGCGATATCGGCGGCGACGTCAGCCATCTCAACCTGCACAAGACCTTCTGCATCCCGCATGGCGGCGGTGGTCCCGGCATGGGTCCGATCGGCGTCAAGGCACATCTGGCGCCCTACCTGCCGGCAAACCCGACGAGCGGCGAAGCGGGTGCGGTTTCGGCGGCTCCCTTCGGCTCGGCCTCCATCCTGCCGATCTCCTGGAGCTACTGCCTGATGATGGGTGGCGAAGGGCTGACGCAGGCGACGAAGGTGGCGATCCTTAACGCCAACTATATCGCCGCACGCCTCAAGGGTGCCTATGACGTGCTCTACAAGTCCGCCAAGGGCCGCGTGGCGCATGAATGCATCATCGACACCCGTCCGCTTGTCGAAAGTGCCAACGTGACCGTCGACGATGTCGCCAAGCGCCTGATCGACTGCGGCTTCCATGCGCCGACCATGAGCTGGCCGGTTGCCGGCACGCTGATGATCGAGCCGACCGAATCGGAAACCAAGGCCGAAATCGACCGTTTCTGCGATGCGATGCTGGCGATCCGCGAGGAAGCCCGCGCCATCGAGGAAGGCCGGATGGACAAGGTCAACAACCCGCTGAAGAACGCCCCGCACACGGTGGAAGACCTTGTCGGCGAATGGGACCGTCCCTATTCGCGCGAGCAGGCCTGCTACCCGCCGGGCGCGTTCCGGGTCGACAAATACTGGTCGCCGGTCAACCGCGTCGACAACGTCTATGGCGACCGCAACCTCGTCTGCTCCTGCCCGCCGCTGGAAGATTACGCGGACGCAGCCGAATAGAAGCGGCTACGCCAAAGGCAAAAATCTGAACCCCGGCCGATCCTATCGGCCGGGGTTTTCCATTGCGGGCAGGGAGAAGTCAGGGCGCGACGGCGACGTCCACCCAGAAGCGGGTAAACCCCTCGGCAAAGTCGCGATAGCCACTCAGCGTCGAGGGTTTGACGGCATAGGCATTGGCGCCGTTCTGATAGGCGCGGTTCACGTCGACGGAATTCGACGAGGAGGACAGCATGATCACCGGCGTGACTGCCGTGCGCGTGCGCCCGCGCAGCCGCTTGAGCAGGTCCATGCCGCTCGTTCCCGGCATGTTGATGTCGAGGAGAATGTAGTCGAAAGCTTCTCTATCGAGCCGGTCGCTGGCTTGCTCGGCATCGGCGACGTGGGTGATTTCGATCAGGCTGCCGGTATCGCTGAAGGCACGCATGACGAAGCGTACATCGACGGGATCGTCATCGACGACGATCAGCTTTCTAGCCGAGCCTGCCACGTTCGTTCCCCCTTGATTTTACGGGATGCGGAAACGTCACCACAAAGCGTGCGCCCGGACCATAGGTCGTGTCAAGCGCTATCACGCCGTTGTGGCTCTCGACGATCCGCCGCGCCAGCGCCAGGCCGACGCCGGTGCCCTGATAGACCGACTCGTCTCGGTGAAGCCGTTGAAAGACTTCGAAAATCCGCTCGACATGCTGCGGATCGATACCAATGCCGTCGTCTTCCACGACGAAAGCAACGCCATCTTCGTTCTGCCGCGAATAGATACGCACCACGGGGGCCTTGTCCGGGTGGCGGTATTTCAGCGCATTGCCGATCAGGTTCTGCGCCAGACGCTTCAGAAGTTCCGGGTCGCCCATGACTTCCGGCAGCGGCCGGACATCGATCCGCCCGCTGGTTTCCTGCACATGGGTTTCAAGCAGCATCAGCGCATCGCGCACCACGTCGGAAAGCGCGACCGGCTTTGGCGCCGTGATGCGGTAGGCGATCTGGGAAAATTCGAGCAGGCTGTCGATGATGCGGCGCATGCGCGCGGCGCTCTTGCGCACATGGTCCGAATAATGCGCCAACTCGGCAAATTCGCCGCGGTGCAGATCTTCGGAAATCATTTCGGCAAACATGGAAAGATGGCGTAGCGGCGCCTTCAGGTCGTGCGAAACCGTCGCGGTGAACTGGTCGAGTGCCTCGTTCTTGCGGCGCAGCTCGCTCGTCTGCGCCTCCACCTTATGCTGCTGGTGCTTGGCCTCGGTGATGTCGCGCCCGACGCTGACGACCTCGGTGACGCCTTCTTCATCGAAGATCGCGACGGCCGTCCAGAACATCCAGTCCTCTTTGCCATCCGGTCCCTCGGTGCAGACTTCGAGCGAGCGCACAGGCGCCTCGCGCGTATAGCTGTCGATGTTCATCAGGTCGGCGGTCTGTTCCGGCGCGCAGGCGACATCCGGCAGGTAGCGGCCGACAAGCTCGTCGGTGGTCGAGCCGACATGCGCGGCATATTTGTCGTTGGCAAAGCGGATGATGAGGTTCCTGTCGAAGCGCAGGATCATATCCGGCAGTATCTGCAGCAGCGAGAGATAGTCGCGGCGCTTCTCCTCGAGAGCGGCCTCGGCGCGTTTCAGTTCCGACACATCGACGCGCAACGCGACGATATCGCCGGTTTCGGCAACATGGCTCTCGCCGCGGATCCACCGGTCCTTGCCGAACTGGAAGACGCTTCCGCCGCTGTCGGTGTTCCTGTGGCTATCAAGGCGCTGGCGCACCGTCTCCTCGGCCTCCGGCGTGCCTTCCAGGACGCCGGGAAACATGCCCACGCGCAGGCTGGCGCGTGCGATGCTCTCAAGGGTCGCACCGACGCGCACGGCATCACGGGCCTGCCCGCAACGCTCCCTGTAGGAACGGTTAAACATGACCAGCCGCTCCTCCTGATCGAAGACCGCAAATCCCTCGTTCATCGTGTCGAGCGCGGCGGCGATGCGCTGGCCGAGCAGGATCTGCTCGCCATGGCTGCCGCCACTGAGCAGGCTGCGCAGAAGAAGCGCATAGCGCGTATCACCCGGTTCGTCGGAAACCGGAATCACATGGGCCGTTGCCTCGAAGAGCGAGCCGTTGTCGTGGCGGAAGGAGAAGGCGTGCGTATTTTCCCGCCCTGCCGCGGCATGACGGGCAAGCAGGGTCGCGACATTCAATCCATCGATTATGGGCGCATCGGCGGGCTTCTGGCCGTTCCTGTTCCAGCCGAAGGCACGCGCCGCCGCATCGTTGTGCGAGACGACATGCGCCTCAGCATCGACGATGAGCGCAGGAAACGGCAGGTTCTGGTAAAGTGCCGCGGCAAAGCCGGTCATCGCTGGCGCCCCTCTCCCTGGCGATCACGCCGGCTGGCAAATACCGGCCGGGATCGCGAGACTAGGCAAAACCATCAGCGAAAGAAAGGTGCAAGGATTAAGGGCCTTGCACCCGCTGATTTCAGGCGCGCACGGTCGGTTGGCCGGCGGCGGCGAGGGCCGCAAGGTCAGCCGGCTTCAGCTCGACCGATTCGCCGCAGCCGCAGGCGGACGTCTGGTTCGGGTTGTGGAAGGTGAAGCCGGAGCGCAGCGTCGTCACCTCGAAATCCATCTCGGTGCCGAGAAGATAGAGCACGGCTTCAGGTGCGACCCAGACACGGGCGCTGTTCCGCTCGATCAAGTCGTCCTTGGCATTGGGCTCGGTCACGAGGTCGATGGAATATTCCATGCCCGCGCAACCGCCCTTCTTGATACCGACGCGAATGCCCTTGGCGTCGCCGCCGGCATTGTCGACGATCGACTTGACGCGGTCTGCTGCCGCATCCGTGAGCTTCATAACTGCAAAGGCCATGGGCCGCTTCTCCTTCACCGGCCGGGTTCAAGGCCCGACGGTTTCCGAATCCGAATCTAATGCCGCGCGGTTAAGCGATCAATACTGTCTGCCGCATGATCTTGTCCGAAAAGCCTGCAACTTTTCGGGATCACGCTAGTACCAACCAACAGCAACCTGCGCCTCTTCCGACATACGGTCCGGCGTCCACGGCGGGTCGAAGGTCATCCTGACCTCGACACCGGACACGCCTTCCACAGCGCCAACCGCATTTTCCACCCAGCCCGGCATTTCGCCGGCCACCGGGCAGCCGGGCGCCGTCAGCGTCATGTCGATCTTGACCATGCGGTCGTCTTCGATGTCGATCTTGTAGATCAGGCCGAGTTCGAAGATGTCGGACGGGATTTCCGGGTCGTAGACCGTCTTCAGCGCGGAAATGACGTCATCGCTGAGACGCGCCAGTTCGTCGGCCGGGATCGCCGAGTGAACGATACCGTCGCGGACGTCGATCTTCTTTTCCGTTGCGTCGAGGGACATGGGTCCACCTCCTCAGGCAAAAAACTTGCGGGCATGATCAAGCGCGTCGGCGAGAGCATCCACCTCGGCGCGCGTATTGTACAGGCCGAACGATGCACGGCATGTGGAGGTAACGCCGAAGCGTTTCAAGAGCGGCTGCGCACAATGGGTGCCGGCGCGCACCGCGACCCCTGCCCGGTCGATGACCATCGAGACGTCATGGGCGTGGATGCCTTCCAGCTCGAAGGAGAAGATAGACCCCTTGCCCGGCGCCGTGCCGAAGATTTTGAGCGAATTGATCGCCGACAGGCGCTCATGGGCATAGTCGCGCAGGTCCGCTTCATGGGACGAAATCGCCGCGCGACCGATCTTTTCCATATAGTCGAGCGCATGGCCAAGGCCGATCGCCTGCACGATCGGCGGCGTGCCGGCCTCGAAGCGGTGCGGCGGCTCGTTGTAGGTAACGATGTCTTCCGTGACGTCGACGATCATCTCGCCGCCGCCCTGGAACGGCCGCATCTCCTTGAGGCGATCCATCTTGCCATAGAGCACGCCGATGCCGGACGGGCCGTAAAGCTTGTGGCCGGTCATCACGTACCAGTCGCAATCGATATCGCGCACGTCGACCGGCATATGCACGGCGCCCTGCGAGCCATCGACCAGCACCGGAATGCCGCGCTCGCGGGCGATGCGGCAGATTTCCTTGACCGGAACGATGGTGCCCAGCGCATTCGACATATGTGTGATCGCGATGAGCTTGGTGCGCTCCGTCAGGCACTTTTCAAACTCTTCGATGTGGAACGCGCCGGTCTCGTCCACCGGCGCCCAGACCAGCTTGGCGCCCTGCCGCTCGCGGATGAAATGCCACGGCACGATGTTGGAGTGGTGCTCCATGATCGACAGCACGATCTCGTCGCCCTCGCCGATCTTCGGCATGCCGTAGCCGTAGGCAACGGTGTTGATCGCTTCGGTCGAGGATTTCGTGAAGATGATCTCGTCGACCGAGGAGGCATTCAGGAAACGGCGCACCTTTTCGCGCGCCGCCTCATAGGCGTCCGTGGCGGCATTCGACAGGAAGTGCAGTCCGCGATGCACGTTTGCATACTCATTGGAGTAGGCATGTGAAATCGCGTCGATCACCGACTGTGGCTTCTGCGCCGAGGCGCCATTGTCGAGATAGACCAGCGGTTTGCCATAGACCGTCTTCGACAGGATCGGGAAATCCTTGCGGATCGCCTCGACGTCGTAGGCCTTTGCGGGTGCATGTTCCATCTCGACTTCCTTGTTTACGCAATCCCGGACGCAAAACCGCTGCACACTTTTGCTGGGATTGCTCCTGTTACGCGTGCTTTTCCAACCAGACGGCGATAACACCTTCCAGCGCCTCGACCAGCGGCTCGTCTTCCAGTTCCTCGACGATCTCGGCGACGAAGGCGTTGACCAGCATGGCACGCGCCTTGTTTTCCGGAATGCCGCGGGCCATCAGGTAGAAGAGCTGGACGTGGTCGATGTCGATCACTGTCGCGCCGTGGCCGCACTGCACGTCGTCGGCGAAGATTTCTAGCTCCGGCTTGGCGGAGAAATCCGCCTCGTCCGACAAGAGCAGCGTGTTGCACGACATCTTCGCGTCGGTCTTCTGCGCATCGGGTGCGACGCGAATCTGGCCCTGGAAGACGCCGCGGGCGCGATCGAAGATCACGTTGCGGAGGACTTCCGTCGACGTCGTGTTCGGCACGTTGTGGCCGACCGTGAAGGTAACGTCATTATGCGTCTCGCCGCCGAGCAGGTTGATGCCGCGCAGCTTGAGATCGGACCCCTCGCCGGAAACGACAACATGGATCTCCTGCCGCACGAGCTTGCCGCCGGCATTGATCACGTAGAGGCGAAGTTTTGCATCCGTGCCGAGCGTGATGCGGATCTGGCCGAGATGCGTATCGGCAATGCCCTGGCCCTGGAAGATGATCCAGGTGATTTCCGCACCGTCGGAAAGCGAAATGTCGCTGACCGTCGTCACGAAGGCGGCATTGTCACCGGTCGCCACATGGCGCTCGATGACGGTCGCCTTGACGTTCGCGCCGAAGGTTGCCGGGAAACGCGTGTGCGTCTGGCCGGCATTCTGCGTCGTCTGGATTTCCAGCGGCGCTGCAAGCTCGGTGCCATCAGGGAAATCCAGCACGAAACCGTCACGCACGAACGCGCCGTTGATGCGGCCGATCGTGTCGTCACTGTCGCGGGCGGTAAGCCCCTCGGCGGCCGTGCCGTCGGCAAGCGCTTCCGCAAAGGTACGCAGCGTTACGCCATCCACCGAACCGCGGGTATCGGCAACGCCGTTGACGACCGAAAGCACGGTGGCGCCTTCGACCAGCGGTGCGATCTTGGCAGCGGAGGCGGCCGGATCGAACGCGGGCACAGCGCGCAGCAGTGCCTTGAGGTCCGTATAGTGCCAGGCCTCGACGCGGCGCGTCGGAAGCCCGGCATCCTTGAAGTCGCTGATCAGAATGTCGCGGGCCGCGATTACGGCACCATCGCCCGGCAATTCGCCGATCGCGTGGTCGTAGGCTTCGCAAAGCGCGGTCTCGGCGACCGAGAGCTTCATGCCTGTCTGCATGTTCATGAGATTACTCCTTCACGATGCCTCAGGCAGCGGCATCGATGATGTCAGCATAGCCATTTGCTTCCAGTTCATGCGCCAGCGTCTTGTCGCCGGACTTGATGACCTGGCCCTTGTAGAGAACGTGCACCGTATCCGGCACGATATAGTCGAGCAGGCGCTGATAGTGCGTGATGACGACGACGGCGCGGTCGGGCGAACGCAAGGCGTTGACGCCATCGGCGACGATCTTCAGCGCGTCGATGTCGAGGCCGGAATCGGTCTCGTCTAGGATGCACAGCTTCGGCTCGAGCAGCGACATCTGCAGGATTTCCGCGCGCTTCTTCTCACCACCGGAGAAGCCAACGTTCAGCGGACGGCGCAGCATTTCCGGCGCGATCTTCAGCTCGGCAGCGGCTTCCTTGACGCGGCGCATAAAGTCCGGCGTCGTCAGTTCCGCCTCGCCGCGCGCCTTGCGCTGCTCGTTCATCGCGACTTTCAGGAACTGCATGGTGGCAACGCCCGGGATTTCGACCGGGTACTGGAAGGCCAGGAAGATACCCTTGGAGGCGCGCTCGGCCGGATCGAGGTCCAGAATGCTCTCGCCGTTGTAGAGGATCTCACCTTCGGTGACTTCGTAGTCCGCGCGGCCGGACAGGATGTAGGAGAGCGTCGACTTGCCGGAACCGTTCGGGCCCATGATGGCGGCGACTTCGCCGGCCTTCACGGTGAGGTTCAGGCCGCGGATGATCTCGGTGCCGTCTTCGGCGATGCGAGCGTGCAGATTCTTGATTTCAAGCATGGTTTTTCGGTCCTGCGTTCGGAGCACATCCAGCACTCCCGTCTTGGTTTCAGAAGCCGAGGAAGAAGTGAACCACCGGGAGCATCGTGGCGGCAAAACCGCCGAGGCCAAGCCCCACTACCGTGCGTATCGCCAAATTCCGAACATGGGGCGCATACGCTGCAAGTCCACCGCAAATCACGGCATAATATGTCAGATTGACCGGATCCATGTCGCCTTCTCCCGATGAGAACCGTACCCGTCTACTATAACGGATCACGCGAAAACTTCATCGAACGGCTTGTCCGGCCACCCGGCGGAAAACCGCCGGGACATTCTTATTCGATCAGCCGACCGAGCCTTCCAGCGAGATGCCGATCAGCTTCTGCGCCTCGACGGCGAATTCCATCGGCAGTTCCTGGATGACTTCCTTGACGAAGCCGTTGACGATCAACGCGATCGCCGCTTCGGTCGGGATGCCGCGCTGCAGGCAGTAGAACAGCTGGTCTTCGGAGATTTTCGAGGTGGTCGCCTCGTGCTCGAAGTGGGCTGTCGCGTTCTTCGCCTCGATATAGGGCACGGTATGCGCGCCGCACTTGTCACCGATCAGCAGCGAGTCGCACTGGGTGAAGTTGCGGGCGTTCTCTGCCTTGCGGTGGGCCGAAACCTGACCGCGGTAGGTGTTGTTGGAGAAGCCGGCGGAAATGCCCTTCGAGACGATGCGGCTCGACGTGTTCTTGCCGAGATGGATCATCTTGGTGCCGCTGTCGATCTGCTGGTGACCGTTGGACACCGCGATCGAGTAGAACTCGCCACGCGAACCATCGCCGCGCAGGATGCAGGACGGGTACTTCCAGGTGATCGCGGAGCCGGTCTCGACCTGCGTCCACGAAATCTTGGAGTTCTTGCCCCGGCAATCGCCGCGCTTGGTGACGAAGTTGTAGATGCCGCCCTTGCCGTCCTTGTCGCCCGGATACCAGTTCTGGACGGTGGAATACTTGATCTGGGCATCATCGAGCGCAACCAGTTCGACGACGGCAGCGTGCAATTGGTTCTCGTCGCGCTGCGGCGCGGTGCAGCCTTCGAGGTAGGACACGTAGGCGCCCTCTTCCGCGATGATCAGCGTGCGCTCGAACTGGCCCGTGTTCTTCTCGTTGATACGGAAGTAGGTCGACAGCTCCATCGGGCAACGAACGCCCTTCGGCACATAGACGAACGAACCGTCGGTGAAGACGGCGGAGTTCAGCGTCGCGTAGAAATTGTCGGTCTTGGGCACGACGGTGCCGAGATACTTCTTCACGAGATCGGGATATTCGCGGATAGCCTCCGAGATCGACATGAAGATCACGCCGGCCTTCATCAGCTCTGCCTTGAAGGTCGTGACGACCGAGACCGAGTCGAACACCGCATCGACGGCGATCTTCGAGGTCTGTACGCCGGCCAGGATTTCCTGCTCGCGCAGCGGAATGCCAAGCTTTTCGTACATCTTCAGAAGTTCGGGATCGACCTCGTCGATCGACAACGGGCCGCTCTGGTTCTTCGGAGCGGCATAGTAATAGAGGTCGTTGAAGTCGATCTTCGGGTACTCGACGCGCGCCCAGGTGGGCTCCTCAAGCGTCAGCCAACGCTGATAGGCATCGAGGCGCCATTCGAGCATCCATTCGGGCTCGTCTTTCTTGGCCGAGATGAAGCGGATGATCTCTTCGGACAGGCCCTTCGGAGCCTTCTCCATTTCGATCGTCGTCTCGAAACCGTATTTGTACTGGTCGACGTCAATCTGACGGACCTGATCGATCGTTTCCTGCACCGCAGGCATATCGTTCTCCAATCTCGCCGGATACAAGGTCCGGCAGTTTGTCAACGTGTGGCGGGTGTTCCGCCGGTTATGTAAGGGCCAAAGGGCGGTTTTCCCACCTTTTGGCAAGCGAAAACTTGAGTTTCCGCAAGATTCCGCTCAGGCCGCATTTCCCGTCATGCGTCGTCGCGAAACGATGCGCGAAAAGGCTGCCAGGAAGCGTTCCACATCGGCCGTGGTCGAGCCCGAACCGAGCGAGACGCGAAGCCCGCCAAGTGCCGCATCAAAACCCATCGCCGCCAGCACATGGCTTTGCCCGACCTTGCCGGACGAGCAGGCCGAGCCCGCCGACAGCGCGATGCCTTCGAGATCAAAAGCGATCTGCCCGGTTTCCGATTTCAGGCCCGGCAGGCTGAAGAACGAGGTGTTGGCGACCCGCTCTCCATCCGCACCATGGATAATGATGTCGTTCGTCGCCGTCCGCATGCCGGCTTCCAGCGCATCACGCAGATCGGCGATCAGGGTGTTGCGCTCGACAAGATCGGTCACCGCAGCGCGGGCGGCGGCGGCAAAGCCGGCGAGTGCTGCCGGGTTCTCCGTGCCGGACCGATGGCCCTTTTCCTGTCCGCCACCGCGGATCAGCGGCGCCGGCATCAGCACTTCGCCACGCGAGACAAGCGCGCCGACGCCCTTCGGGCCGCCGAGCTTGTGCGAGGAGACGATCAGGAAGTCCGCATCGAGCACTTCTATATCTACCGGCATGCGGCCAACGGCCTGAACCGCATCAACCACCAGCAAGCCACCGTGGCGGCGCACGATTTCCGCCGCTGCCTTGACCGGCTGCACGATGCCCGTCTCGTTGTTGGCAAGCATGACAGCAACCATCGGCAGGCCCTTGGCCTTGTCGTGGGTCTGAAGGACTGCTTCCAATGCGTCGAGATCGACGATACCGGCGGGGGTGACAGGAATGGTCGTCACATTCTCGCGTGAAAAACGTCCGCCCTCGCGGATCGCCGGGTGCTCGATCTCCGACACATACAGATGGCCGATGGCAAGCGGCGTGCGTCCCATGCGGTAGGTGGGCGTCAGCGCAAGGTTTGCCGCCTCAGTCGCACCGCTCGTGAAGATCACATGGGCAGGCGCTGTGTTGACGAGCGCTGCCACATCGCGGCGCGCAGATTCCACCAGCATGCGCAGCGCCCGGCCTTCGCCATGAACCGACGACGGATTGCCGACCATATCGAGCGCTGCAACACAGGCCTCGCGCGCCGCCGGCAGCAGGGGTGCCGTGGCGTTCCAGTCCAGATATGTGCGATCGATCTTCGTCATTCGTTTTCCGTGCCCAACGGGCCAAGTTCCATGCGACGTGCATTTTTCTTGAAATTGCCGTCTGGCTTGCCTTATGACACCAAGCTCACGGCGCCCGATGCGCCTATACAGTTTCGAATTGTTCTAAACTAGGTTCTAGAAAAGCTGACTGCTTTCGTCAAGACTTCAGTTGACAAGAATCCGGTCTGGAACGCGAACTTGCCGGAGTAAGAATGCCCGAAATCATCTTCAACGGACCCGCCGGTCGCCTCGAAGGCCGTTACCAGCCGTCCAAGCAGAAGAACGCCCCCATCGCCATCGTGCTGCATCCGCACCCGCAGTTCGGCGGCACGATGAACAACCAGATCGTCTACCAGCTCTTCTACATGTTCCAGAAGCGCGGTTTCACGACGCTGCGCTTCAACTTCCGCAGCATCGGCCGCAGCCAGGGCGAATTCGACCATGGTGCTGGCGAACTGTCCGATGCGGCTTCCGCGCTGGACTGGGTGCAGAGCCTGCATCCCGATTCGAAGAGCTGCTGGGTTGCCGGTTATTCCTTCGGCGCCTGGATCGGCATGCAGCTCCTGATGCGCCGCCCGGAGATCGAAGGCTTCATGTCGATCGCGCCGCAGCCGAACATCTACGATTTTTCGTTCCTCGCTCCCTGCCCGTCGTCCGGCCTGATCATCAACGGCGATGCCGACAAGGTGGCGCCGGAGAAGGACGTCAACGGCCTCGTGGAAAAGCTGAAGACGCAGAAGGGCATCCTGATCACCCACCGCGTGGTGCCGGGCGCAAACCACTTCTTCAACGGCCAGACCGAAACGCTGATGGCGGAATGCGAGGACTATCTCGACCGTCGCCTCGCCGGCGAACTGACCCCGGAACCGGCGGCCAAGCGCATCCGCTGACCGGCCGATAGCCTGAACCAAAAGCCCGATGGTCCGCCGTCGGGCTTTTTCTTTGCGCGCTTTTAGTTGGCCAGTTTGAAGGCCTCGACCACCACGGCCGCCGGCTCCGCCTCATGCACACGGTCACGCCCGGCGTTCTTGGCGGCATAAAGCGCATCGTCGGCCCGGCGCATGGCAAAGCGCAAGGGCTCGTCCCGGCCAACTTCCGCAACACCGAAGCTCGAGGTGACCCGCACACTCGGCGGCAGCCCCGGAATGGGCGCGACGGCTCGTGTCGCGCGCAGCGCATGGGCAAACAGCAGAGCCGCATCCTTGGCCGTGCGCGGCAGGAACAGCACGAACTCTTCGCCGCCGATACGGGCAACCAGCGCCCCTTTCGGGGCGGCGGCCTGCAGCATTTCGCCAAACGCGCGAATGGCGGCATCGCCACCCTGGTGGCCATGGGTGTCGTTGACCGACTTGAAGTGATCGAGATCACAGAGCACGATGCTGTGCGGCCCCTGCGCGGCCATCAGGGCGTCGACACGGTTATCGAAGCCACGACGGTTGAGAACGCCGGAAAGCGCGTCGACTTCGGCATTGACCTTCTCGTCCGCGACGATCTCCAGCACCAGCACGCAGAGCAGCATCAGGCCGACAGCAACGATCAGCACCGCGCCCATGCTCTGCGAGACAAGGGCAAACTGGCTGGCGAGATAGTCCTTTGCCGTACTGCCCGAACCGGCCAATACGGCGGCGAAGGCCTTGGCGATGAAATGCACGCTGGTCACCGCCAGCAGCACGACGAGCGCCCGGTCGACGAAGGATTTCGCTTGTGCCCGCCAGGCCGCCCAGGCGCACATGCCAAGCGCCACCGCAAAAGGCGTCTGGTAGGGCAGCGCATGTTCCAGCGTGCCACGCGGCAGATCGTAGATCACGACATCGAGCACTACGAAGGCGCCGAAGATGGCAGCCAGAACCGTATGGTTGGTTTTCAGGCCGTAGAGATGGCCGATGCCGACGCGCAGCATGAACATGCCGCCAAGCATCGCGGCAAAGGCAAGGATCGCCCAGGGCTTCGGCGGCGGCACATAGGCGACGAAAAGTTCAAAAATCGTGGAGAGCGAGGCGACGGCAAAGGCGCCGGCGAACCAGCGGGCGGCAACGCGATTGCGGCTCCGGGCAGAGACTGCCAGGAAAAACATGCAAAAACACTGCGCGATGAGAAAGTTCACCGTTAGCAGGAAGCCCGCGCCACTCATTGGCCACCCTACGCAAAACATGACCGACTGCCCGCGCAAAAGCCCCGGGCCGATCCGGATCGATGCTAGAGAATGGCTGCGAAAAAAGCGTTAATCGCGGAGGCCGGTTTTCCGGAGGATACCGCCGGTCACAGGGGCCTTGACGCCTGTCGTTGCCGGGAACGTCAGCGGCAGGCCGCGCAGGGACCGCACGGCAAGATAGGCCCAGGCCTCGGCCTCCATACTGTCGCCGTTGAGATCGACAGCCTCGGCCGCGACGACCTCCGCCCTCTCCGTTTCGGCAAGAGCCGCAAGGTCACCCATGATGATCCGGTTCAACCGGCCACCGCCGCAGACGACGTAGAGTTTTGGTCGCTCCGGCAGGTGGCGGGCCGAACGCAGGATCGCCGCCGCCGTAACATGCGCCAGGGTGCGCGCGCCGTCCTCGAGGCTCGCATCCTTGCCCTCCGGCGGGCGGAAATCGTTGCGGTCGAGCGAGCGGCGCACGGGAGCGGTAAAAAAGGCATGGCTCAGGTAGCGATGGGCAAGCTCCGGATCGACGCGGCCCTCGGAGGCGATCATGCCGCCCTGGTCGAAGGGAATGCCGGCATGGGCCTCGACCCATTGGTCGATCAGCGTGTTGCCCGGCCCACTGTCATAGGCGACGATCGCGCCATCGCTGCCGATGAAGGTCAGGTTGGAAATCCCCCCGATATTGACGAAGACCACGGCCTTGCCGGCCGAACTCGAAAGGCTCGCGGCGAGTGCGGCGTGATAGACGGGAATGAGCGGCGCCCCCTGCCCGCCATGCACCATATCGTTCGCCCGCATGTCATAGACGACGTCGATGCCCGTCTCGCGCGCCAAAAGCCCGCCATCGCCGAGCTGCACTGTCAGCGCCGCATCCGGACGGTGCAGCACGGTCTGGCCGTGGAAGCCGACGACATCCACATCGGATGGCTTCAGATCATTTTCGGCAAGGAAAGCGCGGACGGCCTCGGCATGGCGCTGCGTCAACTCCCGTTCGATTTCGGCAAGATCACCCGGCCGCTCGTCGCGTTCGCCGATCGCCTTGGCGGTTTCCAACGCGCCTTGCAGGCGCCGCCGGAAGGCCGAATCGTAGGAGCGCCCCATGGAAGGTCCGCGTTCGACGACCGCTTCGCCATCCGTGCGCACCAATGCGACGTCGATGCCGTCGAGGCTCGTGCCGCTCATCAGACCGATCGCTGTCCGCAGTGCCGTCATCCCATCGCTCCAGAATCACTTTTGAAGTGATTATGCGGTGAAACAGTGTTAAACGCCCGGCGGTTCGCCGGAAAATTACATCCGGCCGCAAACATCCCGCCAAAAGCATTCCGGCAAGAGAGACAGGCCATGTCCGAATTCAAATCCGATTTCCTTCGCACGCTGAAAGAGCGCGGCTTCATCCACCAGATTTCCGATGAAACCGGGCTCGACGATCTTCTCGCCAAGGAAACCGTGACGGCCTATATCGGCTTCGACCCGACGGCGCCGAGCCTGCATGCCGGCGGCCTCATCCAGATCATGCTGCTGCACTGGTTCCAGAAGACCGGCCACCGTCCCGTCTCGCTGATGGGCGGCGGCACCGGCATGGTCGGCGACCCGTCCTTCAAGGACGAGGCGCGCCAGTTGATGACGCCGGAAACCATCGACAGCAACATTGCCAGCATCAAGAAGGTCTTCTCCAACTACCTGACCTATGGCGACGGCCCCAAGGACGCGTTGATGATCAACAATGCCGACTGGCTGCTCGGCATCAACTATCTCGAATTCCTGCGCGATGTCGGCCGCCATTTCTCGGTCAACCGCATGCTCGCCTTCGACAGCGTGAAGATGCGCCTCGAGCGCGAACAGTCACTGTCCTTCCTCGAATTCAACTACATGATCCTGCAGGCCTACGACTTCGTCGAACTCAACAAGCGCCACGACGTACGCCTGCAGATGGGCGGTTCCGACCAGTGGGGCAATATCATCAACGGCATCGACCTTGGCCACCGCATGGGCACGCCGCAGCTCTACGCGATGACCTCGCCGCTTTTGACGACCGCTTCGGGCGCCAAGATGGGCAAGTCGCTCTCCGGCGCCGTCTGGCTGAACCCGGACATGCTGTCGGCCTATGACTTCTGGCAGTACTGGCGCAACACGGAAGACGCCGACGTGTCACGCTTCCTGAAACTCTACACGACGCTGCCGATGGACGAGATCGCCCGCCTTTCCGCGCTGGGCGGTGCCGAGATCAACGAGGTGAAGAAGATCCTCGCGACGGAAGTGACGGCGATGCTGCACGGACGCGCCGACGCCGAACAGGCCGCCGAGACCGCCCGCAAAACCTTCGAGGAAGGCGCGATTGCCGAAAACCTGCCGTCGGTCGATGTCGCCACAAGCGAACTCGAAGCCGGCATCGGCCTGCTCTCCCTCGTCGTCAAGGCTGGCCTTGCCACTTCCAACGGTGAAGCCCGCCGTCATGTGCAGGGAGGTGCGGTGCGCATCAATGATGTCGCCGTTTCCGACGAGCGTCGTCTCATCGGCACGGCAGATGTTTCCGCCGACGGCGTCATCAAGCTTTCCCTCGGCAAGAAGAAGCATATCCTCGTCCGCCCGGCCTGAGCGGGGCGACAGACCAAGGATCAAGGCCGCCTCCGGGCGGCCTTTTTATTGGAACTCGAAAATGTTGCGGAACACGCCCGGTGCGATGATCGACAGCGGGTTGATGGTGAGGTGCGGCTTGTCGAAGGGACCCGACAGTTTGAAGGTGATGCCGATCAGCCCCCGATCATTGCCGTTGCCGAGAAGGATGCCGATGATCGGCAGTTCGGCAAACAGCCGGTTGAGGCCATAGGCCGGCATGAAGGTGCCGGTCATCTCGGTACGGCCGCTGGCATCGCGGACCGTCCCGCGGAAGGTCGCCCCCACCATGTCACCGCGCACCACGCCGTTTTCAAGGCTTAGCGAGCCGCCGCCGGTGCGCACCTGCGCAAAACCGCGGGAGAATTGCACCGCGCTCACGTCGATCTCGCGCCGCACGGCATCGTTGAGGCTGCGCCCGCCGTCGTCGGCCGGCGTCGAGACGAGTGAGCGCAGGCGCTCTTCACCGACGAGGGCAAAATTGCGGATATCGACGGAGCCGAGCCACCCGTCGTTGGACGTCGCGCGCAGGCGCATGTTCAGGAGGCCCCCGCGCATATGGCGGTAGATATCGGCGAAACGCGCGATGGCGCCGGCATCGCCACTGGTGAGTTGGACGGCATCCGAGCCGTCACTCTTTGCCAGCTGCGCAACGACCGGCGCGCCGCTCGCCGTCACCGCCGAAAGATCGACGGCGGAAATGCGGTTGCCCGCCTTGCTATAGCGGAGATTGACGCTGGTGAGCGCCTCACCGTTGAAGCCGATGGCCCGGGACAGGTTGGCCGTAACGCTGACGCCCTGTTTTTCGCCGGCGGCACTGCCGCTCCCGCTGTTCTTGAGCCGCGCCAGCACGGCGCGCACGTCCGCCGTCTCGCCATCCGCGACCACGGTGTAGCCGGATTTGTTGCGCGTCACCTTCAGGCGATAGCGGTCATCGGCGGATAGCCGGACCGTGGAGAAATTGGCCGCATCCAGCGCTGAACCACGGAACGTCAGATTGCCGGCCACATTGAAACCATCGCCGGCAAAGCGGAAATCGGATACCCGTGTCACACCGTCCGTGGTTTCCGCCGTCAGCTTCACCGTGCCGCCGATGCCTGCACCCTTCGTCCATCCGATCCACGGAATGGAAACCGCAGCAGCACCGACATCCGCCTCGACCGTGCGTGGCCCGTCGCCGTCCTGCTCCACCCGCACGTCGATCGGGCCTTCGAGCACCTCCTCGAAGCCCGGCAGCAGTTTGCGGCGATCCTTGTTGCCGAGCGTGCCGGAGAGGATGGTCCTGCGCGTTATATTGGCAGCCTTGTTGACGGGCTCGATCAGTTCGAGATCGAATGTCACGCCGTCGATATTGGCCTTGGCCTTGAGATCGGCCTTCTGCGGATCGATGGCGAGCAGACCATGCAGCGCCGTCACGGCACGGCCCGCGATGGGCTTGGCGACATCGACGTTGTCGAGCGTCAACGCGGCCGTCCATTGTGGCGGCGGCGGCTTGTGGGCGGCGATGATGCCGAAATGCGCCTTGACGTTCGCCTTCACCTGGCCCGAAAAATCCTCCGGCTTGAAGCCGGTTGCCGGCAGAGCGCGGATCGGCCGATAGGTTACCAGCTCCGCGATCGCATCGGCGTTGCCGGCGACGTCGATGTCCATGTCCGCCATCAGCGGTTTGGTATAGTTGTCCGGCAGCACGAACGTGCCGCCGGTCAGCGCAACGGAGCGGCCGGACGGGAAGTAGGCCGCACCGCTGGCGATCTCGATTTCCGTGCGCGGCCCGCGCAGGCGAAACTTGCCGGATGTATCGCGTAGCGGCGGGATTTCGCCGGCAACATTCATGCGCGCGCCTTCGATGTCGAAGTCGATCTTCAGTTCATCCGGGCCGAGACGCATCGGCACGCCGGGCAGGCGCTCGCGCCCCTCGGCAAGATAGAATTCGATACGCCCGTTGGTGATGGTGCCGCCGAAGATATTCTTGATCACCCAGCTGCGTACCGTCTTGGCGATCCAGAACGGCCAGAGCTGCTTGACGGCGGCTGAGTCGAGTTCGCTCGCGATCATGACGAAGCTGACTTCCGGCGCACGGTCGCCAAAGCGCATCGCCAGCGATCCCGCCGCATTGCCCTTTTCGCTGGAGACGGTCATCTCCTCGAACAGCAGGTTTTTCGTCTTCGGCAGGTAATATCCGTTCACCTTCGCGTCGAAGCGGATCGGCGTCTCGGTGGAATCGACCGGCCGGCTGATCGCATCGCTGAAAACGAGATCGATGGCAAAGCCTTTGTCCGGCCGGTCGGAAACGCGATCGAGATCGATGAGCCCGCCGGTAAAGGGAAAATGCGACAGGCCGACGCTGACATCCTTCGAGGCAAGCTCGATCGAGCCCTTGTCGAAATTGTAGACGGCTTTGAGGGTCGATGGGCGCAGTTCCGCGGGAACTCCGTCGCCATAGACGGCGCCTGCGGCCAGTTTGATATCGAGGCCGAGCACCGGCTTCGTGCCAGCGGTTTCGCGCACGGCATTGACGGAAATGTCGGCCGTCGTATCGACACCGGCATGGACATTGCCGTTCACATCGTTGCCGAGCAGGAATTTTCCAAGCGCAACGTTGCGGATCGAACCGTCCAATGTCTGGACGACATCCTGCGCGCCGGATGCGGTCAGGTCGATTTCGCCCTCCGCGCCATCCATGGAAAAATGGCCGTCGATCGACATGGTGCCGTCACCGTCGCGGGTGAACTGGAGGCTGGCAATGGCAAGCGTCACCGGTTTGCCGCCCGGCCCCTGGAAGGTCGCGCCGAGATTGGCGATCTTGACTGTCTGCATGTTGTTGGCATCGATCAGGCGGTGAATGCCGTCCAGCCGCTCGAAGGTGGTTTCCAGATAATCCGGCACATCGGAGATGCGCAGCGCGGCAAGATCTAGCGGCTTGCTCTTGGGCAGCAGTGCCGTATTGAACATGGCGCCATCCACATCGAGCCGCGACACGGCAATGCGCCCGGTGGCGAGGGCGAGAGGATCAAGCACGATGCCGACCGCTTCGATCGTCGCCAGTTCCCGTTCCGATTCGACCTCTATGACACGGGCGTTCTCCGCCTTCAGCGCGAAGCCGTCGAAGCCGGCAAGGCGCAGGACCGTATGGTCGACGGAGGCGCGATAGCGCGGGCCGAACGCCTGGTTGAGGGCGGCAACGGCGCGGGCATTCAATGTGCTGTCGAAGACCCCCATCTCGACCAGGCCGATCAGCGCGGCGCCGAGGAACAGCACGAGCGAAACGGTGGCGGCGATGATTCGGCAGGCGATCCCGGTGCGACTCGCCTGCCGGGTGTGCAGGACGATCGGTTCATGCGCCTGCGCGGACGGCAGTTCGTGTAGCGGGACGATGTCCTGCTTGCGGAACACGACTTTCTCGCCGCGGATTTCGTCCATCGCGCGCTGGCTTCCTTTGCCCCTGGCGCAGCCTATTCCATGGAATCGGTGCGCATCGTCTGCTGGCCGCTGGACGATTCTGCCTGTCACTATATATGCGGGAGGCCGGGTCCTTGACTCAAAAAGCCGGCCAAAGAAAGGAAATCCCATGGCAGAATTGGTCCCGGGCGCAAACGCTCCGGATTTCACCCTCCCGCGCGACGGCGGGGATACCATTTCTCTAGCGCAGTTCCGCGGCCAGCCCATCGTGCTCTTCTTCTACCCGAAGGACGATACGCAAGGCTGCACGGTGGAAGCCAAGGATTTCACCGCCGCGAAGGCGGATTTCGATGCCGCCGGTGTCGCGCTTATCGGCCTTTCGCCGGACCCGGTGAAGAAGCATGACAAGTTCATCAAGAAACACGACCTCGGCGTAGCGCTCGCCTCTGACGAGAGTCTTCAGACGCTGGAAGCCTATGGCGTCTGGAAGGAAAAGAGCATGTATGGCCGCACCTATATGGGCGTCGAACGCACGACGGTGCTGGTCGATGCCGCCGGCAAGATCGCGGAGATCTGGCCGAAGGTAAAGGTCACGGGCCATGTCGACGCGGTGCTCGACGCCGCCAAGAAACTTTAGCATAGTCATACAAGGCACTGGAATGATTGAAATTCCGTACATCGAAAGCCTTCGCGGCGGGGCGACGGCGGCGATCAGCGCCGCCGATCTCGACGTGAAGACGGAACTGGCGCAGGAAACCGCGCGGCGCTGGTTTGCCCGCACGCTTTCGATGCGCTCGCCGCGCGATCCAGCGCTGCCGACCCGACCGGGCCGGCCGGAAAAACCCGCCCTCATCCCGCCGAAGCACATGGAAAAACGCTCACTGCATACCGAGAAGGGCCGCATCGCCCTCCTCCATGCGCTCGCCCATATCGAACTCAACGCGGTCGACCTTGCGCTCGACATCGTTGCCCGCTTCACCACGGAGCGGGTGCCGCATTCCTTCTTCGACGGCTGGATGCAGGTGGCCTTCGAGGAGGCGAAACATTTTCGCCTCATCCGCAATCGCTTGCGGGAACTCGGCGCGGACTATGGCGACCTGCCGGCGCATGACGGTCTGTGGCAGGCTGCACACGACACCCGCAACGACCTGACGGCCCGCCTCGCCGTCGTGCCCCTCATCCTCGAAGCGCGCGGCCTCGACGTGACGCCCCCGCTGCAGGCCAAGATGCGCGAGACCGGAGATCACGCCAGTGCCGATATCCTCGACATCATCTACAACGACGAGAAGGGTCACGTCGCCGTCGGCGCCAAGTGGTTCCGCTTCCTGTGCGCCCGGGAGAAGAAGGACCCCTCTGCCACCTTCAAGGAGCTGGTGCGCACGAATTTTCGCGGGCCGCTGAAGCCGCCATTCAACGATGTGGCGCGGGCAGAGGCAGGCCTCACGCCCTCCTTCTACCGCTCGCTCGTTTCCGTCAGTCAGAGCTAATATTTTGACCCAAATACCTGCCGGGAAAGCCTTTATTAACCCTAACAATGTGTAATTCCCGCACGAGACCAGCTTCAATCGGTCGGGGAGTAAACGAGTGGCGGAGCGTCCAGAAAACCGCGTCTTCGGAAAACGCGCTGAGCAGCATGTCGTTATCCTGGCGAGCGGCGACAAAATCCGTCACATGACGATCCGCCCCTGGATGGCGGCCGTCAGCTTCTGTTTTGCCGGCATGTTCACGGTCGGCTATCTCGCCGCCACTTCCTATCTCGTGCTGCGCGACGACCTGATCGGCGCCACCATGGCGCGGCAGGCCCGCATGCAGCACGACTATGAAGACCGCATCTCGTCGCTGCGCGCCCAGGTCGACCGTGTCACCAGCCGCCAACTTCTCGACCAGCAGGTCGTGGAGGAGAAGGTCGAAAAACTCATGCAGCAGCAGCTCGCCCTCTCGGAGCGTCATGGCAAGCTCAACGCGCTGCTCAACCGCGCCGAGGGCAGCGGCATACAGGCAACGGACGACATTCCCCTTCCGGATGCCAAACCGGTGACCGATGGACGCCGCGCCGATGCCGCCGGTGCAATCCACGCCATCATGGGCCTGTCCGGCGATGCGACGCCGAAGACGGCGCAACTCGCCTATGCATCGACAGGCGAATCGGTTGCCGACCGCTCAGACCGCTTGTTCTCCAAGGTTACGCTTTCGCTGAAAGACCTCGAGCACGAGCAGATGGGGCGCATCCAATCCCTCGCGGCCGGCGCCTCCGAGACGGCCGACGCCATCCAGACCATCCTGCGTCGCACAGGCTTCGACGTTGCGGAAGCTGCCCCAGCGGAAACCGATGCTGAGTCAGGCATTGGTGGCCCCTTTGTCGAACCGGCAACGTTTAGCGATCCGTTCGAAGACTCGATCAACGACCTCGACAGCGCGCTGGAGCGCCTCGACAGCGCGCGCCGCACGGCGAAAATGCTGCCCTTCGGCAATCCTTCGCCGGGCAGCAACATCACCAGCCGCTTCGGCAACCGCACCGATCCGTTCTTCGGCCGCCTCGCGCTGCATGCCGGTATAGATTTTCGGGCCAGCACCGGTACGGAGATCCGCTCCACCGGCGCCGGCACGGTCACCGTCGCCGGCCGCAATGGCGGTTACGGCAACATGGTCGAAATCGATCATGGCAATGGCCTGACGACGCGCTACGCACACCTCTCCCGTGTGCTCGTCAAGGTGGGCGATCATGTCGAGGCAGCAGATCCGGTCGGGCTTTCGGGCACCACGGGCCGCTCCACAGGACCGCATCTGCACTATGAAGTCCGCCGCGGCGGCAAGGCAATCGACCCCATGCGTTTCCTCACTGCCGGTATGAAGTTGACGACCTATATGGATTGACGTAACGCAAGGCGGGAAGCCTTCGTATGACAAATTTGCCTGCCATGAACTTCAAATTGCTGGCGGATTTACCAAATTCGCCGAATTCCTTGACTTTCCGGCACTTTCGGCATATTTGCGCTGCATCCTAGCGGCACGATACCCGCTGCAACCCATTGCGTTCGCAAGAACCGGAACGGAAACTGTTTTCCCTTTGACCACTTTTGCTGATCTTGGCCTGAGCCCGAAAGTCCTGTCCGCCGTCACAGATTCGGGCTACACGATCCCGACACCGATCCAGGCTGGCGCCATTCCGCCGGCACTTTCGCGGCGCGACATCCTCGGAATCGCCCAGACAGGCACCGGCAAGACTGCATCCTTCGTGCTGCCGATGCTGACGCTCTTGGAAAAGGGCCGTGCCCGGGCGCGCATGCCGCGCACGCTGATTCTCGAACCGACGCGCGAACTGGCAGCCCAGGTTGCGGAAAACTTCGAAAAATACGGCAAGAACCACAAGCTGAACGTCGCGCTGCTCATCGGTGGCGTTTCCTTCGACGAACAGGACCGCAAGCTTGAACGCGGTGCCGACGTCCTGATCTGCACTCCCGGCCGCCTGCTCGACCATTGCGAGCGCGGCAAACTGCTGATGACGGGCGTCGAAATCCTCGTCATCGATGAAGCCGACCGCATGCTCGACATGGGCTTCATCCCGGATATCGAGCGCATCGCCAAGCTCATCCCCTTCACCCGCCAGACGCTGTTCTTCTCGGCCACCATGCCGCCTGAAATCCAGAAGCTTGCGGACAAGTTCCTGCAGAACCCGGAGCGCGTCGAAGTATCGGTCCGCTCCTCCACCGCCACGACCGTGACGCAGCGCCTCGTCGCCACGCACGGCAAGGATTATGAGAAGCGCGCCACGCTGCGCGACCTCATACGCGCGCAGGAAGAACTCAAGAACGCCATCATCTTCTGCAACCGCAAGGTCGATGTCGCGGATCTCTTCCGCTCGCTCGACCGCCACGGCTTCTCCGTCGGCGCGCTGCACGGCGACATGGACCAGCGGTCGCGCACGACCATGCTGGCCAATTTCAAGGAAAACAAGCTCACGCTTCTCGTGGCATCCGACGTCGCTGCCCGCGGCCTCGATATCCCCGATGTGAGCCATGTCTTCAATTTCGACGTCCCGATCCACGCCGAGGACTATGTCCACCGCATTGGCCGCACCGGCCGTGCCGGCCGTTCGGGCGCCGCCTTCACCCTCGTCTCCAAGCGCGACGGAAAGTTCGTCGATGCCATCGAAAAGCTGATCGATCAGAAGATCGAATGGCTGAGCGGCGGCGTTGAAGACCTTCCGCAGGCTGCCGAGAGCGAGGAGCGCGAACGGCCCCGCAGTGGGCGCGATCGCGGTGGTCGTGACCGCGACCGTGATCGTTCCCGTGGACGCAGCAAGGGCGAAGCCCGCGTCACGGAAACCCGCATCGAGACCGTTGAGACCGAAGAAAAGGTGGAAGTCGTGAAAGCTGAACGCAAGGCGGAAGGGCGGCCGCAGACTCCCGCTCGCAATCCGCGGGCCGCAAACCATGCCGCGCCGCGTCCGGCCAATGATGACAGCCGTGATCGCCGCAACCGCTATCGCCGCGACGACGATGACGGCCCGACGCCGCTCGGCTTCGGCGACGAGGTCCCGGCCTTCATGCTGGTCGCCGGCAAGGCCTGATTTCTAACAATGCCTATTCCCGGCATCGATGTGCCAGGCCTCGGTTGCGGCCTGGCCATTTTGCGTGAGGGCAAGCTTCTGCTCTACCGGCGTAGCAATGCGCCGGAAGCCGGCTGCTGGAGCATCGTCGGCGGCAAGGTCGACCATATGGAACGCGCAATCGATTCCGCTCGCCGCGAGGCGCAGGAGGAATCGGGACTGACCGTCGGCGCTGTCCAACTCCTGTGCATTTCCGAGCAGATCATCGAAGAAGAGCGCCAGCACTGGCTGTCGCTCATCTATGTGACGGAGGATTTTGCCGGAGAGGCCCGCGTCATGGAGCCGGAAAAGCTGCCGGAATTCGGCTGGTTTCCACTCGATGCGCTGCCCACGCCCCTCTCGCGCTTTGCCGCGGACGCCGTCAAGGCGCTCCGCGTGCGTTAAGTGCTGGCGGTTCTTATCTCAGAACCGCGCGGTGGCGCCGAGGATGAAGGTCCGACCCCGGCCGTTGTTGATGCCGGCGAGATTGTCGGAAAGCCCGGAATTTGCCTTCATATAGGCTTTGTCGAACACGTTCTCGACGTTGAAGAAGACCTTGGCGTTCTCGTTGATCTCCCAGGAGGCGTGCACGTCGAAGAGCGTGTAGGCGTCGACCTTGTAGGCATCGGGTTTCCCAAGGAACGCCTGCTTGCTTTCCCCGACATACCGCACGCGCCCACCGACCGTCAGCGCCTCATCAAGGAAGCGCATGCCGACGTCGACGGTCGCGAAATCGTCCGGCAGCTGGCCGGTGTCGCTCGTGGTGCCCGATGAAGAACCCTGCGGCTGGTCGGTATCGGCAAGCGTCAGCGAGAAGCCGGCATAGTAGCGTCCGGCATCGTAGCCGCCTTCGATTTCGAGACCCTTCATGACAGTGGTGCCGTCAAGGTTGACCCAGCACGCAACGCTGCCGTCACCGGGCTCCCAATTGGGGCAAAGCGTGCCGCTGGTGTCGGTGCGGTAGGTGATGTAGTCGCTGATGCGGTTGTGGAAGTAGCCGACCTTGAGCCAGGCGGTATCGCCGGCCGTCAGCAGGTCGTCGCCCTTGAGATTGACGCCCAGCTCCCAGCCGCGGCTCTGCTCCGGCACGAGGTTCGGGTTGTTGTTGACCGGGTCCGACGAGCCGTCGAAGCTGTGGCCGCCCGGATAGAACATTTCGGCGGCCGTCGGCGGGCGCGAGGTGTGGGCATAGGTGACATAGGGCTGCAGCCAATCGAACGGGCGCGCCGAAAGGGTGATCTTCGGGTTGAGGTCGCCGCCATGCCGAGAGACGGCGTCCCCGGGGCACGGGTCGCCATCGGGATCGCAACCGTTGGAGCCCGGCGCATCATAACCGCTGATACCGTCCACCGACCAGTAATCGTAGCGCAGGCCGCCGGTCAGGTCGAAAATGCCGCGTGTGAGCGTCGCCTCGCTGAAAGCGCCTGCTTTCATCAGCGTTCCATCCGCGTTGGCGCCGCGCTTGGCGTTGCCCTCGTATTTGTCGTTGCTGTAGGCCGCGCCATAGGAGAGCTTCAGTTCGGTCTCGTCGCCGAGATCGAAGTGCATGCGGTTGGTGATATCGAAACCGGTCGTCGTGTTGGTGCCCTTGCGGCCATCGAACGCCGCGCCATCAATGCTCGAACCGTCGAATTCAAGATCGGTGATGTTGAGATAGGCGTTGGCCGAAAGGTCGATCAGGTCGCTGCCCGGCTTGTAGGAATACTTTGCCGTATAGGTCTGGTTCTCGACCACCCAGTTGTAGCCGGAGCTGCCCGGCAGGAACTCGCTGCCGTACCAGATACCGCCGAGTGACAGGTTGTGATCGGAATCCGGCGCGATGTTCACCTTGAACAGGCCCGACTTCGGATGCTCGTCACCGGCGCTCGGATAGACGATGCCGTCACCGTTTTCGTACGGGCTTTTCTTCGTGTCGCTGAGTGCGCCGACGACACCGATCTCGCCCTCGCCCATATCCGTGCGGGCCGCCCCGGCCAGCAGGCGCGAATAATCGAAGCCGTTCGTGCCGATGCGCACGGTAGACATCACGCCCAAATCCTTGCCCGGCAGCAGCACGTCATCGACGTCGAGCGTGCGAAAATTCGCGGCCCCTGCCAGCGTGCCCATGCCTTCGGCACCCGAAACCGCGCCACGCGACACATCCACGCCCACTAGCATGTTCTGCTCGACATACAGCATGTTGTCGAACGTCCCGGCGTGGCCAGACAGGTTACGGAAGGTCTGCGGTACGCCATCGATCATGCTGTTGACGCGGCCCATGCCCTGCAGACCACGGATATTGACCATGATGCCGGGCTGGTCAGCCGGTTCGCGCGTGAACGTGCCAGGCATCGAGCGCAGCACCTGCGTCGCATCGCCGGCAAATTGTTCCTGGATTTTTACACGATCCGCCTTTGAAACGGCGGCCGGCATATCGACGATGCCGTCCCCGTTGCTGTCGCTTTCGATGTTGATCTGCTGGAGCAGGGTTGCCGCCGCTTCCTGCGCCTTCACCGGTGTGGCCATCGCCAGGAGCACAAGCGCCATGGCCGTGCCAGCGAGAAGCGTCGACGCGTGGAAACGATCATTTTTCATGGAAACCTCACCGGACATCAGGCCGCGCGATCTCGCACGCGAACTGCCCGGTAATGGACAACATGATAAACCAAGTCAAGTTTAAATGCGGCAATTATCCGGCTGTATCGCTACTTCGCGCGAAGGGCCGCTTGATAGGCCCGGCGCACCCATTGGGCCATCTCGTCCGGATCGTCGAAGGCCTCGTCGGGGATGGACCAGTAGGGCATTTTCACGGGCTTGCCCTGCTTGCTCTCATAGAACCATTGCCGACAACCGGCCGCCTCGAAATCCGGCGCACTGGCCTCGTCCGCCTTGAGCAGGATTTCGTCGGAGACTTCCAGCGCGAGAATCCGGCCCTGGTGATAGATGCCCTTGCCACCGAACATGCGCTTGATCGTCACCGGCCCAAGCGCCTGAAACATTTCTTCGATCGCATCCCGGTCCATGCCCTACCCTTTCAGAATGCCACCCGCGGCCACCACAGCCTCCGGCGTATCGACGTCGACATGCGCCGCCTCACCGATCTCCACGTCCACCACGTCAAGCCCCGCGCTCTCCACGATATGCCGTGCCCCGACATCGCCTTCAAGCTGAAGGATGGCGGAAAACGTCGTGCCCGGCAGCACGACGGGGTTGCCGCGCTTGCCGCCGGAAACGGCCCGCACGATGGCATGTCCGCCCGCTGCCGCGAAGGCATCGAGCAACCGGCGCACATCCGCCCCGGTGACATGCGGCATATCGGCCAGCATGACCACGATGCCCTCACAGCCCGGCGACACGGCGGAAACGCCCGCCCGCAGCGAGGTCGACATGCCCTGCGCGTGATCCGGGTTGCGCAGGACATCCACGGTGAGCCCGGCCAGTTCTGCCTCCACCTCGTCCGCACGATGCCCGGTCACGACGAGCACCTGCGCCGGCTTTGCCGCCAGCGCAGCCTCCACCGAGCGTCGTACCAGCGCCTTGCCGTCGAAGGTGGCCAGCAGCTTGTGGCCGCCGTTCATGCGGCTGGCGCGCCCGGCAGCCAGAACCAGCGCCGTGACGGAAAGCGCCCGCTCAGGTGCACGCAACTCGCGCGGTTGCGGTCGGCTTGGAATTTCCGCAAGAAGGCCACCGACGCCCATGCCTGTAATCTCCTCGGAACCCGGCTTTTCACCGGCGAAAATGCGCGCCAGAATCCAGTCGAAGCCGTTCTCCTTCGGGCTCCGGGCACAGCCGGGCGCACCGAGCACCGGCACCGCCCCAACGTGCCCCAGAACCAGCAAGTTGCCCGGATCAACCGGCATGCCGACATGCACGACTGCGCCACCCGCGGCGCGGATGGCGGCGGGAATGACATCGTTCGCATCCGTCACGGCAGACGCACCGAAGACGACGACAAGCTCGTTCTCGCCGGCCGCCTGGCGGATCGCCACGGCAAGCGCCGCTGGCTGGTGCGGCACGCGCCTTTCCCCCGTCAGGCGACTGCCGGATGGGTGCAGACGCTGTTCAAGAAGACGGCGTGTCTTGTCCATGACGGAAACCTTGAGCGTCGGCAGCTCCGTCGCAACCAGCCCGACACGGTGCGCCACGAAGGGCTTGACCTCCAGCGTCCGGCTCGCTGACAGCAAAGCCGCCGCCCTGCGGGCAAGGGCGTCCGGCACGGCAAGGGGAATGATCTTGATCGTCGCCACCATGTCGCCCGCCGCAACGCTTGCATGATCCGGCAGAGTGGCGATGGTGATCGCCGGATCGACCCGGTTGAAGCGATCGATCGCCACCCGGTCGACGACGAAGAGACCGTTCGCCTTGGCATGGAGATTGATGCGGCCGGTCGCGGGCGGGGTAAAACTGAGATGATCGGGCACGATCGCCGCGGCGATCAGAGCGGCCGCCTCGTCCTCGCCGATATCCCCCTCCTCCAGGCGCACCGCGATCACGGCGGCGACGCCTGCCGCGGCAAGGGCCGCCTGATCGTCGGCCGTTACCACATGCCCCTTGTGCAATGACAGGCCCTCGACCCGTATACCATGGGCCAATCGTGCGCCGATCGCCTCGGCAACCGGGATTTCGCCGAAGATCACGAGACGGCTCCCCGCAAGGGTCGGCGGCGCAGATGCTCCACGATATCCGCCAGGATGGCGACGGCAATTTCGGCGGGGCTCGCGGCACCGATATCGAGGCCGATCGGCGCGGATATTGTCGCGATCTCCGCGTCGCTGTGCCCGAGCGCCGTCAGGCGTTCGACACGCTTGGCATGGGTCTTCCGGCTGCCGAGTGCGCCGATATAGAAACAGCCGGTGGAGAGCGCCTGCGACAGCGGAAAATCGTCGATCTTCGGATCGTGGGTAACAGCCACGAGCGCGGTATAGGCGTCGAGTGGCCGCGCGCCCAGCACATCCTCCGGCCAGTCGGCGACAAGGTCGATGCCGGCGAAGCGCTCTTCGGTGGCAAAAGCCGTGCGCGGATCGATGATCGTGATATCGAAGCCTGCAATCCCGGCCATCTGTGCCAACGCCTGGCTGATATGCGCCGCGCCGATGACCACGATGCGGGCCGGTGGCAGATGGACATTCAGGAAGAAATCGCGATCCTCCGCCGCCACGACGGCGGATTTGCCGGAGCGGAATGCGCTTTCGATCGCCGTGCCGAGCGGCCCGGCGACCGGATCGCCCTCGCAGACCACCCGGTCGCGGCCGTCGCCGAGATCCGTGAGGTGGATGACCGCGCGGCGGGCGGCGCGCTCCGTGTTCAGCTTGCGCAGCAGGTAGGGATCCATCAGCCGACCCGCTCCACATAGACCCGGATGCGTCCGCCGCAGGACAGGCCGACACGCCAGGCCGTCTCGTCGGCGACGCCGAATTCCAGCAAACGTGGTTCGCCGTCGCCGATCACCTCCATCGCCTCACCGATCACCGCCCCCTCGACGCAGCCGCCCGAAACGGAACCGTGAAAATTTCCCTCGCCGTCGATGACCAGATGGCTGCCGACCGGACGCGGCGCCGAGCCCCAGGTCTCGACGACGGTGGCGAGCGCCACCGTGCGGCCGTCGTCCATCCAGCGTTCCGCGATGGTCAACGGATCGAGTGCGTCACTTGCGTCCATTTTGTCCTCCTCATGCCGCCGGCAGAAAACGCCTGGGATCACCGGCACCGCGCGGCGCTTCGCCGGAAAGCGCCGCCACCAGATCCGCCATGGCCTCCAGATTGTGCACCGGCCGCAGTTCATCGACGTGCGGCAGCATGGCCCTCACCCCGCGTGCCCGCGCTTCAAACCCCTCGAAACGCAGCAGCGGATTGAGCCAGAGCAGCCGCCGGCAGGAGCGGTGGAGCCGGTCCATCTCCGTCTCGAGCAGGTCCGTATCCTCGCGCTCCAACCCATCGGTGATCAGCAGCACGACGGCGCCCTGCCCCAGCACGCGGCGCGACCAGAGCCGGTTGAACTCCTTCAGCGTCTCGCCGATGCGCGTGCCGCCGGACCAGTCGCTGACCGTCTGGCTGCACGCCTCCACGGCGATATCGGGATCGCGGTGGCGCATCTGGCGCGTGACATTGCTGAGGCGCGTGCCGAACAGGAAGGCGTGCACGCGGCGGCGATGCTCGCCGAGTGCATGCAGGAAATGCAGGAAGATGCGCGTGTACTGGCTCATCGAGCCGGAAATATCGGCGAGCACAACGAGCGGCGGATGGATCGTCTTCGGTTCCCGGTAGCGTGGCAGGATGAGCGCGCCACCGGTGCGCATGGCGTGGCGCATCGTGGCGCGGGCATCGATGGCCACCGGCCGGTTGCTGCGCCGAAAACGGCGCGTGCGCACCTCGTCCACCGGCAGCACGAGATTGGAAATCGTGCGCTTGGCCGCGGCCAGTTCCGCCGTCGTCATCTGGGCGAAATCGGTCCTGCGCAGGATTTCGCTGCCGGAGGCGGTGAAACGAGCGTCGATTTCGACATCCGGCTCGTCGCGCTGCGGCCGTTCGTCCGATCGTTCGCCAAACAACGCATCGGACACGCGGGTTTCCCCCGCCTTGCGCTTTTCCCGCTCCTCCTGCCGCGTCACGACCGGCGACATCAGCGCGATCATTTTCCCCACAAGATCACGCGACCGCCAGAACAGGCGAAAGGCTTCATCGAAGACGGCGTCGTCCTCATGCCGCTTGACCAGCGTCGCATGCAACGCGGTGTAGAATTCCTCGCGCTCGCCAATGCCGATCGCCTGCACCGCCTCGATGGCATCCGTTACCGCCGCCGGCCCGATGCGCAGCCCCGCCTTGCGCAGCACGCGCGCGAAATGCACGATATTGTCGGCAAGCCGGCCATCCGTGGCAGCATCCGCACTGTCGTTGTCCGCTGCCAGGGTCATCGTTCAGCCTGTCGCCGCCAGGCCGGTTTTCACTTCGTCGAGCAGCTTACGGCCCTCGGCGCCGTCGATACGGGCGATGTCGTCCTGATATTTGAGCAGCGTGCCGAGCGTGTCCGACACCGTCTCGGGGTCGAGCGCCACCCGGTCGAGTTCGGTCAGCGCCGTCGCCCAGTCGATGGTTTCGGCGACACCCGGGTTCTTGAAGAGATCGAGCGTGCGCAGCTTCTGTACATAGGCGACGACCTGATGCGACAGCACCTCGTTGCAGCGCGGCACCTTGCGGCGGATGATCTCCAGTTCCTGTGCCGCCGCGGGATAATCGACCCAATGGTAGAGACAGCGCCGCTTCAGTGCGTCGTGCACTTCGCGCGTGCGGTTCGTTGTGATGATGACGATGGGTGGTTCAGTCGCCCGGATCGTGCCGAGTTCCGGCACCGTCACCTGGAAATCCGACAGCACCTCCAGCAGGAAGGCTTCGAAGGCCTCGTCGGTGCGGTCCAGTTCGTCGATCAGGAAGACCGGGGCGCGGCCATCCGGCGACGAAAGCGCCTGAAGCACCGGACGGCGGATGAGATAGCGCTCGGAAAAGATGTCTGCCTCGATGCGACCGCGGTCCGTGGTACCGGAGGCTTCGGCGAGGCGGATTTCCAGCATCTGCGCCGGATAGTTCCACTCATACACGGCCGAGGCAATATCGAGGCCCTCGTAACATTGCAGCCGGATCAGCGGGCGGTCGAGCGAAGCGGCCAGCACCTTTGCGATCTCGGTCTTGCCGACACCGGCCTCCCCCTCAAGGAAAAGCGGCCGCTTCATGCGCAGCGACAGGAAAAGCACCGTCGCCAGCGAACGCGCGGCGAGGTAGTTGCCGGCCGACAGCATGTCGGCGGTCTCGTCGATCGATTGCGGGATATGTCCGCGTTGGTAAACCACACCGCTCCTCCACTCCGGAGGAGGAACTTATAGCGTGTGGTAGCCCCGGTCCATATAGAGAAGCGCCGGTTTGTGCTCGCCGGCGGAAATGCCCATGACCTCGCCGATCAGCATCATATGCGTCGCCATGACCTTGAATTCGACAAGCCGGCAATCGAAGGCGGCGAGCGCGTTCTTCAGCACCGGTGCGCCGGTCACCAGCTCTTCCCAGTCGCCCTTGGCGAAGCGCTCTTCCGAGGACAAGGCGGGATCGCGGCCGGAAAAGGCATTGGCAAGCTCGATCTGGTCGGCGGCAAGCGTATTCAGCGCGAAACGGCCGCTTTTCTCGAAGATCGCGTTCTTGGGATTGGAGGCGTTGACGCAGGCGAGAATCATGGCTGGATTGTCCGATACCGAGCAGGCAGCGGTGATCGTCACCCCGCGGCGCTCGCCCTCGAAGACCGTCGTCACAATCTGCACGTGGCCGGCATAGCGGCTCATCGCATTACGGTAGAGCGATGGGTCCAGCATCAATCTGTCCAACACGGCGTTCTCCTTCTCATGAAGGAGATACATGGCGAAAATGAAGAAAAATGTAACCCCCTTAAAGTGGATTTTTCTCATCCAGTTTTTCCGCGCGGATTTTCAACGGAGATTTCCCTTTGACGCCCTTCGCGCGATCCTTACAAAAGACTTAGCTTTGCCCCATGGATCCAGAATGAAGACCGCGTCCCTCGTCATCCTGTTCAGCACCCTTCTGTTTGCCGCCAGCCCGGCCGCAGCCGCAGGCCTGACCTTTGCCGTCGTAGCGCCGCAGGAGGGGCCGCTCGCCATTCTCGGCCAGCAGGTTCGCGATGGCGCGCGTTTTGCAGCGGAGGCGAACGGCGACACCATCGTGCCCATTCCCGAATCCTGCGACGAAAACGATGGCGAGGGAATTGCCAAGCAGATCCTCGCCGCGGATGCCGTAGCCGCCGTCGGCTTTCTTTGCACCGAAGGGCTTGCCGCCTCGCTTCCCGCCCTTGCGGAGGCAAACATACCGGCGATCACGCTGTCGGTCCGCTCCGGCATTCTGATGGAAGATGCGCTGAAGAAGAAATGGCCGCTCTTCCGCCTCGCCCCCGGCCCGAAGGCCGAGGCGGACAAGGCCGTCGACATCATCACCCTCGCCTGGAAATCCGAGCCCTTCGCCCTCATCGACGACGGTACGATCCATGCCCGCGAACTCGTCGAGACGGTTCGCCTGCGGCTGGAGGAGGTCGGCATGAAGGCGGCGTTCGTCGATACCTATCGTCCGACGCAGGAACAGCAGCTCACCCTCGTCCGCCGCCTCATCAAGACCGGCGTGACCCATGTTTTCGTCGGTGGCGACCGCACCGATATCGCTGTCATCGCCCGTGATGCGAAGAGCGAAAAGACGCCATTGACCCTGCTTGGTGGCGAGGCGCTGCTCGGCGCCGATCCGCTCGTTCCGATGACGGACGGCGTGGAGGCGATTGCATTGCCCGACTACCAGACGCTGCCGGCAGGGCTGCCGGTCGCCAGGGCGATGCAGGAGAGCGGCATCGTCGCCGAAGGCTATGTGTTGCCTGCGCACGCCGCAGTTACCGCACTTGCGGCCGCAGCGGCAGAGGGAGGCGACCTCGTGGAAACGTTGGCCGGCGGCAGTTTCCAAACGGCAATCGGCACCATCGCCTTTGGCGCGGATCATGAGCTGCGTGAAAACCCCTACCGCCTGCTCGTCTGGCAGGCCGGCGCCTTCGTGCCGGTGGAAGCAGCCCCGGAGAGCGAGTAGATGAAACCGGGGCCGAAGAACCGCATCACGGACGTCGCCGGTCTCAAAGTCGGCAACGCGACGGATCACGCCCTGCGCTCCGGCGCCACCGTCGTGCTCTGCGACGAGCCGGCCGTGGCCGCGGTACAGGTGCTCGGCGGCGCACCGGGAACGCGCGAGACGGACCTTCTGGAGCCGCACAACACCGTTCAGACCGTCGACGCCCTCGTGCTGTCCGGCGGTTCGGCCTTCGGGCTGGATGCCGCGTCCGGCGTACAGGCGGGCCTGCGCGAGGCAGGGCGCGGTTTTGCCGTCGGGCCTTTTCGCGTGCCCATCGTGCCCGCTGCCATCCTGTTCGACCTGATGAATGGCGGCGACAAGGACTGGGGCCGCTACCCGCCCTATCGCGAGCTTGGTTATGCGGCACTTGCCAGGGCCGCCGAAGACTTCGAGACCGGCAGCGCCGGGGCCGGCACCGGTGCGCTCACCGCGACCTTCAAGGGCGGCCTCGGTTCTGCTTCCACCGTTCTGGAGGCCGGTTTTACCGTTGGCGCACTCGTGGCGGTCAATGCGCTCGGCTCCGCGACGGTCGGCGACACGCGCCATTTCTGGGCGGCGCCCTTCGAGGAAGCGGAAGAGTTCGGCGGCCTCGGCCTGCCCTTCCCCTTCCCGGCCGACGCCCGCATACCCCGCACGAAAATGTCCCGTCGTCCGACCGGCACCGAGAACACCACCATCGCCGTCATCGCCACGGATGCCGTGCTAAGCAAGGCCGAAGCGAAGCGTATCGCCATTGCCGCCCATGACGGTTTTGCCCGTGCCCTCTGGCCGGCGCACACGCCGCTGGACGGTGATCTCGTCTTTGCGCTCGCGACCGGCAAGAGCGGCCGCGTCCCGGCACCGGAGGACTTCATCGGCCTCTGCGCCGCCGCCGCATCCACCATGGCGCGCGCCATCGCCAGCGGCGTGCATGATGCCGCGCCGATGCCGGGCGACACCATGCCAAGCTGGGCGCGGTAAATCGCCCGTTGTTCGCCCATCGCGGGGATGGTATGGCGACGCAAATTCTTCCACGGAGCCTGACATGACCCTTCCCATCCGGATCGCGCCCTCCATTCTCGCCGCCGACTATGCCAAGCTTGGGCAGGAAGTGCGCGACGTCGTCGCGGCAGGCGCCGACTGGATCCATCTCGACATCATGGACGGCCATTTCGTGCCGAACATCTCCTTCGGTCCGGATGTCATCAAGTCACTGCGCCCGCATACCGATGCCTTCTTCGATTGCCACCTGATGATAGCGCCGGCCGATCCCTATCTCGAAGCCTTCGCCAAGGCCGGCTGCGACAGCATCACCGTGCATGCCGAGGCGGGTCCCCATCTCGACCGTTCGCTGCAGGCGATCAAGGCGCTTGGGAAGCGTGCCGGTGTCTCGATCAACCCGGCGACCTCGGAAAGCGTGCTCGACTACCTGCTCGACAAGATCGACCTCATCCTCGTGATGACGGTCAACCCGGGCTTCGGCGGCCAGAAATACATTCCGGCGATGCAGGAAAAGCTCCGCCGCGTGCGTTCGCTCGTTGGCGACCGGCCGATCGACATCCAGGTCGATGGCGGCATTACGGTCGATACGATCGCCATGCCCGCCGCCGCCGGTGCCAATGTCTTCGTCGCAGGCTCCGCTATCTTCGGTGGCGGTCATGTTGACGCCTATCGCAAAACGATCGACACTCTGCGCAACAATGCGGAGGGTGCGCGGGCGTGAGGATTTTTCGAAGGGCGGCTGTCGCCTTCCTGGCGTCTCTGCTGGCGACGGCAGGCGCTTCGGCCGGCGACTTCTCGACCTTCCAGACCCTTGGCTTCTCGCCGGATGGAAAGGTCTACGCCTTCGAGGAATTCGGCGTTCAGGACGGTTCCGGTTTTCCCTATTCGACGGTCTACTTCATCGACACGCAGAAGGACGCCTATCTTCCCGGCACGCCGATCCGTGCGCGTATAGATGACGAAGAGGCGGACCTTGCCAAGGCGCGGGCGGAAAGCCGTGACAAGGCGAAAAGCCTGATCGAACAGTACAAGGTGCTCTCCAATCCCGGCCTGCTTGCGGCGTTCAATCCGATGGGCGAAGTCGGTGTCGATCGCAAGCGCATCGAATATTTCCAGCATGCGGTCGAGCCTATGGTCGGGGGGAGCTACGCGCTGGCCCTCGAAGACATCGCGCTCGACATGACGGACAAATGCCGTGATCTGACACCCGACGGGATAAAGGGATTTCGCCTCAAGCTCGTGAGACGCGACGGCCAGGCGGCCGACACGGTGGTGCATGAGGATACGCGCGTGCCCGAGAGCCGCAACTGTCCGCATTCCTACCAGATATCTGGCGCCGTAACCTTCAACGCGTTTGGCGCCGATCCGGTGCATGTGGCGCTCGTGCTTGTGCGCAGCTTCGGCTTCGAGGGCAGCGACGGCCGCTGGATCGCCGTTCCGTTCCGGCCTTGAGCATGGACCTGGCGGCGGAGGTAAACAGCAGGCCAACGCCCGTATTCCCCTCCCGTCCCCTGTATTTCGGCGGCTCCGTTGCCTGGGGCCTGCTGATGGCGGCTTGCGCCTTCGTCTCGCTTGCAATGCAGGGACGTGCGCAGACATTTCACCTCGAAATGATCCTGCTGATCTTTTTCGCAGGCGGCCTGCTTGCCTGGATCGTCGTTCTGCCGATGGCGCGCCTGCTGACGCGGCGGCGCAGCGTCGAGACCCGCTTTGCCGCTCATTTCGCGTTGCTCAGCCTCGGCACCATCGCTGCTACGGCTTTCCTTTTCGCCATGGATTACCGGCTGTTCTACGCGCAATGGCACCAGCCCTTCGGCACCCGCATCTGGGCCTATCAGTTCGTCTTCACCTCCGCCGGCGCGGTCTACCAGTTCCTCGTCATGGGGCTCCGGCTCTATCTGCCGGTCGGCCCGCCCATTCTGGCGGGCGCCAGCCTGTGGCTCGCGCGGTCCATGCCGCCACACATGCCCCCACACATGCGTTGAGATTGCCTGCCATCTTTGCTAAAGCGGCGGCAACGCCCACCTGAGAAAGTCTTGAGCCGATGATCCCTCGCTATTCCCGACCGGACATGGTCGCCATCTGGTCGCCCGAAACGAAGTTCCGCATCTGGTTCGAGATCGAAGCCTATGCCTGTGATGCGCTGGCCGAGCTTGGCGTCATCCCGAAGTCGGCGGCCGAAACCATCTGGGAAAAGGGCGGCAAGGCGGAGTTCGACGTCGCCCGCATTGATGAGATCGAAGCCGTCACCAAGCATGACGTCATCGCCTTCCTGACGCACCTCGCCGAATTCGTCGGTCCCGACAGCCGCTTCGTGCACCAGGGCATGACCTCGTCGGACGTGCTTGACACGACCTTCAACATCCAGCTCGTGCGCGCCGCCGACATCCTGCTGACCGGCGTGGACCGCGTGCTCGCCGCACTGAAAACCCGCGCCTTCGAGCACAAGGACACGATCCGCATCGGCCGCAGCCACGGCATTCATGCCGAGCCCACGACAATGGGCCTGACGCTTGCCCGTTTCTACGCCGAAATGGACCGCAACCGCGCCCGCCTCATCGCGGCCCGCGCGGAAATCGCGACGGGTGCCATCTCCGGCGCCGTCGGCACCTTCGCCAACATCGATCCACGCGTCGAAGAACATGTCTGCGAAAAGCTCGGCCTGACGCCGGAGCCGGTCTCGACGCAGGTCATCCCGCGCGACCGCCATGCGATGTTCTTCGCCACCCTCGGCGTCATCGCCTCGTCGATCGAGAACGTCGCGACCGAAATCCGCCACATGCAGCGCACGGAAGTTCTGGAAGCGGAAGAGTTCTTCTCGCCGGGCCAGAAGGGTTCGTCCGCCATGCCGCACAAGCGCAATCCGGTGCTGACGGAAAACCTGACCGGCCTTGCCCGCCTGGTCCGCATGGCCGTGACGCCGGCGATGGAAAACGTCGCGCTCTGGCACGAGCGTGACATTTCCCATTCCAGCGTCGAGCGCGGCATCGGCCCGGACACCACGATCACGCTCGACTTCGCGCTGAACCGGCTTGCCGGCGTCATCGAGAAGCTGGTGATCTATCCGGAGAACATGCTGAAGAATCTCAACAAGTTCCGCGGCCTCGTTCATTCGCAGCGCGTTTTGCTTGCCCTTACGCAAGCCGGCGTTTCGCGTGAAGATTCCTACCGTCTCGTGCAGCGTAACGCGATGCGGGTCTGGGAAAAGGGCGCAGACTTCCTGGAAGAGCTTTTGGCCGACGCGGAAGTGCGTGCTGCCCTCTCCGAAGAGCAGATCCGCGAAAAGTTCGACCTCGGCTACCACACCAAGCACGTCGATACGATCTTCCGCCGCGTCTTCGGCACCGTCTGAGATCGACATGAAACAGGCCGGCGAAGTCTCTTCGCCGGCACCCGCCTCTGTATTAGACTTCCCTCGCGTGCAATGCCGCACGCCTTTCCAGGGGCTGAACATGAGGTTTCTTGCTACCGCACTGCTTGCCGCCGTGTCTCTTGCCGGATCGGCGCAGGCGCAGACACCGCAATCCATTCTCGAATTGCTGAAAACCGGCTACGACATCATCAACGTGTCGCCGATCGCCGAAAACTATGCCGTCTTCCTGGAGAAGGACGACGACGACAGCATCGTCATCTGCCAGATGGGCTTCAAGGACGGCGCCTTCTCCACGGACAAATGTTATCCGCTCACCAAGTGAGGGCATGAAACAGCGATGGCGCCAGTGGCGCCATCGCTCCCCTCTGGCGGGAGGCGTACGCCCTCCTCCGGCGCGCGCCGCCCAAAAACCTTATCCCTTCGCGTCGACGACGATCTTTCTGTAGAGATGCCATGTCGCATGGCCAAGGACCGGCATGATCACGGCAAGGCCGACGAAGAGCGGGATCGTGCCGACAATCAGCAGTGCCGCGACGATCAGACCCCAGCAGGCGATCGGCATGGGGTTTATCAGCGTGGCGCGCAAAGATGTCTCCATCGCGGCAACCGCTCCGACGTCCCGGTCCAGCATCAAAGGAAAGGCGATGACCGTCGTGGCCAGCACGAC
The DNA here is from genome assembly GCF_052438155.1 of Shinella sp. Classification (NCBI taxonomy): domain Bacteria; kingdom Pseudomonadati; phylum Pseudomonadota; class Alphaproteobacteria; order Hyphomicrobiales; family Rhizobiaceae; genus Shinella; species Shinella sp. Next base: position 27,396 of record NZ_JBQVPI010000019.1, on the reverse strand, counting down.
CAGCGCAAAGCAGAAGCCGATCGCATTGCCGGCCAGCATGAGGAGCAATCCGTTTTCCGAACTGAAGATCGAGGCCATGAACAGTGCCAGCGATTGCGGCGGCTCCGGCCCGAACAGGTTGGTATAGAGCAGTTGCGCAAAGACCAGCCACGCGACGAACAGCACCAGCAGCATGGCGCCAACCGCGAGGATGGATGGCAAGGCCGGCGAATGGCGGACCTCCAGCGCATGACGCCAGGAGGTGTCCATGCCAAGCTCGCGCCGACGACTGATCTCGTAGAGGCCGAGGGAGAAGAACGGCCCAAGCAGTGCAAAGCCAGCCACCAGCGGAAAGATCAGCGGCAACAGATTGGCACCGGAACTCCAGGTGACGAGCACCACACCGCAAATCGGATAGATCAGGCTTAGAAAGACATAGTGCGACGGTTTCGCGCGAAAATCCTCGAAACCGAGCGCCAGTGCGTCCCAGACATCGGACATCGTGATCCGCCGGATGGCCGGCCGCACGACCATGTCACCAGAACCTGCCATTACATGAAACGTCGTCATGACCATTCCTCCTGCCGGTATGGAACTGTCACTGCCTGCGCGTGGAGGGCGATTGTCCGCCACCACGATGGGCCGTGATTGGCATTCAAGACGACGCAGCATACACCCGTAGGCTGATTTGTCCCACCCTCTTGACTTCAGCACTTCGTGAACGCACATCCCGCCCCATGAAAGCGTCAGAAGCAGAAATCCTCATCGTTCCCGGCTATACCAATTCCGGGCCTGACCATTGGCAGAGCCGCTGGCAATCCAGGCTCGGCTCGGCGCGGCGCGTCGAGCAGGCGGAATGGGCCAAGCCCGTGCGCGAAGACTGGGTGCAGCGCGTGATCGAGGAAGTGGCGGCCGCAACGAAACCGGTCGTGCTCGTCGCCCATTCGCTGGGTGTCGCGACCGCAATCCATGCTGCCCCCCATCTCGGCAACAAGGTCGCCGGCGCCTTCCTCGTCGCGCCGCCGGATGTCGCCAATGCGGATATCCGCCCCAAACACCTGATGACGTTCGGCCCCTATCCGCGCGAGCCGCTGCCCTTCCCCGCTGTCGTCGTTGCGAGCCGCAACGATCCGTTTGGCACCTATGAGCATGCGGAAGATATCGCAGCCGCCTGGGGTGCGCTGCTGCTCGACGCGGGCGAAGCCGGGCATATCAACACCGAGTCCGGCCATGGACCCTGGCCGGAAGGCACGATGGTGTTCGCGCAGTTCCTCAACCGCCTGAAGGCGCCCGAATAGGCCTTTCCGGGTTTTGTTATTAAGAAGAACTTCATAGAAATCCTGCACGCTGCGGCTGTTGAGTTCATTGCAGGCGCCGCGTTTCATGGCCAAACCGTCCGGTTCGACCTTCACTGCCGTGCGAGAAACGGAGAGCGAACCGTTTTATCGTCGGCTTTTCGCGCGCTCTGGATTCGGTTTCGCCGCGCTGGATGCGGAAGGCCGCATCATCGATGCCAATGCGAGCCTGCTCTCCGCCTTCAACGTCGCGACGCTGTCGCAATTGCCCACCTTCGAGACCTGCGTCTCCCCAAAGGACCGCTCGGTCCTCGCCTTCGCCATGCGACGGGATGCCTTCGAACAGGCCCCTTGGGAAATCCGACTGAAGCGCTTGAATGGCGAAGAATTCTGGGTGCTCGCCTCGTTCATCGTGCCGCCGTGCCTTCCGGGTGAAGACATCACGCCCGCGCTGATTGTTCAGACAATCGATATCGATGAGCGCAAGTGCAACGCGCTCGAACTGGCCGAACGCGAAAGCCGCTGGAATCACGCGCTTGAATCCGCCGGCCAGGGCGTATGGGACCACGATTTTGCGCGTGGCGATCTGTTCTATTCCCGCCAGTGGCACGCCATCCGCGGCCTGCAGCCAAACGACCCGGTCGACGCTTCGGTGGAAGCCTGGATCCAGACAGTGCATCCGGACGACCGGGCGCATGTTCTCGCCGAAATCGCCAAGCAGGAAAGCGGCACAGCCTCCTTCAACGTCTTCAGCTACCGCGAAAGACACAAGGACGGGCACTGGGTCTGGATCGAGAGCCGCGGTGCTGTGGTGGAATACGGCTCCAACGGAAAACCGAGCCGCATCGCCGGCACCGATACGGACGTCACCGAACGCAAGGAAGCCGAAGAACGCCTCGCGCAGATGTCCCGACGTCTGGAGCTTGCGCTCGGCGTGTCGCGCATCGGCGTCTTCGACGTCAATCTGCGGACCAATGATGTGCGTTGGGACGACCGCATGATCGAGATGTACGGCCTGACCGAAGAGCCCGACGGGACCAGCTGGGAGCGCGCACTGCATCCCGAAGACCACCGCAAGGCGACGGCAAAGGTCGATGACGGCATCTTCCGCAACCAGGACTTCGCCAACGAGTTCCGTATCGTCCGCGGCGACGGCGAAATCCGTCATCTGCGCGGACGCGCCGCACCCTATGTCGATATGACAGGCACCCGCCACCTCATCGGCGCGAACTGGGATGTGACGGATGACGTGCGCCTGCAGGAGGAGCTGAAACACGCGAAAGAGCTGGCGGAAGCCCGCAATGACGAGCTGGAGACCGCCAGGGCCCGCATCGAATATACTGCGCTGCACGACCATCTGACCGCTTTGCCAAACCGCCGCTATCTCGACGCTGCGATGGAAGAGGTGGCGACGCAAGCACAGCGGAACAACACGCGCCTTGCGGTGCTGCATATCGATCTCGATCGTTTCAAGGAGATCAACGACACGCTCGGTCACCTCGCCGGCGACCAGATGCTGGTGCATGCCGCCGGCGTGCTGAACGACCTGAAGGGCGACGGTGATTTCGTCGCACGGATCGGTGGCGACGAGTTCGTATTTTTGACCACTGCTTCAGGCCGGCGCAATCTCGCCACGCTCGCCGAGGCGATCGTGGCGGCCATGCGCAAGCCCGTCACCTTCAACGGCCATATCTGCCGCTTCGGCGCCAGTGTCGGTATTGCGAGCCAGTCGGGTGCCGCCATCGACCCCAAGCAGCTGCTCGTCAATGCGGATCTGGCGCTCTATCGCGCGAAAAACCGCGGCCGCAGCCGGCATGAATTTTTCACATCCGATTTCCAGGCGCAGATCATCGTCAACAAGCAGACCGCCGACGAAATCCTCTCCGGCATCGAGCAGCGTCGTTTTCTACCCTACTACCAGCCGCAATTCTGCGCACGCACGCTGGATATTGTCGGCGTGGAAACGCTGGCGCGCTGGGATCATCCCACCCGCGGCGTCCTGACGCCCGACACGTTTCTCAAGATCGCCGAAGACCTCGATTGCGTGGCCACCATCGACCGGATCGTGCTTGAAAGGGCGCTCGCCGATTTCGCCGAATGGCAGGCGCTCGGGCTTGGCATCGCCAAGATTTCGGCCAATGTCTCATCGAAGCGCCTGCACGACCCCGAGCTTGGCCGTTCGCTGCGCACGCTCGATATCCAGCCGAAATCGCTGTCCTTCGAGCTTCTGGAGTCGATCTTCCTCGATGACTGCGATCGAACGGTACTGGAAAATCTCGCCGAGATGCGCAAGCTCGGGATCGACATCGAGATTGACGACTTCGGCACCGGTCATGCCTCGATCATCAGCCTGATGAAGCTGAGCCCGCGTCGACTGAAGATCGATCGCCAGCTTGTGAAGCCCGTCAGCCGCTCGCCTGGCCAACGCAAACTCGTCAGCACCATCATCGAGATCGGTCGGTCCCTGAACATCGAGGTGGTGGCCGAAGGCGTCGAGACACCCGCCCATGTCGCCATCATGCGGGATCTTGGCTGCGATATCCTGCAAGGCTACGCGCTTGCCCGCCCCATGCCGGCGGATGCCATGCCGGACTTCGTGCAGCGGCAGGAATGGCGCGCGCACAGTGGCGCCGTGCGAGATCTGCAGAGCGAAGCGCGCCGCGCCATCAACCGCTAAGAACCGAAAAAGCCGCCCGGCAGAACCGGACGGCTTTCAAAAGCGAAAAATCTCGCTGCAATCAGTTGGCTTCGAGCTGTGCAATGGCGACGGCAAGAAGCTCCAGCATCTGTACGCGGATTTCGTCTTCGCTGCGGGCGACGCCGGCAGCGTCGAAATCAGCCTTGACCTTGCGCACGACATCCTCGTGGCCGGCCTCTTCGAAATCGGCGGCGACGACGTCCTTGGCATAGGCGTCCGCATCGCCGTCCATCTTGCCGAGCAAGCCGGCAGCCCAGAGGCCGAGCAGCTTGTTGCGGCGGGCCTCGGCCCGGAAGCGCAGTTCCTCGTCGAGCGCGAACTTTGCCTCGAAAGCCTTTTCCCGATCCTGCATATTGGTCATCCTTGACTCCCGTAGATTCTTTTTTCCATTGGGTTTTCCAAGCCCATAAATCAAAACGACGGCAAAAGTGCAATGCGAACTTTTGTTCGGCCGGACTTCCCGGAGAGGCCGGAAATCGGGGGATCGGGTGTAACGCCGATTGTTAAAGCGCGGCAATTCGTTTATGGAGCCGGGAACGAACGACACCTGCGCGAGCCCCAAGCGCGCCAACAAAGAGAAAAATCCATGAACCGTCGCCGCCGTATCTACGAGGGCAAGGCCAAGATTCTCTATGAGGGCCCCGAGCCTGGCACACTGATCCAGTTCTTCAAGGATGATGCGACCGCGTTCAACAAGAAGAAGCATGCGGTCATCGACGGCAAGGGCGTGCTGAACAACCGTATTTCCGAATACGTCTTCACGCAGCTCAACAAGATGGGAATCCCGACCCACTTCATCCGCCGCCTCAACATGCGCGAGCAGCTGATCAAGGAAGTCGAGATCATCCCGCTTGAAGTGGTCGTGCGCAACGTCGCTGCCGGCTCGCTCTCCAAGCGCCTCGGCATCGAGGAAGGCACCGTGCTGCCGCGCTCGATCATCGAATTCTATTTCAAGGCCGATGCGCTGGAAGACCCCATGGTCTCCGAAGAGCACATCACCGCCTTCGGCTGGGCAAGCCCGCAGGAACTCGACGACATCATGGCGCTCGCCATTCGTGTCAACGACTTCCTTTCCGGCCTGTTCCTCGGCGTCGGCATCCAGCTCGTCGATTTCAAGATCGAATGTGGCCGGCTCTACGAAGGCGACATGATGCGCATCATCATCGCCGACGAGATTTCGCCGGACAGCTGCCGCCTGTGGGACATCGCCACACAGGAAAAGATGGACAAGGACCGCTTCCGCCGCGATATGGGCGGCCTGGTCGAAGCCTATCAGGAAGTCGCCCGCCGCCTCGGCATCATGAATGAAAACGAGCCCGTGCGCGGCACTGGCCCCGTCCTGGTCAAGTAATTGTTCACCAGCCGGCTGAAACTATTTGGTTTGAAGAGGAAGACATGATCAAGGCACGCGTAACGGTGACGCTCAAGAACGGTGTTTTGGACCCGCAGGGCAAGGCGATCGAAGGCGCGCTCGGCAGCCTCGGCTTCGAGGGTGTGGGCGCCATCCGCCAGGGCAAGGTTTTTGACCTCGAGCTTCAGACCGCCGACCGCGCAAAGGCAGAAGCCGACCTCAAGGCGATGTGCGACAAGCTTCTGGCCAACACGGTAATCGAGAACTATACTATCGCCCTCTCTTAATGGTTGAGGGCGCGTCATGGTGGTTGTCGATGGTGATCTGATCTACGAAATGCTGAAGAAGATTCAGGGAGACATCTCCGCCCTGAAATTTGACACCGCCAGTGTGAAAACTGAAATGAGCAATCTGCGTGGGGTCGTTGCCTCCATGCAGATGGACGTGCACCAGATTTATACGCGTCTGGATCGCGTCGACCAACGCCTCGACCGTATCGAAAACCGCCTCGAACTGCGTGAACTCGCCGAGGCCCAGGCAAGGTTTGAACCACACCCATGAAGTCCGCTGTCGTCCAACTCCCCGGCCTCAACCGTGACCGCGACATGATCGCGGCCCTGACCAAGATTTCCGGTACCGCACCGGTCACCGTCTGGCAGACCGAAACGGACCTGCCGGATGTCGACCTCATCGTCATCCCGGGCGGTTTCTCCTACGGCGATTACCTGCGCTGCGGCGCGATTGCCGCGCGCATGCCGGTCATGCAGGCGATCAAGGCCAAGGCCGAAGCCGGCGTGAAGGTTCTAGGTGTGTGCAACGGTTTCCAGATCCTGCTCGAAGCAGGTCTGCTGCCGGGCGCGCTGATGCGCAATGCCTCGCTGAAATTCGTCTGCCGCGAAGTGAAGCTGGAAGTGGTGAATGCCGAAACCGACTTCACCCGCGCCTATGAAAAAGGCCAGATCATCCGCTGCCCGGTCGCCCATCACGACGGCAACTTCTTTGCCGATGCCGAGACGCTGGCCGCCATCGAAGGCAACGGCCAGGTCGTGTTCCGCTACGCGGACGGCACCAACCCGAACGGCTCGCTCAACGACATTGCCGGCGTGATGAACGCCAAGGGCAACGTCCTCGGCCTGATGCCGCATCCGGAAAACCTCATCGAGGCCGCGCATGGCGGTTCCGATGGCCGCGGCCTGTTCGCGTCTGTGCTCGACGTAATCGCCGCTTAACCAGCCGTTGCTATCAAGGGCGCATGTCCATCCCCGAAAGGCTTTTCATGCGCCCTCTCCTCTCCGCCAAGCTTGTCCTGCCGCTCGTTGCCATTGCGGCTCTCGCTGCTTGCCAGACGAAGACGCCAGCGCCGAAGGCCAATGGCGCGGCGCTGCCGACCATGGAGCGCATCGCGCTCGGCGCAAATGCCTGCTGGTTCAAGTCGGGTGACCCGGCCTTCAAGGCTTACCGCCTTGCGCCGGAGCTGAACTCCTTCTCCGGCCGCCCGCGTATCCTCGTCGTGCACCGCAATTCGCCTGAATCGCGCCCGCTGCTCGTGGTACACGCGGAAGGCAATCCAGCAAAACTCGAAGCCTTCGGTCCGTTGATGAGCGAAGCCGTCAGCGCGCGCATCGCGACCGACGTCAAGCGTTGGGCCGCCGGCGGCAAGGGCTGTTGAGCCTCAATCCCAGTAGAACGATTTTCCGATTTCCCGCCGCGCTTCGCTGCGGGTTATGCCGATATCGCACAATTGCTCCTCGGTCATTTCCACCAACGCATGGCGCGTGCGGCGCCTGATGGCCCACGCGTGGCAGGCAAGCCATGCGCGATAGAGCGTTGCGCCTAGGGAACGGCGACTTCTGGCGTCGCTCGCGACGAAAATTGTATCAATTGCCATGGTGCTTTCTCCTGAAATGCCACCGGGAGCGTGACAATCGGTGCATTCAGGGAATAATTGACTCTGCAAACGGTGCAATATAAGAATTGCCACCATGACAAATTGGCTTCCTGATCTTCAGGCCTCGGATGGCCCGCTATATGTCCGCATCGCCGACCAGATCGAGCGCGCGATCAACACCGGCGCGCTCGCCTCCGGAGCCAAGCTGCCGCCCCAGCGCAACCTCGCCTATGATATCGGCGTCACCATCGGCACCGTCAGCCGCGCCTACAGCATGGTTCGAGAGCGCGGCCTCGTCAGCGGTGAAGTCGGCCGTGGAACCTACGTGCTTGGAACGCCGGAAAACGATAACCCCGCCGGCATCGATCCGATGAGCGCCAGATTGGTCGGTACCCGCGCAGCGAATGCACCGCCCGGCAAACTGCGTTTCGATACGACAGCGGCAACCGATATCGGGCAATCGGCTGATGTCACCGACATTCTCGCGGCAATCTGCCGGGAGCAGCCGAACGAGATCGCCAGCTACACGCGCAATTTCCCGCGCCATTGGCTGGAAGCGGGCCAGCGCTGGCTGGGAAGCGATAACTGGCAACCCGGCATAGACAGCATCGTGCCCACCCTCGGCGCGCATGCGGCCATTATTGCCGCCGTTTCCGTCATTACCTCGCCCGGCGACCGCATCGTCTTCGAGCACGTCACCTATTCGCAGATCAGCCGTGGCACCGCGCTGCTCGGTCGCCAGACGGCGCTGGTCGAATCGGATGCTTATGGCGTCATTCCCGAAGATTTCGAGCGCGTCTGCGTGCAGCAGCACCCCAAGGCCGCCTTCCTGATGAGCACGGCGCAGAACCCGACGCTTGCCATCATGCCGGAGGATCGCCGCCGCGCGATTGTCGCTATCGCCAAGCGGCACAATGTCTGGCTCATAGAGGACAATCTCTACGGCGCCACCGTGGACAATGGCATTCCCCTGCTCGCCGAAATCGCGCCGGACCGGACCTTTCTCGTCGGTGGCCTGTCGAAGAGCGTTGCGGCCGGCGTTCGTGGCGGCTGGGTTGCCTGCCCGCCCCATCTGGCACAACGCGTCCGCATCGCTCACAAGATGGTGAGCGGCGGCCTGCCGTTCCTGCTTGCGGAACTCGCTGCCCGTCTCGTGCTGTCGGGCACGGCGGATACAATTCGCAGTGCCGTTGCGGATGAGGTACAGGCGCGCGAGGCTATTGCGCGAGACATCTTCGCCGGACTGGATTTCGCCTCGCATCCGCGCGTGCCATTCCTCTGGCTGAAGCTGCCTGATCCGTGGCTCTCCGGCACTTTCCGGCAAGCCGCATTCGCGGAAGACATCCTCATCGACGACGAGGACGAGTTCAAGGCCGGCCGCTCGGAGAAGACCTTCCACCGTGTCCGCATCGGCTTTTCGCCACCTGTCGACCGCGCAGACGTCGTTACCGGCATGACACGCCTCCGCCGCCTGCTCGAACACGGCCCGACGGGCTATGACAGCCCGGCCTGAAGCCCCGCTCTGCTGTGGTTTCCGGTCATTTTCCTGTCGCACTGCACGGCAGCATAGGTTAAAGAGACCCCAATCCTGCCCTCCACGACAAGACGAGCGACGATGACCATTTCGAACACCCGCCCGATCACCCCGGAGCTGATTGCTGCCCATGGGCTCAAGCCGGATGAGTACGATCGCATCCTCTCGCTGATCGGCCGCGAGCCGACCTATACTGAGCTCGGCATCTTCTCGGCCATGTGGAACGAGCACTGCTCGTACAAGTCCTCCAAGCGCTGGCTGCGCACGCTGCCGACCAAGGGGCCGCGCGTCATCCAGGGTCCGGGCGAAAATGCCGGCGTGGTCGACATCGACGACGGCGACTGCGTCGTCTTCAAGATGGAGAGCCACAACCACCCGTCCTATATCGAGCCCTACCAGGGTGCGGCGACGGGCGTCGGCGGCATCCTGCGCGACGTCTTCACCATGGGTGCGCGCCCGGTTGCAGCGATGAATGCACTGCGCTTCGGCGCGCCTGATCATCCGAAGACCCGCCACCTCGTCTCGGGCGTCGTCGCCGGTGTGGGCGGCTACGGCAATTCCTTCGGCGTGCCGACGGTCGGCGGCGAGGTCGAGTTCGACGAGCGCTACAACGGCAACATCCTCGTCAACGCCTTTGCAGCCGGCCTTGCGAAATCCAACGCGATCTTCCTGTCGGAAGCCAAGGGCGTCGGCCTGCCGGTCGTCTATCTCGGCGCCAAGACCGGCCGCGACGGTGTGGGCGGCGCGACCATGGCGTCCGCCGAATTCGACGAATCGATCGAAGAGAAGCGTCCCACCGTACAGGTCGGCGACCCCTTCACCGAAAAGTGCCTGCTGGAAGCCTGCCTTGAACTGATGCAGACCGGCGCCGTCATCGCCATCCAGGACATGGGTGCGGCCGGCCTCACCTGCTCCGCCGTCGAAATGGGCGCTAAGGGCGACCTCGGCATCGAGCTGAACCTCGATCTCGTGCCGGTGCGCGAAGAACAGATGACCGCCTATGAGATGATGCTGTCGGAAAGCCAGGAGCGCATGCTCATGGTGCTCGAGCCCGCCAAGGAAGAGGTCGCCAAGGCGATCTTCGTCAAGTGGGGCCTCGCCTTCGCGATCGTCGGCTACACGACGGACGACCTGCGTTTCCGCATCCTGCATCAGGGCGAGGAAGTCGCGAACCTGCCGATCAAGCAGCTTGGCGACGAAGCACCTGAATATGACCGCCCGTGGCGCGAGCCCGGCAAACCGGCACCCCTGCCCGCCAATCTGGTCGCCGAGCCGAACGATTATGCCGAGGCCCTGCTGAAACTCGTCGGTTCTCCGAACCAGTCGAGCCGTCGCTGGGTCTACGAGCAGTATGACACGCTGATCCAGGGCAACTCGCTGCAGATCCCCGGCGGTGATGCCGGTGTCGTGCGCGTCGAGGGCCATGCCACCAAGGCGCTCGCCTTCTCCTCCGACGTCACCCCGCGTTATGTCGAGGCCGATCCGTTCGAAGGCGGCAAGCAGGCTGTGGCCGAGTGCTGGCGCAACATCACCGCGACCGGCGCCGAGCCGCTTGCCTCCACCGACAACCTGAACTTCGGCAATCCGGAAAAGCCGGAAATCATGGGCCAGCTGGTCAAGGCGATCCAGGGAATCGGCGAAGCCTGCCGCGCGCTCGACTTCCCGATCGTTTCCGGCAACGTCTCGCTCTACAACGAGACGAACGGCATCGCGATCCTGCCGACACCCACCATTGCCGGCGTCGGCCTCTTGCCCGACTGGTCCGTCATGGCCAAGATCGGTAGCGCGAAGGACGGCGACCAGCTCGTCCTCATCGGCGTCGACGGCAGCCATCTCGGCCAGTCCGTCTACCTGCGCGACGTGCTCGGCCTCGTCGATGGCCCGGCGCCGGAAGTCGATCTGCACGCGGAACGCCGCAACGGCGATTTCGTGCGCTCGGCCATCCGCAACAGCCAGGTCACGGCCTGCCATGACATTTCCTCGGGCGGCCTCGCTGTCACCCTTGCCGAAATGGCCATGTCGTCCGGCAAGGGCGCGACGGTCGATCTTTCGGGCTCGAACGGCCCGGCCCATGCGCTGCTTTTCGGCGAAGATCAGGCCCGCTACGTGCTCGCCGTTCCGGCCGATCTTGCCAACTTCCTCTGCGCCAACGCGGAAGGTGCGGGCGTGCCGTTCCGCCGCCTCGGCGCGGTCGGCGGTGACAATCTCGTCGTGGGTGACCTTCTCTCGGTCTCTATTGAACAATTGCGCAACACCCATGAATCATGGTTCCCTGACTTCATGGACGGCAACGGCAATGCCGCTGCCGCCGCGGAATAACGATAAGGGAGCAGTCCATATGCCTATGTCACCCGGCGACATCGAAGACATGATCAAATCCGGCATTCCCGGAGCAAAGGTGGTCATCCGCGATCTGGCCGGCGATGGCGACCACTATGCGGCCGAGGTCGTCGCGGAAGCTTTTCGCGGCAAGACCCGCGTGCAGCAGCACCAGATGGTCTATGATGCACTGAAGGGCAATATGGGGGGTGTCCTGCACGCCCTTGCCCTCCAGACCTCCATCCCGGAGTGACCCGCCATGGCCGGCCTCCTCGATGAACTCGTCTCCGGCGTGGTCGACGCAGCCCTGAAAGAGGTGCTGAAGAAGACCGGCGTGCGCAAGACAACGACCAAGCGCACGCGCCGCAAGGCGACGACGACACGCAAGAAGGCCTCCGGCGGTATCCTCAGCGATATCATCGAAGCTGCGCTGAAGCCGGCAGCGAAAAAACCGGCCCAGCGGCCGCGCAAGCAGGTCAGCCGCCGACGCACGGCGGCAAACCGCTCGCGCCAGCGCAGCCGGTAGACAGAGGCGCGGCGATCGCGCAACAGCCCTCGAAATCGTAAGGCAACCCCTTGCATTTTTTCTGAGGGCCTTCTGGCATTTCTCACCCGGGGTTGTTATCTAGGGCGAACGGTTTATCGCATCGGCCCTTGAAGCCGATTTGCTAGGGAAGACTGCAATGAGCGGCATCAACGATTTCATCGCCAACGAAGTGAAGACCAACGACGTCGTCCTGTTCCTGAAGGGCACGCCGGAATTCCCGCAGTGTGGATTCTCGGGTCAGGTCGTACAGATCCTCGATTATGTGGGTGTGGACTATAAGGGCATCAACGTGCTCGCCGACGCCGACATCCGCCAGGGCATCAAGGATTATTCCAACTGGCCGACCATCCCGCAGCTTTATGTGAAGGGTGAATTCGTGGGCGGTTGCGACATCGTGCGCGAGATGTTCCAGTCGGGCGAATTGCAGTCGCATCTTCAGGAACAGGGTATTTCGATTAAAGGCGCTGCCTGACGCTTCACGGTCTTCCGACCTCAAGCTTTTCAAAGGCGCCGCACCCCAGCGGCGCCTTATCTCTTTCATGGAATATAGTGATTATGTCTGCACTTACCCCTGAAGCTGCCCAGCGCCTCAATGGCATGGGCAAGATAGAATTCATTGCGCTCATGGCGTTGCTGATGGCGCTCAATGCGCTCGCCATCGATATCATGCTGCCCGGCCTCCAGGAAATCGGCGCCAGCCTCGGCGTCGAGAACGAAAACCACCGGCAATATGTCATCTCCGCCTACTTGATCGGCTTCGCCTTCGCGCAGTTGCTCTACGGCCCGGTTTCCGACCGGTTCGGCCGTCGTGCGCCGATGTTTTTCGGTCTCGCCGTCTATATCGTGTCGTCGCTTGCCGTCGTCTTCGTGCCAAGCTTCGCTGGACTGCTGGCCTTGCGGTTCGTCCAGGGCATCGGCTCTGCAGCCATGCGCGTCATCACCATCTCGATTGTCCGTGACATTTTCGGCGGTCGCGCGATGGCGGAAGTCATGTCGTTGATCATGATGGTGTTCATGGTCGTGCCGGTGCTTGCACCAGGCACGGGCCAGATCGTCATGCTGTTCGGTGACTGGCACCTGATCTTCGTCTTCATGGCGGTCATGGCCGCTGTCATCTGGGCCTGGATGTATGTCCGCCTGCCGGAAACACTGCACCCCGACGACGTGCGCCCCTTCACGGTGCGCTCGGTTCTGGAAGGCTTCCGCATCGTCCTGACCGACCGCGTGGCGCTCTGCTACACGTTGGCGAGCACCTTCATCTTCGGGGCGCTGTTCGGCTTCATCAACTCCGCGCAACAGATCTATGTGGGCATCTACGGGCTGGGCGTGTGGTTTCCCGTCGCTTTCGCCGGCGTCGCGGCCTTCATGGCGCTGTCGTCCTTCGTGAATGCGAAGCTCGTCGGTCGCTACGGCATGCGGCGGCTGTCGCATGGGGCGCTGGTCGGTTTCCTTGCCGTCAACGCGCTGTGGCTGCTGTTGACGCTCTTCTGGCCGGGACATGTGCCCTTCCCGATCTTCATCGTGCTGTTTGCACTGTCGATGTTCCAGTTCGGCTGGATCGGCTCGAATTTCAACTCGCTCGCCATGGAACCGCTCGGCCACGTCGCCGGTACGGCCTCCTCGGTGCTCGGTTTCATGGGCACCGCCGGCGGCACGATCATCGGTGCGATCATCGGCCAGTCCTTCAATGGCACGGCGCTGCCGCTGGTCATGGGCTTCTTCGTACTCTCGATCATCGGCCTGATCTTCGTGCTGATCGCCGAACGCGGAAAGCTGTTCCAGCCGCACAACAAGGCGGTCTGACGAACGTCACGAGAACAAGGAAAAGGCCCGGTTGCCATTGGCAGCCGGGCCTTTTTTTTGTCGAGATGGAAAGATCGTGTCAGTCGACGAAGACTTCGCGGCGCAGCATTTCCCAGCTGTCCTTGTCCGGCGCGACCAGCAGGCCGCCCTCGACATGGTGCGGCTTGTAGGCCGAGCCGTCGAAGCGTGCGGCATAGGCACCGGCTTCCTGCGCGATCAGCGTGCCGGCGAGATGATCCCAGGGCATCAGCTTGTTGTACATCAGGTAGTGCAGGTGGCCGCCGGCGAAGGTGCGGTATTCATGCGCGGCGCAACGGTAGTTCGAGACGAAGGCGACCTGCGCGAGGTTCGCCAGGATGCGGGCGCGGCGGTCACGATCAAGGAAGCTGGTGGAGGCCATGCCGGTCATCGCTTCGAGCGGGGCTGCACCGCGCGCCTTGAGCCTGACGGCCGGGCGGTGATCGCCGGTCTGCCAGGCGCCACCGCCCTTTTCCGCCATCACGAAATCATCGCCCATCGGGTCGTAGATGATGCCGCCGACAGTCTCGCCGCCGGAAACAATCGCCGCCATGACGCCGAACAGCGGCACGCCGGAGGCGAAGTTGAACGTACCGTCGATCGGATCGACGACGATAGCGAGATCGGCATCCGCCAGCTTCGGCAACAAAGCCGGATCGGCCGCGACCGATTCTTCACCGACGAACAGCACGCCCGGGAACTGCGCCGCCACTTCCTTCTTGATGAAGCGTTCCGCCGCCTCGTCTGCTTCCGTCACCAGGTCGTTGGCGTCGGCCTTGGTGCGGATGTCGCTCTTGGCGAGCGCGCGAAAGCGCGGGCGGATTTCGGCTTCGGCCGCCTGTGCAAGCACAAGCGCCAGGGCATTGATGTCAATCGTCGTCGTCATTGGGCCTTACCGTTTCGAGGGAGGAGAAATCGAAAAGCTTCGGGTCGAGAAGATGGGACGGATTGGTGTGGCCGAGCGCGCGCAGCATGGTGTCCTTGCGGCCCGGCATGCGCGTTTCGATATCCGCCAGCATCGCCTTCATCGCATTGCGCTGGAGGCCGTCCTGCGAGCCGCAGAGATCGCAGGGGATGATCGGGAACTGCATGGCGCTCGCGAATTTTGCAAGATCGTCCTCCGCCGCATAGGCAAGCGGACGCAGCAGCATCAGGTCGCCTTCGTCATTCAGCAGCTTCGGCGGCATGGTGGCCAACCGCCCGCCATGGAAGAAGTTCATGAAGAAGGTTTCGAGAATATCCTCCCGGTGATGACCGAGCACCAGCGCATCACAGCCCTCCTCCCGGGCGATGCGATAGAGATTGCCGCGCCGCAGACGCGAACACAGCGAACAATAGGTCGCCCCTGCCGGCACCTTCTCCTTCACGATGGAATAGGTGTCGCGATATTCGATACGGTGTTTGGCGCCGATCGATTTCAGGTACCCCGGCAGGATGTGTTTTGGGAAGTTCGGCTGGCCCTGGTCGAGATTGCAGGCAATCAGCTCGACCGGCAGCAGGCCGCGCCATTGCAGGTCCATCAAAAGCGCAAGCAGCCCGTAGCTGTCCTTGCCGCCGGAGACGCCGACGAGCCAGCGCTTCTGGCCCTTCAGCATGCCGAAATCGTCCATCGCCTGCCGGACCTGCCGGAGCAGGCGCTTGCGCAGCTTGTTGAACGACACGCTGGAAGGCGCATCCGTAAAAAGCGGGTGGCGGCCGTTGTCCGGCGTGTCGTCGTCGATTTCAGCGAGGGCCAGGGTCATGGGCCTGCAATGCCCCGAACCGGCCGCACAATCAAGCCCCGAAGACCGACCATCCGGTGCGGGCCGCCAGCATTTCCAGCGCCAGCGAACCGAGAAGCGAGTTGCCGTTGTCGTTGAGGCCCGGTGACCAGACCGCGACCGAGGCTTTTCCAGGCGCCACGGCCAGAATGCCGCCGCCGACGCCGCTCTTGCCCGGCAGACCGACGCGGTAGGCGAAATCGCCCGAACCGTCATAGTGGCCGCAGGTCAGCATCAGCGCGTTGATACGCCGCGCCCGCATATGCGAGACGACGCGGTGGCCGGTGAGCGGATTGGTGCCGCTATTGGCGAGGAACAGCCCCGCCTTGGCAAGCTGCCGGCAGCTCAACGCCAGCGCGCATTGGTGGAAATAGACGCCAAGCACCAGTTCGGCGGCATGATCGAGCTTGCCGAAGGAGCGCATGAAATTGGCGAGTGCGAAATTGCGGAAGCCCGTCGCCTGCTCGGAGCGCGCCACGGCCTGGTCGATGATGATGTCCTCTTCATCGGCCAGGTAGCGCAGGAAGCGCACGATCTCGCCGATCGCCTCCTTCGGCGTGTGGCCTGCGAGCACGAGGTCGGTGATGGCAATCGCGCCCGCATTGATGAAGGGATTGCGCGGAATGCCGCCTTCCTGCTCGAGCTGGACGATGGAGTTGAAAGCAGAGCCGGACGGCTCGCGTCCCACACGCTTCCAGATTGCCTCGCCGTGTTTGCCGAGCGCCAGCGTCAGCGTGAAAACCTTGGAAATGCTTTGGATGGAGAAAGGCTCTTCCGCATCGCCGACCAGGTGCACGTCACCATCGACCGTCACCACCGCCATGCCGAATTTTTGGGGATCGACATGGGCAAGCTGCGGAATGTAGTTCGCCACCCTGCCCTCACCGCGCCGGGGCGAAAGGTTTGCGTGGATGTCTTCGATGATAGCCTGAAGATCCATAAGCTGTTCCCCAAAGAAAAAGCCGCCAATCTCTTGGCGGCTTTTCCAGATTGCGCAAGGCGTCGTCGCGATTAACGCGAGTAGAATTCGACGACCAGATGCGGTTCCATGATGACGGCGTACGGCACGTCGGCGAGAACCGGGATGCGAACGAAGGTCGCGACCATCTTGTTGTGATCGACTTCGACGTAGTCCGGGACGTCGCGTTCAGCGAGGCCAACGGATTCAAGAACCGTGACGAGCTGCTTGGACTTTTCCTTGACTTCGATGACGTCGCCCGGCTTGCAACGGTAGGAACCGATGTTGACGCGGACGCCGTTGACCTTGACGTGGCCGTGGTTAACGAACTGACGGGCAGCGAAGACCGTCGGAACGAACTTGGCGCGGTAGACGATCGCGTCGAGGCGCGATTCGAGCAGACCGATCAGGTTTTCCGGGGTGTCACCCTTGCGGCGTTCAGCTTCAGCGAAGATCGCGCGGAACTGCTTCTCGCGGATATCGCCATAGTAGCCCTTCAGCTTCTGCTTGGCGCGGAGCTGAACACCGAAGTCCGAAAGCTTGGACTTGCGGCGCTGGCCGTGCTGGCCCGGGCCGTATTCGCGGCGGTTGACCGGGGACTTCGGACGGCCCCAGATGTTTTCGCCCATACGGCGGTCGATTTTGTACTTGGATGCAGCGCGCTTGCTCATCGCATTTCCTTTTAGTCTTGTTGTGGCCTGCCCGTTGCCGGACTGGCTGAAGGAAACACGCCCTCCTCTGAACCTTTCGGGTTCCGACAGGCTTCTCACGATCGCGACCGGAGAATCCACGGGACATGTCAATGAAACACCGGACATTTCTGCCCGGCGTTGGCGGGGTCACTATGATCATTTTACAATTTTGTCAACGAGCCGCGGCGGAAAAACCGCCTATTCCGCCGCATCGCGGTGGGAATCAACAAGATCCGGCCCATTGGCGTCACCCGGCAGCGTCTCGCAGCCGAGATCCGGGAAGGCAACGATTCGGTGGCCGGCGAGATCGCTGTGCACGACGACCAGCCCCTGCTCCTCGAAATAGCCGAGCAGACGCCGCGCGCGGCGCGCGGAGTGGGTGCCGTAGGCGCGTGCGATCCGCGCATCCGACGGGCAGGCAAGGCCACGCACGGCCGTCTGCGCCACGAGCAGGAACACGCCCTGCAAATCCTCGGAGACGCTGCGGGAAAGATCGAGCGCCTTGCCCCAGATCTCCGTTGCCGCCGTTTCGGCATCGACGCCGGAGCGCGCGACCGCCATCTTGCGGCGGAAGGCCGGAAGCGACAGCGGCGCGCCGGGCACGCGGCGGATGCGGCAGCGCACGAGGAAATCCTGGAACAGTTCGGCATCCGCCCGGAAAGCCGCATCGGGATTGCCGAGGATTTCGGCGAGAACCTGGTCAAGCAGGCCGTCGCGCTCTTCGGCGGAAATTTCAGGCGCAGGCGCCCTCGCTTCCGTCTGCACCGGCTCCGGCCGGGCGCGGGAGAGTTCGGCGAGGATATCCGTCGTCGGGCGCGGCGCGGGTGGCGCGCGACGCACGAACGGGCGGGAGAATTCGTCCGGATCGGGCGTGAAGATCAGGTCTTCGACATCGGGCAGTGCGTCTGGCAGCGGCATCAGCTTAGGGCTGGTCGAGCGGGCAGACGTCTCGACAGCGCCGATCGTCACCGGCAGCGGACGGCGCGACAGAGCCGGGCCGAGCGCCACGAAGGCGCCGCGCGGCAGGTCGCGGAACATTTCCGCCTGCCGGCGATCAAGCCCGAGCAAATCGGCGGCGCGCGCCATGTCGATATCGAGAAAGGTGCGGCCCATCAGGAAGTTCGAGGCCTCCGCCGCGACGTTCTTGGCGAGTTTTGCCAGACGCTGCGTGGCGATGACGCCGGCAAGGCCGCGTTTTCGGCCGCGGCACATCAGGTTGGTCATCGCGCCGAGCGAGAGTTTTCGTGCTTCTTCAGAAACTTCGCCGCCAGAGGCTGGCGCAAAAAGCTGCGCCTCGTCGACGACGACGAGCACCGGATACCAGAAATCCCGGTCCGCATCGAACAGCGCATTGAGGAAGATGCCGGCGGCGCGCATCTGCTCGTCGGCTTCGAGGCCTTCGAGCGAAAGCACACAGGAGACGCGGTGCTGACGAATGCGATTGGCGATACCGACAAGTTCGGCTTCCGTGCGCTCGCCATCGACGACCACATGGCCGAATCGGTCGGACAGCGTCACGAAGTCACCCTCGGGATCGATTATGACCTGTTGTACCCATTGCGCGGATTGTTCGAGCAGGCGTCGCAGAAGATGCGACTTTCCCGAGCCCGAATTGCCCTGCACCAGCAGGCGCGTCGCCAGCAGTTCCTCGATATCGAGCTTGGCCGGTGCGCCACCCTGCACCGTTCCCATGTCGATGCCGACCTTCATGCCGTTCCTCGTTCCTGAAATTTGTGATTCGCCCGGCCGCCACCGGGCAATCGGAGAGCCCTAACACGAAATCCGCGCCCGTCACGACCCGCTTTGGAAAAACCCACAGGGAAAGCCGCGTCAGACGACGCGCAGGCCAAAGCCTTGCATCAGGCGCCGCGTCGAAAAATCCGGGTTGCGCGAGGTGAAGACGGCGATGTCCTCGCCAGGCGCAAGCGTCTCCAGCGGCGGCACGAGCCGGCGGGCCTGGCGGGCGATGGCCTCTGCCGGGTCGAGCCAATCGACCGGCCAGGGCGCGAGTTTGCGAAAGAGGTTCGCCATGAAGGGATAATGCGTGCAGGCGAGCACGACGATATCCGTCTTGCGGCCATTCTCATCGGCAAAGCAGGGGATGATCTCGGCGCGCACCGCCTCATCCGACAGCGTTTCGCCGCGAATATAGGCCTCGGCCATCGGCGCAAGGCGCTCCGAGCCGACGAGCCGCACGTCGCACTGGCTGGCGAAGGACTGGATGAGATCGCGCGTATAGGCGCGCTTGACCGTGCCGGGCGTCGCGAGCACGGAGACAAGGCCGGAGCGGGTTCGCTCTGCGGCGGGCTTGATGGCGGGCACAGTGCCGACAAAGGCCATGTCGGGGAAGGCAGCGCGCAGATCGGCCCCGACCAGCGTGAATGCCGTGTTGCAGGCGATGACGCAGATTTCCGGGTCATGCTCGGCAAGCAGTTTCCGGAAGAGTTCGATGACATGTGCCTTCAGCGCCGGTTCTTCCCAGGGACCGTAGGGAAATGCGGCATCATCGGCGACATAGATGAAATGCCGCTCCGGCATCAGCACGCGGGCTTCGCGCAGCACGGTGAGGCCACCGATGCCGCTGTCGAACATGAGAACCGGTTTTGCGCTATTGTTCGTCACGAGGCACCTTGGGCCGGCGGTTGCGAGTGCGGTTCGGATCGACCGCGCCGCGGGGCGATTCGCGGGTGAAACGATCGAGGCAGGAAACGATGCCGCGCAAAACCTGGATCTCCGTGCCGGTAAAGGAGGGACGCGTCAGAATGGCGCGCAGGTTCTCCACCAGTTTGGGCTTTTTTTCGGCAGGGCGGAAATAACCACGCGCATCGAGCGTCTCTTCCACATGGTCGAAGAGACCCTGCAGCTCTTCCTTCTTGGCCGGCCGCTGCGACAACGCGTGGAACGGTGTGCTCTCGACGGAGGCGAGACCGCTTTTCATCCACTCGTAGCTCATGAGAAGAACGGCTTGGGCTAGGTTCAAGGAGGCGAAAGCGGGGTTGACCGGGAAGGTCACCAACTCGTCGGCGAGCGCGATTTCCTCGTTGGTGAGGCCGGTGCGTTCGCGACCGAAGAGGATGCCGGTTTTTTCGCCCGCGCGGAAACGCACGCGCAGGTCATCGGCGGCAACGACCGGCGAGCGGACTTCCTTGTAGCCGTAGCGATCGCGCGCCGTCGTCGCATAGACGAATTCGAGGTCGGCAACGGCCTCCTCCAACGAGGGATAGACCTTTGCCGCCTCGATGACGTGATCGGCCTTGCTGGCGGCGGAGATCGCCTTCTCGCTCGGCCAGCCATCGCGTGGATTGACGAGGCGCAGTTCCGCCAGGCCGAAATTCGCCATGGCGCGCGCCACCATGCCGATATTCTCGCCGAGTTGCGGATGAACGAGGATGATCGCCGGTCCTTCGGCGATCAGCGTGCGTTCGCTGTTCGTGCCTGCCATGCTCATAATTCCCTAGAAAGAAGGGGCCTCACTGGCATAAACGGCCGAAAATGAAAAGCGGAAGTCATTTATTCCGGTGATTCCGCAGCACTGCCGTTTCCGCCATTGGCGCCTTCCTGCGCGATTTCCAGCAGTTCCTTCTTCAAGGAAGCACCGTCATCGAAGCTCGGGCGCTCGATATCGTCGATCACCGCGCGGCCATCCTCCTCGACCAGCTTGAGGACGAGTTTTTCCGGCTGCCAGTCGGCGGCGCGTTCGCCAAAACAATGGCTGTTGTCGAAGGTTACGGTGACGTCTTCCGCGCCTGCCGTCGGCTGGCCTTCGGTGGTCGTCACGTCCTTCAGTGCGCAGCCGTCCTGGCCACCGATGATCGGGTCATAGTCGAACGGCGAACCGCCATCCTCATAGGCCGGGTATTTTGCCGCCTCGCGGTACTTTGCCACGAAATCCTTGCTGTAGAGGCGCTTTAGAAAATCCTCGCTGAAATAGTCGGTATAGGGCGGCGGCGTATCGGTTTCGGTGCCCATGTCCTGCCAGTTGGCGGTGGCCGCGGACAGGATTTCCGCGACCGGCGCCTTGAAATCGGCGGCCTGAACCGAAACCGGAAGCAGAAGGGCGAGCGCAACGAGACCGAAACGCGACATGGCATTCTCCATTGGATGACGACAGGTCCGGACGGGCCTGCGAGCGGACCTTCCTGCAACGCAATTTTGGCGAAACTTATTCTTCCGCAGTGCGAAAATAAACCGCCTCCGCCTATGGTTGGCTTTGCCTTCCGGGTCGTGAGTGCTATAGGGCCAAACGGTTCTTTCAAGTCCACGATCCGGGGCGCCCAGCCCCTACAAAACACGAGGCTCTCCATGGCAAAGATCAAGGTCGCCAACCCCGTCGTCGAACTCGATGGCGACGAGATGACGCGCATCATCTGGCAGTTCATCAAGGACAAGCTGATCCATCCCTACCTGGACGTCGACCTCGAATATTACGACCTCGGCATGGAAAACCGCGACGCCACCGACGACCAGGTGACGATCGACGCCGCCAACGCCATCAAGAAGCACGGCGTCGGCGTCAAGTGCGCCACCATCACGCCGGATGAAGCCCGCGTCGAGGAATTCAAGCTGAAGAAGATGTGGAAGTCGCCGAACGGCACGATCCGCAACATCCTCGGCGGCGTCATCTTCCGCGAGCCGATCATCTGCAAGAACGTGCCGCGCCTCGTTCCCGGCTGGACCAAGCCGATCATCGTCGGCCGCCACGCCTTCGGCGACCAGTACCGCGCCACCGATTTCAAGTTCCCCGGCAAGGGCAAGCTGACGATGAAGTTCGTCGGCGAGGACGGCAAGGAAATCGAATACGACGTGTTCGACGCCCCGTCCGCCGGTGTCGCCATGGGCATGTACAACCTCGACGATTCGATCACCGAATTCGCCCGCGCCTCGCTGAACTACGGCCTGCAGCGCAAGGTGCCGGTGTACCTGTCGACCAAGAACACCATCCTGAAAGTCTATGACGGCCGCTTCAAGGACATCTTCCAGCAGGTCTTCGACGCCGAATTCGCCGACAAGTTCAAGGAAGCCAAGATCTGGTACGAACACCGCCTGATCGACGACATGGTCGCTTCCGCGCTGAAGTGGTCCGGCGGTTACGTCTGGGCCTGCAAGAACTATGACGGCGACGTGCAGTCCGACATCGTGGCACAGGGCTTCGGCTCGCTCGGCCTGATGACCTCGGTTCTGATGACGCCGGATGGCCAGACGGTGGAAGCCGAAGCCGCGCACGGCACGGTGACGCGCCACTACCGCCAGCACCAGAAGGGCGAGGAGACCTCGACCAACTCGATCGCCTCGATCTTCGCCTGGACGCGTGGCCTTGCCCACCGCGCCAAGCTGGACGGCAATACGGAACTCGCAAAGTTCTCCGACACGCTGGAGCGCGTCTGCGTCGAAACCGTCGAATCCGGCTTCATGACCAAGGACCTCGCTCTGCTCATCGGTCCCGACCAGCCGTGGCTCTCCACCACTGGCTTCCTCGACAAGATCGACGAAAACCTCAAGAAGGCCATGGCGGCCTAAGCCACAAAAACCCTTGGAAAGCCCGGCCTTCGCGCCGGGCTTTTTCTTTGCCGCACTCTTGCGGCACTGGCGCCCTGCCTTATCTTCCCCCTCGCTACATGCAGAGGAGGACAGCATGGCCGAGGACCTCATTTTCTACGCCAACCCGATGTCGCGGGCGCGCATTGCCCGCTGGATGCTGGAGGAGGTCGGCGCGCCCTACCGCACGGAGTGGCTGACCTTCGACGGGACGATGAAATCGCCGGAGTTTCTCGCGATCAACCCGATGGGCAAGGTGCCAACCATCCGGCACGGCAAGACCGTCGTCAGCGAAGCCGCCGCGATCTGCGCCTATCTGGCCGACGCCTTCCCCGACGCAGGCCTTGCGCCACCAAACGACAAGCGCGGCGACTATTACCGTTGGATGTTCTTCGCCGCCGGGCCGCTGGAAATGGCGGTATCGCTCAAGGCCTTCGCCTTGAATGTACCGAAGGAGCGCGAGCGCAGCATCGGTTGCGGCAGCTACGAATCGGTGATGGATGCCCTCTCCTTCGCCGTGACGCAGCATCCCTACATCACCGGCGAAACCTTCACCGCCGCCGACGTCTATGTCGGCGCGCATATCAGCTGGGGCCTGCAATTCGGCACGCTGGAGGCCCGGCCGGAATTCCAGGCCTATTGGGACCGCCTCAAGGACCGACCGGCCAGCAAGCGTGCAACCGCCATCGACGATGAAGAGATGCATCGCCAGCTTGCGGCGGCGAAGGGCTGAAGACAAACCTCTCCTCCGTCATGGTCGGGCTTGATCCGACCATCCCCGTCGCGGACGTGGCGTGGATCCTCGGGTCAAGCCCGAGGATGACGTTTGGGGTTGGCGAGGGGCTGGCTCAACAACAGGTTTTTGAGCCAGCCCCTCGCCCGTCCCGTTGTATTCAGGTCGCCGGCTGAAGTGGCAGGTAGATTTCCGTCAACAGCTCGTTCGGCGGCACGTCGCGCGGGTTGTTCAGGTAGGCTTCGAACATCACCTCGTCGCGGATCGAGCGGCCGGAGCCCGGCAGCCAGGTGGCATAGAGCCAGCGATAGGCCGCCCCCATATCGGCATAAGGCCCCTTGTGACGCAGCACGGCATAGTCGCCGCCCGCCAGCGTGCGCCGCACGAGCGGCGCTTCGGCCGGGACATCCCCGTCTGCCGTCACGCAGGCAAAGGAGCGGAGCTTGTCTTCCGCGACCAGATCGGGATCATCGAGAAATACGCCGATCATGCGCATGTCGGGGCGAAAAATGTTGCGGGAAAAAAGCGCGCCGTAGAGCGCTTCGAAAGCCTTGCCGATGCCCATATAGGAACCGGTATGCGGGACACCGAGCAGTGGCTGTTCGGGCATGGTGCGGATGGTAACGTCGTACATATGGGGCGACTCCTTGCCGTTTTCGGGTTCGAAGGCGCGATGCGGCCCCTCTTTCCGGTAGCGCGCCGGCGGCATGCCATAGGCGGCCGCGAAGGTGCGCGTGAAGGATTGCAGGTTGGGGTAGCCCCATCGCGCGGCGATGTCCCGAACGGAGCGGTCGCTGCGCACCAGATCGCCGGCCGCGCGGTGCAGACGCAGCCGGCGCACGGTCGCCGCCAGCGTTTCGTTGTGCACGGCCCGGTAGACGCGGTGCCAGTGATGGGCGGAAAGGCAGGCGATTTCCGACAGCCGGTCGAGGTCCAGATCCTCTTCCAGATGTTCGTAGATGTAGGCAGAGACGCGCAGCAGGCGCTTCTCGTAGGTGGCCCAGATCACATTCTCGCTCATGCCGTTGCCTCTCTCGTCGGGACGCATTCAATCAAGCATGAGGCGATTTCACAAATCCTGCGCTTCTGCGGCGGCCTGCAATTTTCGCACGGCCTCGTCGTCCATCATAACAAAGACGGGCAAAAGATGCTGTGCCGGGTCATTGTGCCGTGGCGAAAATCGCCACCTGGCAGCCAGTTTGTTAGCCGGCTATCGATGCATTGAAGGCCGGTGCGGCATCCGGCACGCGCATGCGCTCGGCAATATCGGCGAGCCCCTCGGACGGCGTCCATCGCATCACGCAGTTTCGGCCGGCCTCCTTTGCCGCATAGAGCGCGTTGTCCGCTGCCGACTGCAGGCGGTCGAAATCCGCGCCGAAAGCGGCGACATCCGCAAGGCCGATGCTGACGGAAACGCCGATCTCGCGCCCTTCGTGGGCAATCGACATGGCGGCAACCTCGCAGCGAAGCCTCTCGGCAAAATCCGCCGCCTGGTCGATATCGTGCCTGGGCGCAAACAGCGCGAACTCCTCGCCGCCGAAACGGCAGAACAGCATGCCGTCTTCCAGCCAGGACGAGACGCGCGCGGAAAAATGCTTGAGCACCGCATCGCCCGCGACATGTCCATGGGTGTCGTTGATCGCCTTGAACCGATCGAGATCGAAGATCATCAACGTGCCCTGCCCGCCGCGGGCGAGATGGGCCTGTACATCCTCCAGGAACGAGCCGCGGTTGGCGATGCCTGTCAGGGTATCGGTGCGCGAGGCCTGGCGATAAAGCGCCTCGCCACGCTCCTTGATGAGCACCAGCATGGCGACCGCGGACAGGATGGTATGGGCGAAGAGTTCCAGGGAAAAGAGCGCGAACCAGGCCGAATAGGCTGTTCCATGGCCAAGCTCCGCCGGCGCGGCAATGGCCATGGGAATACGCAGCGAATAGATGATGCCGTGCGTCACGAAGAAAAAGGCGGCGATCGAGCGGGTCGGCAGCCGCTCATGTCGACGCCCCGCCCAGATATCCAGGCCCATCCAGATGGAATAGACGGCGATGATGATCGACGTCAGGATGACACGATTGTTGACGTCATCCGCCACCGGCCGCAGGAGCAGGTAAGCCCCGCACCACAGAACCGGCCCCGCAAGCACCACCGACAGATAGAGCGGACGACGATCGAAGACGCGAAAGCCCGCCCACATGAACGCATAGCTAAAGGCGGCCAGCGCGTTGCCGAGACCGACGGTGATGAGGGGAAAGCCGATGGGACGCAGTGCGAAGAGAATCGTGCAAAGCGAGCCGACCCACATGGCCAGGCACCAGTATCCCGCTGCGGCGTGGCGGCGGTCGGTGAGCCAGACCTGAAGCATGAAAATCCCGACGACCATCGTCGACAGGAACGTGCAGATCATCAAGGTCGATATGCTGACGAATTCTTCAATCAAAACACTGAACTCCGCGCGCGGGGATGCTAGGCGGAAACCCTGAAGACTTCGCAAACAAAACGGCGGGCCTGAGCCCGCCGTCGTATCGATACAGCCATGGATACCGGTGGATCAGCCGGCGATGGCCGCGGCAACCGCCTCGATGGCGTCAGTGGCCTTCGTACCATCCGGGCCACCAGCCTGCGCCATGTCGGGACGCCCGCCGCCGCCCTTGCCGCCGAGCGCTTCAGAGGCGCGGCGCACCAGATCCACGGCACTGAAACGACCTGTCAGGTCGTCCGTGACGGCGACAACGGCGCTTGCCTTGCCATCCGCCGAGACACCGACGAAGGTAACGACGCCGGAACCGAGGCTCTTCTTGCCCTCGTCCGCCAGGCTCTTCAGGTCCTTCGGCTCGACGCCAGTGACGACCTTGCCGAGATATTTTGTGCCCGAGACATCCCGCACGCCGTCATCACCGCCGGCAGGACCGCTGGAGAGGGCCAGCTTCTTCTTCGCTTCGGTCAGTTCGCGTTCCAGCTTGCGGCGTTCGTCCACCAGCGCCTCGACGCGGGCGAGCACTTCGCTCGGCTGAGCCTTGAGCACTGTCGCAAGCGTCTTCACGCGTTCGTCCTGTTCGGCGAGATAGGCGCGTGCCGCCTCACCCGTCAGCGCTTCCAGACGACGCACGCCGGAGCCGACGGCGCTTTCGGAAACGATGCGCACGAGGCCGATCTCGCCGGTCGCGGCCACATGCGTGCCACCACAGAGCTCCACGGAATAGGCGCGGTTGGCCTTGGCGCCGTGAAGGCCGCTGCCCATCGAGACGACGCGGACTTCATCGCCATACTTCTCGCCGAAGAGCGCCATGGCGCCCTCCGCGATCGCGTCATCCACCGTCATGAGACGCGTGGTGACCGGGGAATTCTGCACGATGATTTCGTTTGCCATGTCCTCGACGATACGCAGCTCCTCCGCCGACATCGGCTTGGGATGTGAGACGTCGAAGCGCAGGCGCTCGGGCGCGACCTGCGAGCCCTTCTGGGCGACGTGGGTCCCGAGCACTTCGCGTAGCGCCTCATGCAGCAGGTGCGTCGCCGAATGGTTGGCGCGAAGGCGCGAGCGACGGGCGTGATCGACCGTCAGCGCGACCGCATCACCGACCTTCAGCGTGCCCTCGGCAACGGTGGCGATGTGAACGAAGACACCCTCGCCCTTGCGCTGCGTGTCCGACACGGCGAGCTTGGCGGTGTCGGAGGAAATGATGCCGGTATCGCCCATCTGGCCGCCGGATTCACCGTAGAACGGCGTCTGGTTGGTGACGATCTGCACCTCGTCGCCCACGGAGGCGGCTTCGACCGACTTGCCGTCGCGCACGATCGCCTGGACGACGCCTTCGGCCGTCTCGGTGTCGTAGCCTAAAAATTCGGTCGCGCCGAACTTTTCCTTGATCTCGAACCAGATGGTTTCGGTCGCCTTGTCACCGGAGCCGGCCCAGTGCGAACGGGCCTCGGCCTTCTGGCGCTCCATCGCATCGGTGAAGCCGGACAGATCGACGTTGATTTCGCGGGCGCGCAGCGCATCCTGCGTCAGGTCGAGCGGGAAACCGTAGGTGTCGTAGAGCTTGAAGGCGGTTTCGCCGTCCAGCATGTCGCCCTTGCCCAGCGTGTTGGTCGCGTCGGACAGCAGGCTCAGGCCACGTTCCAGCGTGGTGCGGAAACGGGTTTCTTCCAGCTTCAGCGTCTCGGAAATCAGCGCTTCGGCGCGCTGCAGTTCCGGATAGGCGCGGCCCATCTCGCCGACCAGCGTCGGCAGCAGCTTCCACATCAGCGGATCCCTGGCGCCGAGAAGCTGCGCATGGCGCATGGC
>NZ_JBQVPI010000018.1:0-104047 GCF_052438155.1 Shinella sp. | reverse complement strand
TCTTCTCCGCGAGGTCACTCGGCAAACCCGCCCGTTTGCCGCTGTCCACCTCGGCCTTCTTCACCCACTCATTGAGCTTATGTGCCGAGCCGCCGATCTTGGCGGTTATTGAGAAAACGGCAGCCCACCGCGACGGATGTTCAGCCTCATGCTCCGTCACCATTCGAACGGCGCGAGCGCGGACTTCAGGGGAGAATTTGTTCGTCGTCTTGCTCGTCATAGACCCTACTTCTCACAGGTTCGGGTCTCCGGAAAATCCGGGGCGGTTCAGCACAAACCAGAATCCAATCGGGAACATTGTTCTATTTTGCAGCAGCCTGCTAGACCAAACAGGGGCGAGAACTCAATGCTTAGTCTTATGCCAAATTCACTTATGCTGCGTTTATGTGACAACACCTAGGGCATTTATTGACAGCACCTGCCGGATGGAAATTCCAAAAATCCAGCTAAGACGAATCAAGCGAATGACAGAGGCACTGTCATTCGCCGCATAATGTACAAAGTCGAGTTTAGCGACTGAGTTGTAAGATTTCATGCAATAGCGCGATCCTAAAATCTGGCTCGACGTCGCTTCCGGTTTGCGCATTCGTCGAGCCATTGCTAAGCAGGGCCACTTGCATTCCGGCGGCGCGTGCGGCGCGGACACCCGTAAAGCTGTCCTCTACCACGAGAATTTCAGCGGGATCGATTTGGACAAGCTGGGCTGCCCGCAAATATGATTCCGGCGAAGGTTTGCCCTCGTTCACATCGTCGAGCGATACCGACGCTTGCATCAGTGCTGTCACGCCGATGGCCGCGAGATTTGCGTCTACGACCTCACGTGCGGAGTTCGAGGCGCAGACTTGCACCACCCCCATTGAATTAAGCGATCTCATCGTCTCGATCGCGCCAGGGATAGCACTGAGTTTTCGAACACCTGCCGCGTAATGTTGATTGATCCGCCGATGAAACTCCGCCTCCGCCAGCGTGTTCGGAAGATGCTGCCGGAGCTGCAGCCAGACGTCTCGCAAATGCACGCCGATAAACATTGTTTCGGGGAGGGCGCGTAGATCCAGCCCTTGTTCGTCGCACGTCGCGATCAGCGCCTCATGATGTAACGGCTCGCTGTCCACCAGCGTGCCATCGATATCCCAAGCGACTGCTTTCCAGGGGAATATCCTCATCAATGCATGCCCTGAACGCGGCGATAGAGATCTCGAAACGTGGCATAGCCGCGGCTGTAGGTTTCACGGTTGTCGGGATTAGGGGTGAACAATGTGTCGCGGGTGGTGAAAGCGATGATGCCGTCCCATTCCGCGGCGCCCAGGCCGACAGCGGCAGTCCAGGCAGCGCCCAGGCATGATCCGGGATGACCGGCAAGACGTTGAAGCGGCTGGCCGAGGACGTCGGCGACAATGCCCATCCAGACTGAGGATTTCGCTCCGCCATCCGACACAAGAAAGCGCGTCGTCTGATGGCCCGCCTCGTTGAGGATTTCGATGTGGTGACGGATTGCATAGGCGTAGGATTCGAGCACCGCGCGCCAGATGTGGCCGAGATCGTGAGAGAGTGTAAGCCCGTTCAAGACGCCTCGCGCGGACGGGTCGTGCAGGGGTGTTTTCTCTCCCAGCAGATAGGGCAAAAAAGTCAGGTCCATTGCGCCCGCCGGTCTCTCGGCGGCCATGGCGTCCAGCGCCGCATGCACCGAGCCGTTCAAGGGTTCGACCCCGCCTGCGAAGGTTTCGATAAACCAGTTCAATACCGAGCCGCCGGTCGACATGCAGCCGTTCGGCAACCAAAGGCCGGGGACGAGGTGATAATCCAGGAAGAGCCGCGGATCGGGTTTAAGCACTGCGGTTGCGGTCAGGATATCGACCGCGCCACCGAACTTCAGCAACACATCGCCACTGCGCACCACTCCCGCTCCCAGGCAGGAGGCGATCATGTCTGCCGCGCCGCCGACGACCGGCGTACCTGCGGCCAACCCCGTTTCGCGAGCGCAATCGGCAGTGACATGGCCCAGGACAGCCGATGAGCCGATCAGAGGGGGCAGGAGATGCGGCGGAATACCGGTCCGTTCCGCCTGCGCGAGATCAATTCGACCGCTGGCGATATTCACGATGCCGGCCTCCAGAGCCCAATTTTGCTCAACCGCGGCTTTGCCGGTCAATCGATAATTGATGTAATCATAAGACCCGAACAAGGTCCTTGCCTTCACCAGCACCTCGGGCTCATGCCTTGCGAGCCAGCGGATTTTTGCGCCGACAAGCTGCTGGTTCACTCCGCAGCCCGCCGCATCCAGAAACGCGGTTTCATCGACTTCGCGTCGGATTTCCTCCACCTCAGCACCGGCGCGACCGTCGCTTTGCTGAATCGAGCGGCGCAGCGGAAGCCCTGCATCATCGAGAAGCACCGTGGCGGGGAGCATTCCGGCAACGCCTATTCCCGAGATGCGGGCCGCTTCGATGCCGGACTGCGCCAGGAGATCAGGAATGATGGCGCAGCAGTTTTGCCACCACTCCGCCGGGTCTTCCTCGGCCCATCCGGGCTTTTCCGAATATAGCGTCACCGGCCGTGAGGCGAGGGCCAGAACGTTGCCCGAGGTATCGACAAGAATGCCGATGGTGGAGGTGGTGCCGATGTCGAGGCCAAGAAAGACGTTCATTCTGCGGTGGGTCCCGAAAAACTAGAGGGTTACAAAGGATCGGCGACGATGACCCGTACGCCGGCCGCGTCCAGCACGGCAGCAAGATCCGGCGGCGGCGGCGCATCCGTGATCAACGTCGAAATTTCAGAAAGGGTGGCAATCAGAACCGTTGAAATCCGGCGGAACTTGGTGCTGTCCATCAGGAGAACACGCTCGGCGGAACGTTGCAGAAAGACCGTTTTCACGGCGACCTCCTCGGGCGAATAATCGAAGACGCCTTCGGTCGTCATGCCCGATGCGCTGAGGAGCGCCACATCGAAGTAGTAGCGGGAGAAGCCGTCCACGGCCTCTTTCCCGGTTAGCGACATTTCCTCGGCGCGGATCAGCCCGCCGCTCATGTAAATGGAGATGCCGGCGCGAGCGAGCACCATCCCCACGCGCAAACTGTTCGAGAAGGCGCGCAGCTGGGGGTCCGGTCCGGCCTGGACGATGGCATGCGCCGCGGCAAGGACCGTGGTGCCCAGATCGAATGCAATGACCTTGCGCCCGGAAACGTAGCGGGCTGCGGCCTGCGCGATGCGGGCCTTGCGCTCGGCGTTCTGGCGCGCCCTCGCTTCGAAGATCGGCTCGACATCGTCGATCACTGTCAAAGGTCCGCGCTTCAGGCCGACCGCGCCGCCGTGGACACGCTCCAGCAACCCGTCGCGTTCCAGTTCGGCGAGATCGCGGCGCACCGTCATGTCCGAAATGCCAAATTCCTGTGCGATGTCGGTCACTGAGATCGAACCGCCTTCCTCCAGCCGCTCCAGAATGCGGACCATGCGGGCCCGCGCAGGCGCCCGGCCGCGTTCTCGCGTGGGTGAGGGGGGGGTGGCGGTCGTCTTTTCCAGCTGTGTCACGTCTATGGCCCGTCCCAAGTTCGACTGAATGCGAAGTCCCGAGCTGGTAGCACAGACCAGAGCGATTTTCCCGGCGTTTCCAATTGGCAGCTCACATGCTTTCAGGGTGAAAAGCGGACACGGTTTCGATCACATAACAACATATAATGGAAAAATATCGAACACAAGCGAACATTTTTGTTGCAATTGACGACGAAAGTTGTTTGATTTCGTGCAATTGGAGGAATGGGTATGCAGCCAAATCAACTTGCCGACCAAAAACACCCGGGGCTGGCGCGCAAGCGGGCCATCGTGACCGGCGCTGCGACCGGCATCGGCTTTGCCATTGCCAAAGCGCTTGCCGCGCAGGACGTTTCGGTGGTCATTGCCGACCTCAACCTCGAGGCTGCGCAGGCCGCCGCTGCCTCGCTTGGCGTGGGGCACCGTGCCGTCAAGATCGACGTGCGCGAGCGCGCCTCGGTGCAGGCGGCATTTGACGAAGCGCTGTCATCTGCTGGCGGGCTCGATATCTGCATTGCCAATGCTGGTGTATCGACCATGCGTCGAGCGGTCGATCTGACCGATGACGACTGGGACTTCAATATGAACGTCAATGCACGCGGCGTGTTCTTGACAAACCAAATTGCGACGCGGCATTTTGTTAAAGAAAACAAGGGAATTATCGTCAACACGGCGTCACTTGCCGCCAAGATCGGCGCGCCTCTTCTCGCCCACTATTCGGCTTCGAAGTTCGCAGTGGTGGGGTGGACCCAAGCTCTTGCACGCGAACTTGCGCCGCAGGGTATCCGTGTCAACGCCGTTTGCCCCGGCTTCGTCCGCACATCGATGCAGGAAC
The DNA here is from genome assembly GCF_052438155.1 of Shinella sp. Lineage (NCBI taxonomy): Bacteria > Pseudomonadati > Pseudomonadota > Alphaproteobacteria > Hyphomicrobiales > Rhizobiaceae > Shinella > Shinella sp. The sequence goes on along the minus strand of NZ_JBQVPI010000018.1, from coordinate 99,687 downwards.
GCGAGATTCTTTGGGAAGCCGAGTTGCGCGGCATGACGCCTGCTGAAGTGGAAGAGGATTACATTCGCCAAACGCCGTTGGGTCGTATCGAGACCCCTGAAGACGTCGCGGGTGTCGTCGTCTTTCTCTGCTCCGATGCGGCGCGCTTCATGACGGGCCAGGCATTGAACGTCACCGGCGGCGTTTACACCACCTGATCCCCTGATTTGTTCGATTTTGTTCGATTTCAAGCCGCATCCCAACTCCAGTCTGTTCATGAGGCTACATTGACCGCGATCACACTCGACACCATCAGCCGTGAATACGGCAGCGGAGTATTCGGGGTTAAGGATGTTTCCCTCACCATCGAAGAGGGTGAGTTCATGGTGCTGCTAGGCCCATCGGGTTGCGGAAAATCCACGACGCTCAGGATGATCGCCGGCCTGGAAGAGATTACGGCTGGAAGAATAAAGATCGGAAAACGCGACGTCACCGACCTGCCGCCCCGCGCTAGAAACGTCGCTGTCGTGTTCCAAAGCTACGCTCTGTATCCGCATATGTCGGTGCGCGAGAACATGCGTTTCGGGATGAAGATGCGCGGCACTCCGCTCGCCGAGCAGGACGTAAGGATCAAGGACGCTTCCGAGATCCTGGGGCTCGTCCCCTATCTCGATCGCAGGCCGGGTGCGCTTTCGGGCGGGCAGCGTCAGCGCGTGGCGCTTGGCCGGGCGATGGTGCGCGAGCCGGATGTCTTCCTGATGGACGAGCCGCTTTCGAATCTCGACGCCAAGCTGCGCGGCGAGATGCGGCAAGAACTGGTTAAGCTGCACCGCCGCCTGGGCAAGACCATGGTCTTCGTCACGCATGATCATATCGAAGCGATGACGATGGGTGACCGGATTTGCATCATGCGGGACGGCCACATCGAGCAGGTTGGTGCTCCGCTCGACGTTTACGCCAACCCGGCCAATACGTTCGTGGCGCAATTCCTTGCTTCTCCGACCATGAACCTCATTGCGGCGCGGCTCTCTGTTGCAGCGGGCGTACTATCGATCGATGCGGGGCCGATCTCGGGTGTTCTGCCTCCGGCCCAGTCGGTGCTCTACAGCCATGCCGCGTCGGAACCAGCCATTCTCGGCCTGCGTGCGGAAGACGTGCTGGCGGAAGCTACCTCCGCAACCTTGCCCTTCACCGGCAAGGTGGTGATGCGCGAAGCCCTTGGTGCGGAGAACCTGATCGGGGTCGAGGCCGGGGGCGCCACCCTGTCGGCTCGTACCGGGCGGCATTTCCTGCCCAATTTCGGCGATCAGGTCACGCTTCATGCCGACATGTCGCAGATGCATCTGTTCAACGCCGCCTCGGGGGCGGCCTATCGGCGAAAGGCGTAAGCGATGACGCGCCGCATCCTTTCCCACGTCGGGCTGACAATTGCCTGCCTGATCGTGCTTCTGCCGATCCTTTGGGTGTTGCGCACCTCTCTGGTGCCGGAGCGGGCGTCCTATTCGATGGCGATTTTCCCGGAGTTCACGCTCGATAACTATCGAGCGTTGTTCATCGAGAAAAATTTCGGCACGAACTATCTCAATTCACTGATCGTCGCGGTCATGTCCGTGGTGCTTGCCATGCCGCTTGCCGCCATGAGCGGTTATGCATTCGCCCGTTTTCAAACCGGGGGGAAGTTTGCGCGGTTTGCGACGCTTGCCAGCCAGATGCTGCCTCCGGTCGCGCTCGCGCTGCCGGTGTTCATGCTCTATCGCATCACGGGGCTGACCAATTCGCTGACGGGTCTGACGCTGGCCTATGCGGCCATCAATCTTCCCTTCCTGACATGGATCCTGATGGGATTCTTCGAATCCATTCCGGAGGAGCTGGAAGGGGCGGCCATGACCGATGGCGCCACGCGCTGGGGCGCTTTCTGGCGCATCGTGCTGCCGGTGGCAGCGCCGGGCATCATGGCCGCTGCGGTCTTGGGGTTCATCCTGTCGTGGAATGAGTTCCTCTTCGCGCTGATCCTTGGTGGCTCGAAGACGGCCACCGTGCCAGTGGCCCTTGCCGCGCTGCAGACCTCCAACGGCGTTCAGATCGCACAGGTTTCCGCGGGTGTCTCGCTCGCGATCCTGCCCCTGCTGATCGCAGTGCGCTTTATCCAGAAGTATCTCGTACAGGGCCTGTCCTTCGGCTCGGTCAGATAAGTGCATTCAAGACTACATAACGAAAACAGAGAGGAACTCATGAAAACGCGACTGAAAATAAATGCCTTCCTTGTTGCAGGCAGCCTTGCTGCCACACTATGGGCCGGGACGGCACTCGCTGCCGACGTCGTTCTGCGTGCACTGATGGAGGATGTCCCCGAAACGAAGATCATCGAGGGACTGCTTCCAGAGTTCGAGGCTGAAACCGGCATCAAAGTCGAATTCGAGAAAGTCGGCTATGGCGACATGCACGACAAGTTGGTCACCCAACTCGTCAGCGGCGAGAGCCAGTACAATCTCCTTTCGGTAGACTTCCTATGGGCGGGCGAGTTTCCGGCCGGCGGCTGGCTCGAAGACCTGAAGCCCTATGCGGAGAAGTCGGGCTTCGACACGTCACCGATCATCCCGTCGATGCTGGACCTTTTGGGTCGCACTGACGAAGCAATGCCGATCATGCCGATGTACAACTATTCGATGGGCCTGATCTATCGCACCGACCTGCTGGAAAATCCCGACCTCGCCGCAAAGTTCGAAGCGGCGGCCGGGAAGAAGCTCGAAGCCCCCGCGACATTGGACGATTACGTTGCCGTCGCCAAGTTCATGAAGGCGCAAGCGGGTATCAACGGTGCTGCCATGCAGGGCCAGCGCGGTGATCCCAATTCCATGGAGTTCTCCAACTACCTCTTTGCGGCAGGTGGCGACTATTTCGGCAAAGACGGTGCCATCGTGCTCAATTCCGACGAGGGGAAAAAAGCACTGACGCTGTATGCGGATATGATTAGTAATGCGGCCCAGACAGGCGCTCTTTCGGCGACGCTCGATGACACGATGCGGCTGATGTGCGCCGGCGAATCCTTCTCGATGGTCACCTATTGGTGGATGCTGCCGCAGATCGATAACGCCGAAGCCTGCCCGAAAGTGGCCGGCAAGGTGTCGATCTCGGTGATGCCAGGCGGCCACGGCGAAAGCGGCGGCTGGGGCTGGGGCATTCCGAAGAACATTCCGGACGACCAAAAGGAAGCGGCTTGGACGTTCATCTCCTGGGTTCAGTCCAAGGATGTCTCGGTGAAGCGTGCTCTTCAGGGCCATGCGCCCGTGCGTTCGGATGTGTTCAGCGATTCAGCCGTGCTGGCCAAGTATCCCTTCTATGCCAAGGCAGGCGACATCGTGGCTGCCGGCAAGAGCTTCCCGATCTTCACCTATAGCCCGCAATATGAAGATCTGCTCGGTACCCAGATCTCGCTTGCCGCCAGTGGCGACGCGACAGTCGAAGCTGCGCTGGAAGCGTCTGCGAAGGGCCTCAAGGACCTTATGGCCAAGTAGGCCACGTGCTTGCGGGCTGCATCGGCAGCCCGCAAGCAACCAGGAGAATTCGCCCCTTACGGGACATCACACCAAGCACGCCGCTCGCCTGCCGAGGCCGAGCCGGATAGCGGGCCAGTAGCGCGCGCGTCCGTACAAAAGGGATCGTGGCATGAATGCGATTGCAAGAAACAGGGTTCGTGCCGGATGGAGCTTTGCGGCTCCTGGCCTTGCCATGCTGGTCGTGGTCATGGGGTTCCCGTTGCTTTACGCACTGGCGATCTCGCTGTCCTCAATGACGATGATACACCCGGCGCTGAACTTTGCCGGCCTGACAAATTTCCTCAATGTCATGAGCGAACCGCTGTTCTGGCATTCGCTCTGGCTGACGCTGCGCTATTCGGCAGCTGCCGTGATCGGCGAATTCGTCATCGGACTGGCCATCGCCCTGATGCTGCGTCAGATTTTCACGGCGCGCGGGATTTATTTCGCCATCCTGACGCTGCCAATGGCCATGTCGCCGGTTGCTGTCGCGCTGATCTGGCGCATGCTGTTGCAGCCTAATCTGGGGATCGTGAACCAGACGCTTGCCGCCATGGGCCTGCCAATGATCGACTGGCTGGGCAACAGTTCCATTGCGCTCTCGACACTCATCTCGATCGACATCTGGCAGCAGACATCCTTTGTCGTGCTTCTGCTCTCGGCTGGGCTGGCGTCCTTGCCGAAGGAGCCGTACGAGGCCGCCGAGGTCGATGGCGCCGGCCCGCTCCAGCAGTTCTGGTACATCACTCTGCCGCTCCTGCGCCCGGTTTCGATCATTGCCATCGTCATTCAGCTGATCAATGAATTTCGCACCTATGACCTGATCTATGTGCTCACCAAGGGTGGTCCTGGCGTTTCCACGGAGCTTCTGTCGTTTTTTGCGTATAAGCGCGCTTTTCAGGGCCTTCAGGTGAACGAGGGGTCGTCCGCCGCCTTCATCCTGCTTCTGATCATCCTGATGATCACAGTCGTTTTCTTCTGGCTGATCGAGCGCCGAAAAAACTGATCGCCATCCCTTACCCCTGTAACCCAAGACCGCTTATGCCTTTCTGCACGCGGCTAACGGAGAATGAAATGACGAAATTTGCCGATCTCTTTCCTGGAATTAAACCGGTCATCGCGATGGTTCACCTGAACCCCATGCCCGGCACCCCCCTCTATGATGCAGATGCCGGCGTCGAGGGTATCTATCAGGGTGCCTTGAAGGATCTCGACGCCCTGCAGGCAGCAGGGGTGGATGCCGTGATGTTCGGCAACGAAAACGATCGCCCCTATGAGCTGAAGGTCGATATCGCCACCACCACGGCCATGGCTTTCGTGATCGGCCGTCTGGTCGAGCGGATCGAAAAGCCCTTTGGCGTCAATGTGCTTTGGGATCCCGACAGCACCGTCGCACTGGCCGCCGCCACTGGCGCGGCTTTCGTGCGCGAGATTTTCACCGGTACCTACGCCTCGGACATGGGGCCCTGGACGCCGAACGCGGGGCGCGCCATGCGTCGCGCGCGGCAACTCGACCGCAAGGACCTGGTGATCCTGAACAATGTTTCGGCAGAATTCGCCGCCTCCCTCGACAGTCGTCCGCTGGCGGACAGGGCGCGCTCTGCGGTCTTCTCCTCGATCCCGGATGCCGTTCTGGTATCGGGCGCGATTACCGGTGAATCGGCAAAAATGATCGATCTTGAATCGGTGAAGAAAGCGCTGCCCGATACGCCGGTGCTCGCCAATACCGGGGTCAAGCACACCACCGTGGTCGATGTGCTGAAAGTCGCGGATGGTTGCGTCGTGGGGTCTTCGCTCAAGATCGATGGGCATACATGGAATGCCGTCGATCCGCAGCGGGCCAAGGAGTTCATGGCCATTGTGCGCAAGGCGCGTGGCTAAGACGAAAAGGCCGGGACGCCAATCGCGTCCCGGTCGTCTGCGACTATCAACGAAGCGATCCGAGGGCCGTGCGATCATCCTTCGACGCTAGCTCTTGAATACGCGGTTCGAGCACTTCGGCCGCGCTGGCGATATCGGCAACAATATGCTTGCGAACGCCCGCCGCATCCCTTGCCTTGAGACTTTCGAGAATGAGGACGTGTTCGGTGTTCGCGACGGACTCGTAGACGGGATCGCTGAACAGTTCCAGGAAGTAGGGCCCAACCTGGCCCCAGACGTCCTGGATCATCTGCAGCAAGCGGGGAGAATTCGCACTCTCGTAGATCGCGAAATGAAACTGCTGGTTCAGGTTGACATAGACCGAGATGTCTTTGGACGTAATCGATTTTTCTATGTCGAGGACGACCTTCTCGAGAACCCGGATCTTCTTGTCGGTGATGTTCTGCGCGGCCAGTTCGGCAGCCAGGCCCTCCAGTTCACGGCGGATGCGGGCTAGCTCGAGGTATTTTTCGACATCCCAGGCCGGAACGGCAACCGAACGGTTTGGCAGAAGGACGAGCTGACGCTCGCCGACCAGCCGCTGGAGTGCTTCGCGCACTGGCGTGGTTGAAATTCCATAATTCTCGGCAAGGGTGCGGGTCACGAGGACGTCGCTCGGACGAAAATGTCCGGCGATGAGCGAGCGCTTGATTTCATCGTAAGCGCGCTCGTTCAAAGTCCTGTTTTCGATCTTTCCCATCCAACCCTCCGACATTGGGTGGCCAATATCAAAAAAAACAACTTACAGCTACCTCTGCTCACCATTCGGTTGAAGATGAAGGCAAGGCGACGGCGGCTGAATACTAGCGGCCGTCGCTCGATGCCTTCAACGCAGCCTCGACAGCGTTGAGGAAAAACTCGGCGTCCTCCTGCTTCATCACGAGCGGCGGGCGGATCTTTAGGATGTTTGCACCCGGACCCGTGGCGCTGATCAGAACGCCGTTTCGGCGAAGGTGATTGACAAGCGAGGCCGCAAGGCGGGCGTTCGGCGCGCGGTCTTCTGCGTTCAGAACGCACTCGACGGCGATGAAAAGGCCAGCGCCGCGGACATCGGCAATGTCGTCTCGGCCGGCAACGAGCGCTGCCAGCCCATCCTTGAGATGGCGGCCGATATTGCGCGCATTGGCTTGCAGGGCCTCCTCCTCGATCACATCCAGCACGGCCATGCCCGCGGCGCACGCCACGGGATTTCCGCCGAAAGTATTGAAATAGCGGGCTTTTACGCCGAACTCCGCGACAAGATCCGGCTTCAGCGCTACGCCCGCGACGGGGAAGCCGTTGCCCATGGGCTTGCCCATCGTCACGAGATCCGGCACCACGCCGTGGCGCTCAAAGCCCCAGAACGTCTCGCCTGTCCGGCCGAAGCCCGGCTGTACCTCGTCGGCGATGAACAGGCCGCCCTCCTTGCGGATGAGATCGACGGCCGGTCTCAGAAATCCGGCGGGATCGGGATAGAGGCCATCGCTCGAAAAGATCGTGTCGACGATGAAGGCCGCAGGTTCGATCCCATCGTCGCGCATGGCGGCGATGGCGGCGGCGAGATCTGCCGCAAGCTTTGCGCCCTGTTCGGCGGGGGCAACGAAAAGCGCGTTCGGGGCTGGGATGAGCCGCACCCGTTCGCCGCGCTGCACATAGGTGCCAAGCGAGGGCGAAATCTCGGCAACGGCCTCCGTCAGGCCATGATAGGCGAGGCTCGTCACGATGACACCCTGCCGGCCGGTGAAGGCACGGGCTATTCTCAACGCCAGATCGTTGGCCTCGGAGCCTGTGCAGGTGAACATCATATGGCCGAGCGCGGATGGCATCGTCGCGAGTAGCCGTTCGGCATATTCAACGACGCCGTCGTGCAGGTAGCGCGTATGCGTGTTCAGCGTGCCGGCCTGGCGCAAGATCGCCTCGACGACCTTGGGATGGCAATGCCCGACCGATGCCACGTTGTTGTAGGCATCGAGATAGGCCCGGTCGTTCTGATCATAGAGCCACACGCCTTCGCCCCGCACCAGATGCAGCGGCTCCTCGTAGAACAACCGATAGGCCGGCCCGAGCGCCTTCTTGCGGCGTGTGATCAGGGCCAGTTCATCGGGGTCCAGGGCGCTGACGCGGGTCGGATCGAATGCGTTCACCATGCTCATGGTCTGTTGCTTCCTGCATTTGCCGTTGAACTGTCCCGCGCGGCGGCCCTCGTCAGGGCATCGTTCGTCTTGGAGGGATCGAGGGAATCGAGGATGTCTAGCCCGCGGCGCGATGCGGCGGCATTACGCAGGATATAGGCGGCGTTCTCCGGATATTTCCGCGCGCGCCACGACGTGATGGCGAGCGTCGTGGCATGGCGCAGACGGATCAGATCGGGAAGCAGGCTCAGTTCCTCGGCCTCCAGCGGAAGGACCGAGGCATAGCCCGCGACCAGATCTTCCACGGGCAGCAGCGGATCGTTTCCGCCGTTGAGATGGTAGGAGCAGGCAATAGCGAGATCACAGACATTCGGCGTCGTCACCATGTCGCCGAAGTCGATGACGCCGGTGACCCGTGCGGCACGCGGACCGTCGACGACGATGTTGTGCGGGTTGAAGTCGTTGTGCACCGTCTGCGCGCGCAGATGCGGCAGGCGCGGCCCGATCTCGGCGTCGAAACGCGCCAGCAGACGTGTGAGCCTCGATTTCAGGTCCGGCTCCTCGACGGTCTCGAGCATCGGACGCAGCCTGCGGGCATGCTTGATGTCCCATTGCAGGAAGCGGCCGCTGGAAGGGTGGAAGAACCCGCGCAAAGCCCGCGTGAGCCGTGCAAGCGTGCGGCCGATCTCGAAGTGCAAGCCCGGCAATGGCTCGGCAATGCTCAGCATCGTGCCTTCGATATAGGACATCAGGCGCACGATATGCCGATCGCCTGCTGGTCCGTCGATCAGAACCCAGGCGGCCCCGTCCGTCGTGGCATGGATGCGCTGCACGGGCAGGTCGGGGTCGACCGCGGCGAGATGCATCAGGGCGGCAGTCTGCATCCCCGTTTCGGCCCTGTCCTCCATCGAATTGCTGACCTTGAGCAGCGCCTGTGCACCGTCGGCAAGCTGGATGTGGAAGTTGGCATCCCGTTCCGAGGAGAGCGCTCGGACCTTGCCCTCGATGCCGTAGAATTGGCGGGCGAGATCGGCAGCATCGCCGGGGGTGATCCTGGGGCCGGAGCTTGTGAGCAGGGATTCGCCTTCCCCACCTGTCCTGTCCGGCGCGCGGGCCGGATCCGCGGTTGCCAGGATCGGAGGCAGTGCGCCGCTCTTACCGTCGGCGACCCGATTGATTTGACTTTGCAAGAACGATTTCCTTCATTTGGTGCCTCTCATGGAGCGGAACCGGGATATTCACACCGTCGAGTTGCTTCCACCGGCCAGGCACTCGCCACCGTCCACCACCAGCGCATGACCCGTGATGAAGGCCGAGCGATCTGAGCACAGGAAGAGAATGGCCTCGGCGACCTCTTCCGGACGGCCGAAGCGGCCCATGGGAACGAGGTTGCGCACCACCTTTTCGAGCGCTGCGCGGCCCCCGAGTTGGTTTTCGTAGGGTCCATTGAACGGCGTATCGACCCAGCCGGGGCAGATCGCATTGACGCGGATGCCGTCCTTTGCATAGTCGAGGGCGATCTGCTTGGTCATGGTGATGACGGCGGATTTCGTGGTGATGTAGGCGAGCATTCCCTTGTCGAGAAAGACGCCGGCATTGGACGCGGTGTTGAGGATCACGCCGCCACCCTGCTCCCGCATAAACGGCAGCGCGGCGCGGCAAGCCGAAAACGGCGCGACGACGTTCACCTCATAGGATTTGCGCATGTCGCTGCTGTCGATCTGTTCGAGCGCGCCTGCGACCTGTATGCCGGCATGGTTGTGCAGGATGTGCAGTCCGCCATGTGCCTTCACCACCCGCGCGAACAGTGACGCGATCGCCACGTCGTCCGTCACGTCGAGCGCATGCGCTTCTGCCAGCCCGCCATCGGCAACGATGCTCGACGCTGCCTCGTTGGCTGCTTGCTCATCGCGATCCGTCACAACGACGCGAGCGCCGTGCTCGGCCAGGATTCGCGCAGAGGATCGTCCGATGCCGGACCCCGCCGCTGTCACCAGGGCGACCTTGCCATCGAGAAGGGATTTGGCCATCGGTCTCTCCTATGTCCGCAGCGTCAGTTCGGTGTTCTTGTCGAAGACGTGCAATGCGGCAGGGTCCGCGTAGATCCGCCGGGTCTCGCCGCGGGCAGGTTGCGTTCCGGGGCTCAGCCTTATCGTGATGTCTCGCCCGGCCACCTCGCCGATGACATAGACTTCGGCTCCACAGGGCTCGATGAGCGATACGGTCATCTCGAAGCCTGGTGCATTTTGCGACGGCGGATTGAGGTGGAACGCTTCTGGCCGGATACCGACGAGGATCGTGCGCCCCTCGCTGGATCCCAGATCTGCGAAGGCCGGTGGCAGGTCGAAGGTCGGCCCGTCTTCGACTGCTATTCTACCGTCACGGATGCTGGCCGGCAGCAGGTTCATGGCAGGCGAGCCGATGAAGCGGGCGACGAAGGTCGATGCAGGACGATTGTAAAGGTCGTCCGGGCTTCCGATCTGCTCAATCTTGCCGTCGCGCATGGCGACGATCCGGTCGGCGAGCGTCATCGCTTCGATCTGGTCATGGGTGACGTAGATCACCGTCTGCTTCTCTTCGAGATGCATCCGCTTGATCTCTGCGCGCATCGTCGTGCGCAGCTGTGCGTCGAGGTTGGAAAGCGGCTCGTCGAACAGATAGACCGCAGGTTCGCGCACCATGGCGCGGCCCATCGCCACGCGCTGGCGTTGGCCGCCCGAGAGGTCCTTGGGCTTTCTGGCCAGGAGATGCTCGATATGCAGGAGCTTTGCCGCGCGTTGTACCTGCTCGGAAATCTGGACCGCAGGGACACCGGCGAGCTTGAGGCTGAAGCCCATATTCTCGGCCGCCGTCATGTGCGGATAAAGTGCGTAGGACTGGAATACCATCGCGATGTCGCGGTTTTTCGGCGATAGCCGGGTGACATCCCTGTCACCGATCCTGATTTCGCCCGCGCTCGAGGTTTCCAGGCCCGCAATCATGCGCAGCAGGGTCGTCTTGCCGCATCCCGACGGTCCTACAAGGACGACGAATTCGCCATCGGCGATCTTGAGGTTCAGGTCATTGATGATGTTGACTGTGGCAAAGCTCTTCGACAGTCCGACGACTTCCACTTGGGCCAAGGTCGTTCCTTTCCTAAAATCTCTTCGAGAACAGGCCGCGCCTGTCATAGACGTCAGCGGCTTCCTCGATCAGCGTGGCGATGTGTTCGGCACCGAATTCTTTCCGCAGTGCCTCAGCCCGCTCGCGAAGCACCGCTGCGGAGCCGGCGCGGCCTGGCCGCAGAAGCTCATACGTGCTGAGCAACAGGTCCTGCGGCACGGCCACGAGTTCGGCGGCGCGCTCGAAATTGTCTGCCAGCTTGTCTCGACCCGCCCCCCTAGCGATCCCGGCTTGCAGCCGGAGAACCTCGGGGGTGATTGCCAGATCGGAGACGCCGACCCGGCCGTCCAGAACCGCCTCTAGCGTGAATTCGTCGAGTCCCAGCCCGGTTGTGGTGCGCACGAGTTCCGGGGCTTTTTCGGAGAGCGGGTAAATATCGCTATAATTTTTCGACTGGCTCATGCGTTGCGCTCCGGCGTGGCGAAGTACTGATCGAGCGGGTCGGCACCTGGCGCAGTCATTTCGGTCTCGATGGCATAGAGAAGCGCTACCTTGGTATGGAACCGGGCGCTGAGCGCCTGCCCGTCATTGGTGACGATGACGGGTTCGGGAACCTCTCCCCATGTCATGCGAGCAGCGTTGTGGCCCATCCGGCGATAGTGCTCGATCGTCACGAGAGGCGCATTGGAAAAGAGCTCCAGATTCATGTGCGGCAGCCGGTCACGCTGATGAATGATCGCGGTGCCCTTGGCCTGGATACCGATGCCGTAACCGGAGCCTGAAAGGCGCGCAGCCGTGAGCCCAAGGAACGAGGTGTCGGCCGTATGCATGATGCGAACCACCCGCGGCAGCCCGCCGCCGGAAAGAATACCGGAATACAGCGCATTCAGCACATCCGTGACCGCATGGCCTGCCGTCGTCTGGTGCAGCCGCTCGCCGAAGGCGGGACTGATGCCGATGACGACCTCGTATGGGTCGCGGCCCTTTTCCGCCCGGCCGATGCTATAGAGCGTCGGCGTACCGCTGGGAGCCTCATGCCGGCCTTCCGCCTTCAGCACATGATCGCGGTTGATCGTGCCGCGGATCGACTTCACCCGCTCCCACTTCTCGGGGCTCATACGGTAGCCCGTGCCTGGTCCGCTATAGTCGTTTGGTTCGTTTACGGCGCTGACGACCTTGCCCTCGCGGATCACCGCGGACGTCTGCAAATAGTCGCCGCTGACGCGCTGGCGCAGCATCACGAGCACGTTCTCCGCCAGCCGGGCGTGGCCGCGACAAGCCAGTGCGCGGATGACATCGAGTGCGGTCAGCCCGCGAGCGGCAATACTGTTGCTGATAGCAAGCGTCGTTGCGGGCGAAAACGTCTCGGTCTCGTTCGATCCGGAGGCATAAAGGACGCTTTCCTTCATCGCCTCATCGGCCTGCGCGAGCCCGAGCTCCTCCAGCACGTCGCCCAAGGCATCCAGCGCCTGGCGACGGAGCTTGAGCGCGTCATCCTCCATGATGGGGACGAGCCCGCCATCAACTTGGAAATCACGCTGGAGGACGAGATAGTCCTCGAGTTCCTCGCTGTTGAACAGCGAGGGATTGAACGAATTGTCGTAGGCCTTTATCGACCCGAAACCCGACGTGATGAGGTCGGAGCCAGCAAGCAGATAGGGCGTGATCTTTGCTCCGACCCGGATTTCCGATTCCGAGATCCGTGTATCGTTGCCAGACGCGCATTCCAGGCCGAGCCAGACGGCAAGCAGATTTTCGGCCAGGAGTTCGTGCACGCCTGCCGGCATGGAGGCGGTGAGGGGCGCGCCGTCTATGCCTCCGTTCTGCGTGCCCTGCACGCCCATCGCCCGCTGAAGGCAAAGGCAGCGCGCTTCAAGGTAAAGCACCGATCGCTTTTCGTGGAACCCCATGAGAAGCTCGGACGATGCGCCCGACGTGCAACGTGCCTTGATGCCGCGCGACGCATAGGCGGCTGTCAGGAACGCCTTCGACCAAGGCGTATCGTCGCCATCGACGAAGGACCGCTCTGTGCCATAGACCGAGACCGTTTCCGCATAGGTCGCAAGACCCGCGAGACCGATCTTTAGCTCTTCCGCCTCTTCGATGGAGCATTGGAAAAGCGTGCTGCCGCGACCGGCGGCCGCGCCGACGGTGCAGGCGAGCGCGTTGGCCCAGGCATTGCCCGCCACGCGCATCGTCGTTTCGATCTCATCGAAGCCGAGCGCAACCGCGATCGCCGCATCCGCCGCGAGTTGCAGCGGGTCATCCTTCGCATTGGTGACATGCGCCTGATTGCCCGGGCTGTGCCGCTGGCGCATCTTCGAATAGGCGAACGTGGTTTCCAGCGCATTCAGATGACCGAGCACGTCGGTGAATTTCGCCGGCGTCATGCCCCTTGCCAGGTGCTCAAGGCGCGCGCGTGGAACGTTGATGTCCACCAGCATGCGCGCCACTTGGGCGCTGTCCATCGCCATGGCTTCGGCGGCCACGGTCGGGTCGATGTGGTGACGGGCGATGAAGGAATCGAGAATATCGAAATCCGCCGCAAGACGCCCATCCATTTCCAGCACCGTGCCATCCGGCGAAAGCCTGAGGCTCGGGCTCGGATCATAGGGGCTGTTGAAGACGGCGAAGCCATCCTCCGGATTTTCCTCGGCGAAGCTGTCCAGCCTGAGCGGACGTGCGTCCCATTCTTCGAACCGGTGCCAGCGGCGCTTGTCTGGAGAATTTCCCTCCATCTCACCTCTCCCTCAGGATGCGCAGAAGTATAAGTGTGAGCCCGACGACGGCCACGAGCAGGATGAACGAGACGGCCGCGGCCTGTCCGATATCGAGGAACCGGAAGCCCAGGCGATATGCGTAGAAACTGATCGTTTCAGTGGTCTTGCCGGGTCCGCCCTGGGTCAGGATGTAGATGAGATCGTAGCTTTTCAGCGCTGTGATCATGCGGATCAGCAAGGTGACCAGAATGACCGGCCTAAGGGTCGGCAAGGTTACGTGCCTGAGGATCTGCCAGGCATTCGCACCGTCGATCCGCGCGGCTTCGACGGGATCCAGCGGCAGCGACCGCAAGCCGGCATAGAGCATGATCAGCATCAGCGACGTCTCGGTCCAGGCGTCGACGAAGATGATGGTTGCAAGCGCCAGGTTCGGATCGCCGAACCAGCCCTGCGCGGGGATGCCGACCAGGCTCAAGAGCCAATTGACGATCCCGAGATTGGGATTGAACATCAGCCGGAACATCAGGGCGACGGCGACTGGCGTCATCAGCATGGGAAGCATCAGGATGACGAGGTAGAACTCGCGGTAGCGCAGCCAGGACTGGTTGAGCAGGAGCGCGAGCGCAAAGGCGACGAGGAACTCGATCACCACCACGCTGACCGTGAGCTTCATCGTGACCCACGAGACCCCGGCGAATTCCCGTCCCATCAGGAGGGCGTAGTTGCCGAGACCGATAAACGGCCCCTGGCCATAGGTCATGATATATTCGTGCAGGCTGAGGTAGAGCGAATAGAGCAACGGCGCCGCGACGACCAACATCATGACGAGAATGGTGGGTGTCATGAAAACGAACTTGTAGAAGCCGAGGGAAAGCCCGTCGCTTTTTTGAGCGGTGCCTGCCACCCGCATGTTCGTGGTATTGGTCGCAGATTTCATATCATCATGATCCAGCTATAATCAGACCGGCCCGCCGCCGCCAGTTTGTGGGCCGCGGCGGGCGTGAGCGAAGGCAGTGCCTCGCTTATTTCAGGAGCGGATCGCCGCGGGTGAGCGCAGCAAGCTTGTCTTCCGCATTGGTGATCGCCGTTGCGGGATCTGTACCGTTCGCCAGCACGTCGCCCATCACTTCCGCGAAGACTTCGACAAGCTGGGTCGCACGCGACATGACCGGAAGGCCCTTCGCATGGGCGAGCGCGTCACCGACTGCAGCCATGGCCGGCCACGCCTTGATGAAGTCCTCGTTGTCGTAAATCCAGGTCTGCGTCGGCTGGCCGCCTTCGATACCGCGCTTGAGCGCGATGTCCTTGGATTCGACCCACTTGATGAACTCCCACGAGCAATCCGGGTTCGACGCATTGCTCGGAACGGCCCATCCCCATGCGCCAAGCAGACTGTCTTCGCCAGGCATCCTAGCAAAGCCGATCTTGTCTACGACGAGCGATTCCTTCGGATCCTGGAGCGTCGGCATCAGGAAGAGATAGGTGATCGCGAAGACGGCCTTGTCCTGCTTGAGGGCATTGGCGACGTCGTCGAAATTCGCACCCAGGGCACCCGGCTGCGCAGCATTGTTGATCAGATCCGCATAGACGGTGATTGCCTTGATCCCTTCAGGGGAGTTCAAGGAGGGCACCCAGTCTTCGCGATTGTAGAAATCGGCGCCGAGCGAGAAGACGTAGTTGGTCGCTTCCATGACCACGGGGTCCGCGCGCTGGCCGGACATGGCAGCACCCGCCTTGCCGGTGAACTTGCCCGCCCATTTCGCAAGCTCGGCATATTCCTCTAGCGTATCCGGCAGACGCCAGTCGCGGCCGAATTCGGTCTTGTAGGCTGCCTGGAATTCCGGTGCCTCGACGATGTCCTTGCGGTAGAGCAGACCCATGGCGTACTGCCAGAATGGCAGCATGTATGTCGTGCCCTTGATCTTGCCGTTGATGTCCATCAGCGCCGGGAAGTAGACGGATGTATCGACGCCATCCTTGGCAATGCGCTCGTCGAGCGGCTGGATCCATTTCGCGGTGACGAATTCGCCGACCCAGTAGCTGTCGACGACGAGCACGTCGTAGGCGCCGGACGAAGCCGTGAGGCTCGGGACCAGCTTTTCATGCATCAGCGAATAGTTGACGGCCTCGATATTGATCTTGGCGCCCGAGAGCGCCTCGAATTCCGGGGCGACCTTCTGTAGCGCAGTGGTGTCCGGTACCGTTTCGAGCAGCATGTTCAAGGTCACGTCTTTGCACACCTCGGCCGGATTGGCGAAGGCAGACGTGGCACCGAGGACGCAGGCAACCGTGGCCAGCAGGCTGGTTTTATAAAATCGCGACATAGACGTTCTCCATCTGAAGGGGTTTTGCAGAGCTTTCTGCTCCGTTCTGTGTTGTTATTCGTTCAGCCTTTGACAGCACCCGCATTGAGCCCTGCCACCAGGAAACGGCGGACGGCGAAATAGAGAAGCGCCATGGGCAGCATTGCGAGGATCGTTGCGGCACTCACCGCGCCGATCGCCGTACCCTGCTGGGTTACCAGGCTTGAAACCGCAACCGGCAGGGTCTTCGTCTGCTGGCCGGTCAGCATCAGGGCGAAAAGGAATTCGTTCCAGCAGAGCACGAAGCTGAGAATCGTCGCGGCGCCAATACCCGGCAGCATGGCGGGCACAATGATCCGGATGAACGCCGTCAGCGGCGTGCAGCCGTCGATCAGAGCAGCCTCGTCAAGCTCGCGCGGCACGCGCTTCATGAAGCTCAGGAGCAGCCAGACAACGTAAGGCAAGTTGAACGCGAGATAGGCGAGCACCAGGCCGAGGCGCGAATCCGTTAGCCCGATATTCTTGAAGATCAGGAAGAACGGAATGACGAGCACGATCGGCGGCATCATCTGCGTTGCGAGGATGATCATCGGCATTGTCGGGCCGCCGGCCTTGTACCGGTCGATCGCATAGGCCGCCATCGCGCCGATGACGACCGCCAGCAGCGTCGACGTCGCCGCAACCACCATGCTGTTCAGGAAGAATTTCCCGAACTCCATCTCCGTCAGGATCGTCCTGTAATTGTCGAGTGTCGGCGTGAAGAACAGGTCCGGCGGCAGCTTGTAAGCAATGACGCGATCGACGAACGACGTTCTCAGCACCCAGAGAAGCGGCAGGAGTATGATGGCACTCGCAAGTCCCAGGAACAGGTGCGTCAGGATTTTCACGTACAGGGGTGGCTGCATGTAGATCGCTCTTTTGCGTTATAACATGCAACATGTAACGGGGGAATTTCGACTGTGTCAAGACCTGCCGGATGGAATGTTTGGAGTCACGGCTTTGGTGCATCGCTCCCGGCGTGAATGGATTTTGTTGGCGATGTCACGTTGTTTTATCAACGCCCGGGCAAGGCGTGTGTCTGTGAACTCAGGCGGTTGTGCCGGCCACGACTCTCCACTGCGCCATTGCGCGGATCCGATGAATGTGGGTGGTTAGGGCTGAGTGTTTCTGGTGCGATGCGACGAAAAGATTGCGGACTGCTGAGAAAACCGAGATGAACTGTTGCAAGCTTCCGACAGATCGAAATCCCCGCATCATCCGTTCTCGTTTTCGAAGTGGCGCGTGAGAATTCCCCGCACGATTGTTCAGGCCCTTATGCGATCGATGCTCGACAGCGGACATCACGTCTCGTCTTGCGGCTGCGTATGAACGAAGTTTGTCGGTGACAATGCGCCTCGGCGGCAGACCTTGCTTCTTCAGCAGTCTGACCAGCAATCGTTTGGCAGCTTTGGTATCGCGTCGGGCTTGCACGATCTCATCGAGAACCTAACCGTCCTGGTCAACGGCACGCCAAAGCCAATGTTTTTGGCCGCCGATGGAAATCACGACCTCGCCCAGGAGCCAGATATCCTTTCGCGACGGCTTCTTTCTGCGCAATCGCTTCGCGTAAGCCGACCCGCATTTGCTGTCTCATCGTCGTATTGTTTCGTAAGAAACGACAATGTCGCGCTCCAACAGCGGCGGGGTCATCTCAGCCGAATTATCCAACAACCGTTAAGCCCAGGACAACGCGACATCGCCCAATCACGCTCTCCCAGACTTCGCGTGCCCTCCACCTCCATCGTAGAAGTGCATTGGCACACTGGAAATCCGTCACCGATGTGGCTGCCTAAAGTCCGGAACCACCAAGCTTTGTCTTTACAGACTTAACCGGACATCATCGGAAATTGGGTTCAAGCCGCGCCATCGGCGCTCTCTCAGCAGAAGCGGATAGTCCCAATGCGTGTTTTCCACGCCGGCGTCGCTGAACTGCGGGTATGCGGTCGGCAATCGGAGGCATGTCCGATTGGGCTGCGATATGAAAAGTTTCTCCCCATAGCAGGGAAGCCGGCAGCTTCGGCTGAGGTGGCTGCCAGGATCGCGGTGGAGAGGATCATCACATGAACGACATGAAATTCACGACGGGACTGTCGGCAGTGGCGGGGGCGCGCGTCGCGTTTCGCGGAACGCCCTTCGTTGAGAGGACCGCACCCTTGAACCAGAATGCACTGTGGATGCGCTGGGACAGGAACATGGTCGTGGACGCCTATTCCGACATGGTCGAGGAACTGGCGGCGATCCGCAACCGGGTGGCCATGGGCGACATGTCGCCGTTGTCGAAATATGTCATTGCCGGCCCCGATGCCGAAAAGCTGATGGACAGGCTCATCCCGCGCGACATCACGAAGCTCAAGATCGGCCAGATCTATTATGCACCCTGGTGCAATGAAAACGGCCATGTCGTCGGTGACGGCCTTGTCTTCCGCATGGACGAGACCACGTTCCGGGTGTCCGCCGATCCGGGCTTTACCTGGTGGCGCCAGCATGCCGAAGGCCTCGATATCCAGGTCACCGATATTACGGAAGCCTACGGCATCCTGACCTTGCAGGGCCCGCGGTCGCGCGAAGTCCTCCAGGCGGTGGTGCAGTCGGCGTTCGAGGAATTGCCGTTCTCCAGCCTAGCCATGGTCACCATTGCCGGCAGGCAGGTGGAGATCCTGCGCCAGGGCTTTACCGGCGAACACGGCTACGAACTGTGGGTCAAGGCGGAGGACGGCGTTGCCGTCTGGGATGCGGTGCAGGAGGCGGGAAAACCCTACGGTATCCTTCCCGCAGGCGCCTGGGCGCTGGACATTGCAAGGCTGGAGGCCGGTCTGCTGATCGTCGGTTACGACTACACCAGCGCCGGACCGGACGATGGCGGTGCAGGCATCCAGGCCGCGGGAAAATACCGCGCCTCTCCCTTCGACCTTGGCCTTGGCCGGTTGATCGACTTCCGCAAGACGGATTTCCTCGGCAAGGCTGCACTTGAGCGCATGTCGACGACCGGGGACCACCGCCAGCTTGTTGGGCTCGACATCGACTGGTCGCAGGCCGCCGGCGGCGCCGGTCTCGAGGGGAGTTCGCCGGGCAATCTGCGCCGTGTTCGCTGGTATCCGGTACCGGCGTTCCACGGCGCGGCTGAGGTCGGCCATGCCAGCAGCGTCGCCTGGGCGCCATCGATCGGAAAGATGATCGGTTTCGGCCACCTGCGCCGCGATGTCGCCGAAGTCAGGACCGAGCTCACCCTGCGCTGGACCAGCGACGGCAAGACGATCGACGTCGCGGCACGGGTCGTCGATCTGCCTTTCCTGTCGCTGCGGCGCGCCGCGAACGGCTGACGTCGCATTTCCCTGAAGAGGCCGGCGGGCGGACAGTTCGCCCGGCCAGCGGGATTGTCTGGCTGCCGCCCGTCGAGGCGGCGAGCGGCACAGGCTTGTCTATTGAACCCCCGGGAGGGGACCATGACGAAAACCAGCGAAACTCTTGCCGAAACGCCGGCTCCTGCAACCTGGGCCGCCAGCACCGGCCTATCGATCGAACTTGCGCCCGAACAGGTGCGCAATTTTGCGCCGCAGGTCGAGCATTTCCCGCACGGTTCGCGGGTCTTCCTCACCCACCTGACCGGCAAGCCGGAGGCCATGCAGGTCGAGGCCGCGCTGCGGATCCAGGAGATGGGGTACACCGCCGTTCCCCATTTCGGGGCGCGCAATTTCAAGAGCGAGAAGGACTTTGTCGACCTCGTGGTTGCCCATAGCCGCAACGGCGTCACCGAGGCCCTGTTCCTTGGTGGCAACCCGCCGCTGTTTGCCGGGCCGTTGGGCCAGTCATCGCAACTGCTGTCGCATCCGGTCCTGAAGGATAGCTCGATTGGAACCGCATTTGTCGCCGGTTATCCGGAAGGGCACCCCGCCATCAGCGAGGCGGACCTTTCGGATGCCCTGCGGCGCAAGGTCGAGATCTGCGAGGAGCGGTCTCTCGAGGTGCGGGTCGCCACGCAGTTCGCCTTCGATGGCGACATGATCGCGGCGTGGGCGAAAACGCTGCATGCTGCGCATCCGGGCCTGCCGATCCATGTCGGGCTTGCCGGCGTGACCAGCCTCACGAAGCTCATCCGGTTTTCCATGATGTGCGGGGTCGGGCCGTCGATTGCCGCGCTTCGACGCTCCGCAAGCGGCCTCTTCAACATCATCGCCGACCGCAACCCCGCCGACGTGGTCGATGCGATGGTGGCGGCCTATCCCGATCCGGCGGCGCAGATGCAGCTGCATTTCTTTCCGTTCGGTGGCTGGGAGAAGACGCTGTCCTGGTTCGATGACTATCGGGAGGTCCGCGGATTGCGGGCGGGCCGGGCATGACCTGCGCGGCACGCATGCAATCCTTCGTCCTGTCGATGTCCTGCGAAGACCGCGCCGGCATCGTGGCGGCGGTCACGGCGCAGCTCGCCGGCATGGGCACCAACATCACCGAGAGCAGCCAGCATTGGGACCGTGCGTCCAACCGCTTCTTCATGCGCATCGCCTTTTCGGTGCCTGCCTGGGCGCCGAAGGGCAGCATCGAAGACGGCTTGCGTCCGGTGATGGAGCGATTTGGCATAGAGAGCGCGCTGTCCGATCGTGGCAGCAAGCCGAAGCTGGTGATCATGGTCTCGAAGTTCGACCACGCCCTGCTGCACCTTCTCTACCAGATCCGCGTCGGATGGCTGGATGTCGAGGTGGCCGCGATCATTTCCAATCATGAGGACAGCCGGGAAACGGCGGCATGGGCTGGCATTCCCTATCGCCTCCTGCCGGTGACGAAAGACAACAAGCAGGAGCAGGAGGAGAGGATCCTCGCCATCGTCGAGGAGAGCGGCGCCGATTTGGTGGTGCTTGCGCGCTACATGCAGGTCTTCTCGGACACGCTCGCCCGCCGGTTGTTCGGCAGGGTCATCAACATCCACCATTCGTTCCTGCCGAGCTTCAAGGGCGCGCGGCCCTATCACCAGGCCCACGAACACGGCGTCAAGCTCATCGGCGCCACCGCGCATTACGTCACCGCCGACCTCGATGAAGGGCCGATCATCGAGCAGGAAGCCGAACGGGTGACGCATGCCATGAGCGTCGAGGATTTCGTCGCGGCGGGCCGCGATATCGAAAGCCGCGTGCTGGCCCGCGCCGTCAAGCGGCATGTCGAGGGCCGCGTGATGCTCAACGGACGAAAGACGGTCGTGTTCGCCTAGAGTTTGTCAGGGAGAAGTGGGAACCAGTTTTCCAGAAAAGACAAACGAAGACAAAGAACTCTAGAGTCTGTCGGGTTCAGAATGAACCAGCGGACTCTAGAGGAGGGCGGCATCGACCGAAGACTGTGCAGCCAAGCTTGCCGGCAAAGGGGCATCGATGACGGACGACCACCGGTCGTCGCGCATCGTCATATCACCTGGGAGGAATACGTGATGAAGAATGGAACCACGCATCTGTTTGTACCCGGTCCGACCAACATTCCGGACGCAGTCCGCCGCGCCATGAACGTGCCGATGCAGGACATGCGCGCGCCGGATTTCCCGGAGCTCGTCCTGCCGCTGTTTTCGGATCTGAAGCGCATTTTCAAGACCGAGACCGGCGCTGTCTTCATCTTTCCAGGATCTGGCACAGGCGCCTGGGAATCGGCCATTTCCAATACGCTCAACCGCGGCGACCGGGTGCTGATGTCGCGCTTCGGGCAGTTCTCGCATCTCTGGGTCGACATGGCGACGCGGCTCGGCCTCGAAGTCGACTGCATCGACGTCGAATGGGGCGAGGGCGTGCCGGTCGAGGAATATCAGCGGCGCCTCGACGCCGACAAGGACGGCCGGATCAAGGCGGTCTTCGTTACGCATAACGAGACGGCGACGGGTGTTACATCCGACGTCGCCGGGGTGCGCGCTGCGCTGGACCATGCCGGTCACGGCGCGTTGCTCTTCGTCGACGGAGTCAGCTCGATCGGCTCGATCGACTTCCGCATGGACGAATGGGGCGTCGATCTTGCCATTACCGGTTCGCAGAAGGGTCTGATGCTGCCGGCAGGGCTCGGCATTCTGGCGGTCAGCGAAAAGGCACTGGACGCCCACAAACATTCGCGCATGGAGCGCTGCTACTTCAGCTTCGAGGACATGAAGGCATCCTCCGCGACCGGCTATTTCCCCTACACACCGCCGACCCAGCTGTTGCTCGGTCTTCGCGCTTCCCTCGACCTCATCTTCGCCGAGGGTCTGGAAACGGTGATCGCGCGCCACCATCGCCTCGCCGAAGGCGTGCGCCGGGGCGTGTTTGCCTGGGGCCTGAAGCTCTGTGCCAAGGAAGAGAAGTGGTGGTCCGACACGGTTTCGGCGATCGTCGTTCCCGATGATGTCGATGCTCGCCACGTCATTGCCAATGGTTACAGCCGGTACAGGACGTCGTTCGGCGCCGGGCTCAGCAAGGTTGCGGGACGGGTCTTCCGGATCGGCCATCTCGGCGACCTCAACGAAGTGATGTGCCTGTCGGCGCTGGCGGCGGCGGAAATGTCCCTGCGTGATGCCGGGGCACGGATAGAAGCGGGCTCCGGCGTTGCCGCCGCCCAGGAATGGTATCGGGCGGAGATCGCCGGACAGGCTGCGCAGCAGCGCGACCGTGCGGCGTAAGGGAGAGAGACCGATGACGAAGCCCAAAATAATCGTGACGCGGCGCTGGCCGCGCGAAGTCGAAGCGCGCCTTGCGGACGAATTCAACGTGACGCTCAATGAAACGGACCGACCCCTCGGGCAAGCGGAGCTTCGCGAGGCGCTGCTTCAGGCCGATGCGGTGCTGCCGACCGTAACGGACCGGCTGGGGGCCGATCTTTTCGAGGGAGGCGTTCGGGCGAAGATGCTCGGCAATTTCGGCGTCGGCTTCAACCATATCGATATTGCCGCGGCGCGTTCGGCGGGATTGGTCGTAACCAACACGCCGGCCGTGCTGACCGGTGCCACGGCCGATCTCGCAATGACGCTGCTATTGATGTGTGCCCGTCGTGCCGGCGAAGGCGAGAGGGAACTGCGCTCGGGTGGATGGACCGGGTGGCGACCGACGCATCTTTGCGGCGCCCAGGTTACCGGAAAGACGATCGGGATCATCGGCATGGGCCGCATCGGTCAGGCCATGGCGCAGCGCTGTCATTTCGGTTTCGGCATGGATGTGGTGTTCTTCGACAGGTATCCGGTTGCCGATCCGGGTGTGCCAGCCCGCCAGATGGCCACGGTTGAGGAAGTTTTGGCCGCGGCGGACTTTGTCTCGCTGCACTGCCCCGGCGGTGGTGAGAACCACAACCTGATCAACCGGCAACGCCTTGCCTGCATGAAGCCGTCGGCCTTTCTCATCAACACGGCGCGCGGTGACGTTGTCGATGAAGATGCACTGGTGGAGGCTCTCGATGAGGGCTTGCTTGCCGGCGCTGGCCTGGACGTCTTCAAGGCCGAGCCGGCGGTGTCAGGGGCGTTGACCGGACGCGACGATGTCGTTCTCCTGCCCCATCTCGGTAGCGCGACCACCGAAACACGCATCGCCATGGGCATGCGGGTGGTCGACAATCTCCACGCGTTCTTCGACGGACACCGGCCGCCGGATGCGGTGAACTGAGATTTCCGACCCTTCACGCGACCTTCAATCGACAACCGGCGTGCACCTTCGGATCGAACGCCGCCGCTTGCCAGGAGACCAGAACGATGACCGGTTTTTTCAAACGAGATCTCCAGCGCCAGGATCCGCTCATTGCCGATGCAATCGCGCATGAAATGACGCGCCAGAGAACCGAGATCGAATTGATCGCCTCGGAAAACATCGTCTCGCCGGCCGTGCTTGCGGCGCAGGGCTCGGTGATGACCAACAAGTATGCCGAGGGCTATCCGGGGCACCGCTACTATGGCGGCTGCCAGTATGTCGACCAGGTCGAGGCGGCCGCGATCGAGCGGGCGAAGCACCTGTTCGATGCCGGCTTCGTCAATGTCCAGCCGCATTCCGGCGCGCAGGCCAACAGCGCCGTCATGCTGGCACTGCTGAAGCCCGGTGATACCTTCATGGGCCTGTCGCTTGCGGCCGGCGGGCACCTGACCCATGGCGCCAGGCCGACCTTGTCGGGCAAGTGGTTCAACGCCGTGCAGTATGGCGTTCGGCAGGGCGATTGCCTGATCGACTATGACGAACTGGAAGCCAAGGCACGGGAAACGCGGCCGAAACTGATCATCACCGGCGGCTCGGCCTATCCACGGATCATCGACTTCAAGCGTATCCGGGCGATCGCCGACGCCGTCGGTGCGCTCATGATGGTCGACATGGCGCATTTCGCCGGGCTGGTTGCCGGCGGCGTGCATCCCAATCCCGTCGACATTGCCGATATCGTCACCACGACGACGCACAAGACGCTGCGCGGCCCGCGCGGCGGCATGATCCTCACCAACAATGCGGATATCGGCAAGAAGGTGAACTCAGCGGTGTTCCCCGGTTTGCAGGGTGGGCCGCTGATGCATGTCATCGCCGCCAAGGCGGTGGCATTCGGCGAAGCGCTCGAGGATGATTTCAGGGGTTATGCGCGACAGATGGTGCTCAATGCACGGGTGCTTGCCGCGACCCTTGGCGACCGGGGTTTCGATATCGTCTCGGGTGGTACGGATACACATCTGCTTCTGGTCGATCTGCGCAGCAAGGGCATTTCGGGCAAGGATGCCGAGGAAGCGCTTGGAACGGCGGGACTGACCTGCAACAAGAATGGCGTTCCCTTCGATACCGCGCCTCCGGCTCTGACATCTGGCATCCGGCTCGGTACGCCGGCAGCCACGACGCGCGGCTTTCGCGAAACCGAGTTCCGGCAGGTCGGCACATTGATTGCGGATGTCCTCGAGGCCATCGGCAGCGATGACATCATTCGGCAGGAGAAGGCCGTGCGGGCGTCCGTGCAGGCGCTGTGCGCGGCTTTCCCTATCTATTGACGTCAGCCCTGCGGCCGCAGACCTTGCATCGGCCCGTCTTTCCTTTGATGATCGCTTGAAGCGGGGGCCGCAGGTGACTTGATGATGACTTCACAGGGGTCACGGCTCCCAGAACTGGAAGTATCAAGATGCGCCTGCCCCCTATCGATCTCGGCCGCGAAAACACGTTTGGCGAATCGACCTATGAGAACGGCGGCCAATACGGGCCGATCAGGGGGGATTATCTCGCCTTTCTGATCGTCCATATCGGGTCGGTCACGATAGAGGCGGATTCGACGGTCACCGTGCTGGAGGCCGGGCAATGTGCCCTCTCCCTGACGCGGGAGCAGTATATCTATACGGCGGAGCCGGGAAGCCTGACCCACATTAGCTGGTGCGACAGCCGCCCGCAGAACGCATCCTGGCTGTATCAGGAGCGGGCGAACATTGCCGCAAGCATTGTCGCCTCGCGCCAGGTCCAGACCCTTGTGCAACTCGGTGTCGATCTCGGTCTCGGCGACCAGGGCAGTCGCGGCGGGCTGCGCGAGGCGCTGACCAACGCACTCCTGAACGCCTTCATCTACGAGGCCGAGGTTGTCGAGGCCGAGCGTCCGATCCCGCAGACGATCCTTCAGGCGCGCCGGTTTCTCGACGAGAATTTCGCGGCCGACATTTCCATCGAGAAGGTGGCCCGCCAGGTGCGCGTCAGCCCGCAATATCTGGTGTCCGCCTTCAAGAAGCATGTGGGTGTCACGCCGGCCCGATATCTCTGGCGCTGTCGGCTCGATTATGGTGCGCATCTCCTGCAGCGCTCCGGCCTGACCGTCAGCGAGATCGCCTATCAGGTGGGCTACAAGAATCCCTACCATTTTTCCCGCCAGGTCAAGCTTGCCTTCGACTGTTCGCCGACGGAGTTGCGCGAGCAGAAGCGCGAGGGGTAGGCGGGCTTCTGCCGGAGGGGGCCAGGTGAACTGGCGGTATGGAATCCCCAAAGGCAGGCATGGTCGTTTTCCGACCGCGCCGTGACAATTCGGTGAAATGTGGATGCCGTTCCAAATGAAATGGCGGCCAGCCCTGGTCACCTCCAGCCCCGGCATCCCGACAGACCGACCATAGCCCGCCGATCGCCTGCGCCTGCGCGCAGTCCGGTCGCAAACAATCATTTTGGATGGCACGATGGAAAACCTCTCTGAGATCGACCACATCGCTCGCGACGAATGGCATGTCGTGGCGTCCTTGCAGGAGTTGCCGGCAGCGGGCCTGCTCTCGACCATGCTGCTCGGCGAGAGGATCCTGGTCGGGCGTGACGGCGACCGTTTTGGCGCCTGGCGTGATCGCCGGGGCGAGGGCCGGACCACGCCACCGGGCGAGGCGCTGCGCACGATAGAGCGGTTCGGTTACATCTGGGCCACGCTGGGCGTCCCGTCGCACGACCTGTTCGAGATCGTCGAATTCAATGAGCCGGACAGGAACTATGTCGTCCAGGGGGTGACGCGGATCAGCGTTTCGGCGCCGCGTGCCGTCGAGAATTTCCTGGACATGGGCCACTTCCCGTTCGTCCACACCGGCATTCTCGGGGAGGAACCGCACACCGAGGTGAAACCCTACAAGGTGGATGTCTATGCCGACCCGCCGGAAATCCTGATCACCGAATGCGAATTCTACCAGCCGCAGGCCAATGCCGACTCATCCACAGGCGCCGATACGGAATATATCTACCGTATACCGCACCCGTTCTGCGCCGTGCTCTACAAGACGGGCTCGACCCATCGCGAGCGCCGCGACGTCATTGCGCTGTTTGGCCAGCCGGTCGACGAGGACTGCGTGCTCGTCCACATCGTCATCTGTCTTGCAACAGAGATCACCGATCTGGCCGCCATGCGAAAGTTTCACCAGACCATCCTTGGTCAGGACAAACCTATCCTGGAAAACCAGATACCCAAGCGTTTGCCGCTGGATTCGCGATCGGAGGTCCCGATCCGTGCCGATGCGGCATCGGCCGCCTACCGCCGCTGGTTGAAGGAGCGGGGCCTTCGTTATGGCGTCGTGGTTGCGGCGTCGGGCGGGCCGGCATGACCGATCTCAAAGGGGCGATTAACTGGAGATATGCAGTGCCGAAATAGCAGCCATTGTTGCCGTGCTTCGTTCATGAAAGCGTCGGCAGCAGATTGAAGAACGTCAAGTCGACGACGACAAAAAACCAAAAGGGGACGTCGTTGGCATGAGAACCCGGTTTGGCCGAAACTGCCCGCATTCCGAAGCGGGCCACAGATCGCGCCAGCCAGTCTCGAACCTAAACTGAGAGGACCTGATATGGTAACGACCTTCACACGGCGCACGGCGCTGCTCGGTGCAGCAAGTGCATTGTTTCTGTCGCACGTCATACCGTCGATCGCGGCCGAATCCCAAACGCTGAAAATAGCCCTTGTTCTCGAAAGCCGCCTTGATGTCGGCTGGTCCGGCACCTTGATCGAGTCGCTGAAGAAGCTTCAGGGCGCGCTGCCCGGCGTCGACCTTTCCTGGGATTACACCGATCCGATGTGGGGCGACGACGCCGAAAACGCCATGCGCTTCTATGCCGAGAGCGGCGAATACGACATCATCTGGGGCCATGGCCGCTATTCGGACCAGGTCAAGAAACTTAACGCCGAATTCCCCGACATCATGTTCGTGGTGACCGGCTCGGGCAACCTGCCGGTCGGCGCCAACCAGTACTGGCTTTACAAGCGCCTGCACGAGCCCTCCTACCTGCTCGGTATGCTGGCCGGCCGGACCACCAAATCCGGTGTCATCGGTCTTGTCGGCACCTTCGCCGCCGATGACGTCAACGACCAGATCAATGCGTTCTTCGATGGCGCGAAGGCCGTTCGGCCGGACGTTCAGCACCGGATTTCCTTCATCGGATCGTGGTCCGACAATGCGCTTGCCGCCGAGCATGCGAATGTCCAGATCGCGTCGGGCGCCGACGTCGTCTTTATGCTGACCGACAATTTCAAACCCTGCCAGGAGCACAAGATCATGTGCTTCGCCAACATCATCGACCAGAACAAGAATGCGCCTGACGCAATCGCCTCCAGCGCCATCATCGACTGGCAGCCCGACATCAAATGGATCGTCGACGAATGGAGCAAGCACAAGGCGGGCGCTGCCTACAATGGCAATGCCGAGCCGAAGTGGTTTTCCATGGCGCAGGGCGGCGTCGATATCGCGCCCTATCACGAGTTCGACGCAAAACTGTCGAGTGCGGTGAAGGACGAGCTTGCCGCCACGCGGCAGAAGATCATTTCGGGGGAATTCGTTGTTCCCCTGAACACGGCCGAAGCGAAATAATTCAAACCGGACAGCGGCCACGATCCAATGGAAACTCTGCTCAGCGTTCAAAACCTTACCAAGCGATTTGGCCGTGTCACCGCAAACGACAGCGTCAATCTGGACGTCCGGAAGGGCGAGATTCACTGTCTTTTCGGTGAGAACGGCGCAGGAAAATCGACCCTCTCCGCCTGTCTTTACGGCTACTACCGCGCCGACAGCGGCACGATCCGGTTCAAGGGGGAGGTGGCGGAGCTGACTTCCCCGGCGGATGCGCTTCGCCTCGGTATCGGCATGGTGCACCAGCATTTCGTGCTGGTCTCCAATTTCACGGTGCTGGAGAACATCATCGTGGGCAGTGCCGATGCCGGGCTGTTCCTCACCAAGTCCGATGCGCGCCGAAAGATCGGCGCGCTCTGCG
This sequence comes from Shinella sp., assembly GCF_052438155.1. Classification (NCBI taxonomy): domain Bacteria; kingdom Pseudomonadati; phylum Pseudomonadota; class Alphaproteobacteria; order Hyphomicrobiales; family Rhizobiaceae; genus Shinella; species Shinella sp. The sequence continues at coordinate 71,330 of NZ_JBQVPI010000018.1, read as the reverse complement.
AAAGCTGCGGCATCACGATCGATCTCGACCGGGAAATCTGGCAGCTTTCGGTCGGTGAGCAACAATGGGTCGAGATCCTCAAGGCACTGTATTTCGGTGCCGAACTGCTCATTCTCGACGAGCCGACGGCCGTGCTCACGCCGCAGCAGTCCGACCAACTGTTCAAGATCCTCGACGGCATGCGCAAACGCGGCCTTTCGATCATCCTGATCAGCCACAAGCTACGCGAGGTTATGCAGTCGGATCGTGTGACGATCCTGCGCAAGGGCAGGGCCATCGCCACGGTCGAGACGTCGGACACCACAGCCGAAGCGATCACCTCGCTGATGGTTGGCCACAAGGTCAACAAGCACCAGCGCGACCGGTCGGTGGCGCCCGCCGGCGAGGTCCTCGCGGTCAATCGGCTCTGTGCGGTCGGCGAATGGGGCGAGGACATTCTCACGGATGTCTCCTTCACCATTGGCAGGCATGAAATCCTGGGTCTCGCCGGTGTTGCAGGCAACGGCCAGAAGGAACTGTTCGAGGCCTTGATGGGCGTTCGCCCCTTGAGTTCGGGCGGGTTTTCGCTGGAGGGCGAGACCATAACCAAACCGACATCGCGGGAGATGCTGGACCGGGGGGTCGGTTTCGTTCCGGACGACCGTTTCCGCGAAGGGTTGATCCCGGAATTCGGTGCGGCCGAGAACCTGATCCTCGGGTGGCAACGCGCAAAAGAATACTGCCGCGGGCCGTTCCTCGACCGGCGGAAGATGGCGGCGCTTGCCCGCCGCAAGATCGAGGAATTCAAGGTGGTGACCGCATCCGCCGACCTGCCGGTGGAGCGGTTGTCGGGGGGCAATGCGCAACGCGTCATTCTCGCGCGCGAATTCCTGCATTCCCGGGGGCTGTTGCTCGCCAACCAGCCGACGCGCGGGCTCGATGTCGCGGCTTCCGAATTCGTCTACGAAAAAATCCTCGAAAAGCGCTCGGACGGTTTCGCGGTCCTGCTCGCGTCCGAGGAACTCGACGATCTGCTGCGCCTTTGCGATCGCATCGCCGTCGTCTTCAAGGGCCGGATCATGGGCATAGTGCGGCCCGAGGAAACAACGCTCCTCGAGCTTGGAATGATGATGGCGGGTGACGCCAAGGACCTGCAACGGACAGTTCAATGATCTCTATACACAGACGCGTGGGCAGCAGCCCGAGATGGAGTTTCGCCTGTTATTTTGCGGCGATGCTGGGCGCTCTTCTGTCCTCCGCCTTGTTGCTGACGCTGTCGGGCGGCGATGCGGTCAAGGCTTTTTCGTCGCTTTTCATCGGTGCCTTCGGCAGCGAGAAGGCCTTGCTCGGCTCGCTTTCAAAGGCGACGCCGCTTCTTCTCGTCGGCCTTGGCACCGTCATCGCCTTCCGGGCGAAGATCTGGAACATCGGCCAGGAAGGACAGGTTTTTGCCGGGGCAATGGCGGCCTATGGGGCGAGCCTGATGGTCGGCGCTCTGCCCTACTGGATGGCCGTCGGGGTGATCGCTCTCGCCGGCCTCACCGGCGGCGCTGCCCTCGGCCTTATTGCGGGCTACCTGAAGACGCGGTTTGCCACCAGTGAGATCATCTCGACGGTCATGCTGAACTATATCGTCATCTTCCTGCTCGCCTACCTCCTGGATGGCGGCCCGTGGATGGAAACGGGTGTTACCGTTGCCTATCACCAGTCGCCGCCGGTCGATCCTGCGCTGACCTGGCCGGTCCTTCTCGGGCAGGGTGTTGGAAAGCTGCATATCGGCTTCCTCTTCGCGCTTGCCGCATCGGCATTCTGTGCGGTGCTGCTCGACCGGACGTCGCTCGGCTATGAAATTCGCGCCTTCGGCTCGAACCCGACGGCCCTGCGGTTCCGCGGCACCAATGTTCGCCGCCTGCTTCTGGTGGTGATGCTGCTGTCCGGGGCGCTGGCCGGGCTTGCCGGCGCCGGAGACCTTTTCGGCACCTCCCATCGCCTTCGCGCCGAAACGCTGCTCGGCATCGGCAGCTCCGGCATCGTCGTCGCCATGGTTGGCGGGTTGCGGCCGACTGGCGTCATGCTGGCCGCCCTGTTCTTCGGCGCGCTGAAGAGCGGCGCAATCTTCATGCGGCTGCAAAGCGGCACGCCGGCCGGTCTGGTTTCGGCGATGGAGGGGCTGGTGCTGCTGTTCTTCCTGTGTGCCGCGGTTGCGACCAGATACCAGATCGTCAGGAGCAACGTACATGCTTGAACTCATCCAAGGGCCGATGCTGATCAGCATCCTGGCTGCCATGGTTCGGATCGCCACACCCCTTCTGTTCGCGGCGATGGGCGAGCTCGTCACCCAGCGTGCCGGCATCTGGAACATTTCCGTCGAGGGCACGATGCTGCTTGGCGCCGTGGTCGCCTATGTCGTCGCCTCGACGACGGGGTCGCCATGGCTGGCACTCCTCGTCGCGGTGCTCGCCTGCGCCCTGATAAGCCTGATCATGTCCTTCGTGACGATCGTTCTGAAAGCCGAGCAGTTCGTTGCCGGCCTCGCCCTGAACCTGCTTGCCTCGGGCCTCACCCTGTTCTGGTTCCAGACCTATGTCATCGGTCGCGAACCGCCGAAATTTGCCGGCTTCGAACAGGTCGAGATCCCGTTCCTCTCCGATATCCCGATCCTCGGACCGGTGCTGTTTTCGCAACGTGCGCTGACCTATGTGAGCTTCCTGCTGCCGTTCGTGGTCTGGTTCTTCCTGTATCGTACCCGGTACGGCCTCGAAATCAGATGTGTCGGTGAAAACCCGAAGGCGCTCGACGTCAAGGGGCTCAGCGTCGGTCGCCGCCAGTGCCTGGCGATCATGTTCGGCAGCCTGATGTCGGGCTTCGGCGGCGCTTTCCTCATGCTCGGCTATTCCGACCGTTTCGTGCCGGACCTGATCGCCGGTCGTGGATGGCTGGTCATCGTGGCGATCATCGCCGGCAACTGGATGCCATTCCGGATCGTGGGTGCGATCTTCATTTTCGCACTCCTCGAGGCGATTGGTATCCATGCGCAGGTTGTCGGGGTTGCTATCCCCCACCACATTTTTCTGGTTCTGCCCTATGTTGCCTCGCTCGCCCTGCTTGCCGGCCTGCGATCGCGCACGCACCAGCCGGCAGCCCTCGGCGTCCCCTACAGTCGCGAATAGCGTGACATGAATTGCCGGCATCCTCCGCCGGCTCCTCCCGGACCGGCCGTGCACCCTTGCGCGGCCGGTTTCGGCGTTGCACCGCTTTCCACAGCCCCTGCGCTACCGCCGCTGCGCCCATGGCGCGTGCCTGCGGATATCCCCGACCCGCACCCCTTCGCACCCGCAGTGCGCAATAGGGCCAGGTTAACTGCGGGCATCCGGGAGGCAATGAGAGACATTTCACTGCGGCGGTTGCCGTGGGACGCTCCGTGAAGATTGCAACACGGCGAATGCTTCGAACGCCAGTCATCTGCATTGGCGTTGCCGACAGGAGGGACCGACATGGCCACACACCTTTGTAAGGACCGTGCGCTGGTGAACGACTGGCACGTTGTTGCCGATTGTTCGGCGATCGCTTCCGACGCGCCTTTTTCGACGCGATTGATGGGTGTCGATCTCATGATCGCTCGTAACGGCGGCGGCATGAGCATCGTGCGCACGGATACCGGTCAGCCGGTATGCTCGGAAAAGCGCTATGGCTTTGTCTGGGCCTGTCTCGGAAAACCTGAGCGCGACCCTTTCTACATCAGGGAATCCGACGAGGCCGACCGCCATCTTCTCAGCGGCGGCTCGATTGCGGTCAATGTTTCCGGCCTCCGCTTGGTTGAAAACTTCCTCGACATGGGACATTTCCCCTTCGTCCACACCGGATTTTTGGGCGAGGAGCCGCACACCGAGGTGCTGCCCTACACCGTTTCCATTGCCGAGGAAGACGAAATTCTTGCGACGGAATGCAAGTTCTATCAACCGATAGCATCGCCGACGGCGCAGCAGGGAATGCAGGTCGACTACACCTACAAGGTGATCCGGCCCTATACGGTCGCCCTCTACAAAAGCAACCCGGTCGATCCAAGCCGCATGGATGTGATCGTGATCTTCGTCCAGCCGCTCGACGAGGACAACTGCGTTGCGCACTCCTACCTCTGCTACCTCAAGGACGGCATGGATGCGTCGGCTGTGCGCAGTTTCATGCAGCTGATTTTTGCGCAGGACAAGCGGATCCTGGAAAGCCAGGTTCCCAAGCGCCTGCCGCTCGACCCGCGCGCCGAAACGCCGATCCGCGCGGATGTGGTTTCCGTGACGTATCGGCGCTGGCTTGAGGAGCGGAAGGTCACCTACGGCGCGATCCCGTTCCGCACGGCATCGGGCGCCGATTCCCGCGACAGAATGGAAGGGTAAAATGATGACAAAGCATGGATCATGCCTGGACCCGGTTGTCCTCGATCTCTGGCATCCGCTGGGAGCTGTCGATGAGGTGGCACCGGGTATCGTGGCGGAAACTGTCCTGCTCGGCGAGCACGTGAGCTTTGCGGTCCGTGACGATGGAAGGGCGTTCGCCTGGCGTTCGCGCGACGATCTACGGCATGGCGACCCGTTCAATCCGTCGGCTGCCGATGATCTTCTGCCGGCCTTGAGTGCCTATGGCTATGTCTGGACATCGCTTGGCACACCGTCGGGCGACATTTTCCCGATCCCGGAATATGCCGAAGCCGACCGGCGAAAACTCAACGCGGCGACGTTCGGCGTGAACGTCTCAGCGCCGCGCGCCATCGAGAACTTCCTCGATATGGGGCATTTCCCCTATGTCCACACCGACATTCTCGGTGTCGAGCCGCATACCGAGGTGAAGGAATACGATGTCGAGATTTCCGTCGATCGCGACGAGATCGTCGCGACGCGGTGCCGCTTCTTTCAGCCCATGGCGTCGAGCGCATCGAACAGTGGCGCGGAGGTGGAATACATCTACCGCGTGCCGCACCCCTTTTGTTCGGTGCTCTACAAATCCAGCCCGCTCGACGAAACGCGGATGGACGTGATCGCCGTCTTTATGCAGCCGCTCGATCAGGAACGTGTGCGCGCGCACATGATGCTGTGCATTCTGGACGAGGCGAACGAAGACAAGATCATCAAGCGGTTTCAGCAGACGATTTTCGGGCAGGACAAGCCGATTCTGGAAAACCAGTTCCCCAAGCGCCTGCCGCTCGACCCGCGTGCTGAAACGCCGATCCGCGCCGACAAATCCGCAATCGCCTACCGCCGCTGGCTCAGCGACAAGGGGCTGACCTACGGCGTCATCCCCGTTGCAACCTGAGCGGCATGGCAATGACGAAACTCGATGAAAAACTGGAGAAACAGATGTTGAAGGATCTTCGGAGCAATTGGCATCCGATTGCCGCGACGACCGACCTGCCATTGCGCCATGTCTTCCATGGGCAGCTTTTCGGCCGGGAGTTCGCAGTCTGGCGCGCTGACGACGGCTACGTCAATATCTGGGAGAACCGCTGTCTGCATCGCGGCGTTCGTCTGTCGATCGGCATCAATGACGGCCGCGAGCTGAAATGCCAGTATCACGGTTGGCGCTACTCGAACCGTACGGCCGGCTGCACCTACATTCCCGCGCATCCGGCGGATGCGCCGGCCCGCACGATCACCAATCGCACCTTTCCGGCCATCGAGCGCTATGGACTGGTCTGGTCTTCGGAAGAACCGCGCGGCGATCTGCCGGAGATTGCGGGGCTTGCGGAAGAAGCCGTGCTGGCGCTGCGCGCCATTCCGGTCGACGCGCCGGCAGAGCTGGTCGTCGATGCGCTCCGATCCTACGCGTTCCAGCCCAATGATCGGCTGGAAGGGAAGGGGGCGGACGTTGCTGTCGACGTGGTTTCGGCATCCGCCGTGGCCTTGCGCGCCCGTGACGGGGCCATGGAAACGCGCGGCGTGTTTTTCGTCCAGCCTGTGGATTCCAACCGTTCGGTCATCCGCGGCGTGCTGGATGGGCCGGTAGAGAGTTCGCAGCGCGCTGCCGTTCTGCGTCATCACAACGAGCGGCTTTCGGCGCTGCGGATCGCCGTCGAACGCCGGGCGGCCGCCATGCCGGCGCCCGCCCCGATCGAGCCGGTTTTCGAGTCGGTCTCGGAAGAACTTGCAACCCTTCCCGAACTGTCGGCCCACGGCTGCAAGGCCGGCATCCGTGTCCAGGTCGCGCGCAAGTGGCCGGCGGCCGAAGGGATCATGGCCTTCGAACTCAAGCCGATCAAAGGACTGCTGCCGACCTTCCAGCCGGGCGCGCATATCGATGTCCACATGCCGAACGGCGATATTCGGCAGTATTCGATCATTAACGGCCCCGGCGAAACGGCATCGTTCACCATCGGCGTCAAGCTCGAGCGCGACTCCAGGGGCGGTTCCAAGTGCATGCACGAGACCGTGCGCGAAGGCGACGTTCTGGCGATTTCGGAACCGCGCAACAATTTTCCGCTGCGGCGCGATGCGCTGAACACGATCTTCGTTGCCGGCGGCATCGGCATCACGCCGCTCTTGGCCATGGCGCAGGCCCTCAAGAACCAAAGCCTGGGGCATGAGCTGCACTACTTTGCCCAGAACGAAGGCCAGCTTGTTTTTCCGGATCGGCTGGGCGGGCTCGGCGAGGCGGTGAAGCCGCATCTCGGCCTGACGCCGGACGATACGGTCGTGCAGCTGCGCGCCCTGCTGACGCCCTATCGGCGCGACACGCATCTTTATGTCTGCGGCCCCGGTCCCATGCTGGAAGCCACGCGCACGGTTGCGGCGGAGGCCGGCTGGCCGGAGGAGGCGGTGCACTTCGAATATTTCAAGAACACCAAGCCGATCGATGACAGCTCCAGCTTCGAGGTCGCGCTGGCACGCTCCTGCCTGACGCTGAAGGTGCCGACGGGCAAAACCATTCTGGAAGTGATGCGGGACGCCGGCGTCGACATGCCGTCCTCCTGCGAGCAGGGCGCCTGCGGCACCTGCCTTGCAACCGTGATCGAGGGCGAGCCGGACCATCAGGACGTCTATCTCAGCGCATCGGAACGGGCATCGGGAACCAAAATCATGACCTGCGTTTCCCGCGCCAAGTCCGCCCGCCTCGTCCTCGATATCTAGGAAATACAAAGATGATCACGCTCTACGACTACGAACTCTCGGGAAACTGCTACAAGCTGCGCCTGCTGATGAGCTTTCTCGGTATCGACCACACGATCGTGCCCGTCGATTTCTATCCCGGACGCGAACACAAGGCGGACTGGTTCCTGAAGCTTAACCCCCTCGGCCAGCTTCCGGTCCTCGATGACGATGGCCTTGTGCTGCGCGATGCGCAGGCCATCCTCGTCTATCTCGCCGCGAAGTACGATGCCTCCAACAGCTGGTATCCGGGCGACAATCCGGCCCTGCTCGGCGAAATCAGTCAATGGCTGGCCTTTGCCGACGGCATCACGGGCACGGCGTCAGCGGCGCGCCTGCATGACGCGCTGTTCTACGATTTCGACATCGTTGCGGCCCGCGCCGGCGCGCACCGGCTGTTCCGCGTCCTCGACGAACACCTGTGGTTTGGCGAGCAGGAAGGGCGCGACTGGATCTGTTCGGCCGACCATCCGACCTTGGCGGATATCGCCTGCTTTCCCTATGTGATGCTGTCCGAAGAAGGCGGCATCTCGCGCCAGGACTATCCGGCGATCCGGCGCTGGTGCGACCGGGTGAAACGCATCAAGGGTTTTCTCGTGATGTCGGGCGTCTTCCCCGCCGGACCGGCCAAGGCCGCCTGAGCAGGCCCGCCGCCTGCCATCTCAATTGCTATTTGGAGAATACCATGGACGTACGCGCCGCCGTTGCCGTTCAGGCCGGAAAACCGCTGGAAATCATGACCGTGCAGCTTGAAGGCCCGCGCGCCGGCGAAGTGCTGGTCGAGGTCAAGGCGACCGGCATCTGCCACACGGACGAGTTCACGCTGTCGGGTGCCGACCCGGAAGGCCTCTTTCCAGCGATCCTCGGCCATGAGGGTGCCGGCATCGTCGTCGATGTCGGCCCGGGCGTCACCTCACTCAAGAAGGGCGACCACGTCATTCCGCTCTACACGCCGGAATGCCGCGAGTGCTACTCCTGCCTGTCGCGCAAGACGAACCTCTGTACCTCGATCCGCGCCACGCAGGGCCAGGGCCTCATGCCGGACGGCACCTCGCGTTTCTCGATCGGCAAGGACAAGATCTTCCACTATATGGGCTGCTCGACCTTCGCCAACTACACGGTGCTACCGGAGATCGCGCTCGCCAAGGTCAATCCGGACGCCCCCTTCGACAAGATCTGCTACATCGGCTGCGGCGTGACGACGGGCATCGGCGCCGTCATCAACACCGCGAAGGTCGAGGTCGGCTCGACGGCCATCGTCTTCGGTCTCGGCGGCATCGGTCTCAACGTGCTGCAGGGCCTGCGCCTAGCCGGTGCCGACATGATCATCGGTGTTGACATCAACAACGACCGCAAGGCCTGGGGCGAAAAATTAGGCATGACGCATTTCGTCAATCCGAAGGAAGTCGGCGACGACATCGTGCCCTACCTCGTCAACCTGACGAAGCGGGGCGGCGATACGATTGGCGGCGCTGACTATACGTTCGACTGCACGGGCAACACCAAGGTGATGCGCCAGGCACTGGAATGCTCGCATCGCGGCTGGGGCAAGTCGGTCGTCATCGGCGTTGCAGGCGCCGGCCAGGAAATCTCCACCCGCCCGTTCCAGCTCGTCACCGGCCGCAACTGGATGGGCACGGCCTTCGGCGGCGCACGCGGGCGCACCGACGTGCCGAAGATCGTCGACTGGTACATGGAGGGCAAGATCCAGATCGATCCGATGATCACCCACACGATGCCGCTCGAGGACATCAACAAGGGGTTCGACCTGATGCATGCGGGCGAAAGCATCCGCAGCGTCGTGATCTATTGAGGCCAGCCTTCGCGCGAGGCGCGATCGGCTGCCCCGCTTTCCCACATTCCGAACGCGCCGGGGAGGGGTTCCCCCGTTCTCCGGCGCTGGCGGCGCGGTTTCACCCTCCAGACAACGATCGCGCCGCCGCGCTCTACCGTGTGACCAGCCTTGTCATAGGGTGAAATCATGAAATCCGTCCTGCTGCCGGGTCTTGGGGCGCGAGGGCCAATCGACATTCAGAATTCCCAAACCGGCTGATCGCGGATTCATCGGCTAGCGTGTGAGGCGCGGTAGGACTTTGATGCGGTGAAACGGTCGCCGCCACACAGGTGCGCGCAACGTCTCGCCGCCGCAAGGACGATCTGGCGCGGATTGGGCACAGGACCTGCCGGTATTTTTGCGTGATCTCATCCCGGGGCGTAACCCTGCATATGAGATGGATGCATCTCAGCCATTCCGCGGCCGGTGTTCGAGAAGCCGTTGGCGAAAACGCTGAAGCGGTCGGATGGATTGATGGGTGGACGCCCTGCTTTCCCGTCGGTGCTGATGTTCAAGATATTCGATTTGCTGGCAAAGAAGATCTGCAAACACTGCTTCTTGAGAATGCGCCCACCTCTCCTCGGCTCGCCTCGACAGTTGTTTCTGAAAAGGCATCGTCGGTGCTGATTTCGAAAACAGCGTTACGCTTCTCAGACAACTTGCCGGTTTGTACTCTGTCATGCGACAGCGGCATACGCGCGACCTTGAGTTCCGCTACTTTATTGAGACCTTGTTGAGACGCCACCACTTACAGGATCCCGGCATTTCGCCCTTGTCGTCCGCAAGCTCAACGATATGCCTTGTGGCCCACGCCGCTATCTCCGAGGTAGCGGATGTGCTTCCTGAATATGGCCCTCAAGTCTCGGAAGCTTGTAAATCCGAAAGCGCGCCCAGTTCTCGTCACCGTGGCCACCGAGACTGAACACGCTCGTGCGACTGAGGCCACGGTTCCAAAGGCAATGAGGGCGGGATCTTCAAGTGCGATCTTGAGGAAACGTTCGGAATCTCCGGAGAACGCAACCTTTCCAGAGATGATCCGCTGTTTGACTTCCGGGAGGTTCTCCGGAGGAGACTGTTGTTTCCTGCGCACCATTTTCCGGGCTGCACTTTTCGTCGGCATGGCCGTCAGATTACCTGCAGTTTGAAATCGCTTCCCGCGACCGGCATGATCGTCTTCAGGAGTGCAACCGATTTTTCCAGCCCTTCGAGGCTGTTGAGCAGCACGTCCTCGTGCTCGATCGAGAGCCAGCCATCATAGCCGGCCATCTTCAAACGGTAGCAGAACTGCTGCCACCATGCTTCGCCATGGCCGAAGCCGAGCGTGACATAGGACCAGCTTCGTGCGGGAATGTTCATCAGCGAGCCGTTTTCCAGAAGCGATGTCGTCGCCTGGACCGGCGCATTCAGCATTGTGTCCTTGGCGTGGACATGAAAGACGGCATTGCCGAGCGCTTCGGCCGCCACCAGTGGATCCGCCCCCATCCAGAAGAGGTGGGAGGGGTCGAGATTGGCGCCCACGACCGGACCGATGGCCGCCCGCAGCTTCAGCAGCGAAGGGACGTTGTACACATATTGATTGCCGTGCAGTTCGAGCGCGATGCGCTCCACGCCGCATTCCCTGGCAAGTGCGGCGATCTCCGTCCAGAACGGCAGGAGCTTTTCCTCCCACTGGTAGCGCAGGATCTCCTGCGTTTCCGGCGGCCAAGACGAGACGATCCAGTTCGGCATGAGGTCACCCGCACGGCCCGCCGGCAGGCCGGACATGGTGCAGACGGTCTTGATGCCCATGTCTCCGGCAAGCCGGATCGTGTCCTTGAGGCATTCGCCTTGCTCCGGCTGGGTCGGGTGCAGCGGATTGCCGTTGGCGTTGAGCGCTATGATTTCCAGGCCACGATCCTCGAAGGCCTTGGTGAAGCGGCGTCGGGCGTCGGCGCTGCCCTTCATTGCCTGAAGATCGAAATGGGGAGCGGTGGACCAGCCACCCGTGTTCACTTCAACACCCGAGACACCAAGCCGCACGGCGTTGTCGAGAAGGGCGTTGAAAGACAAGCCGCCGAGGCTGTCGGAGACAAAGCCGAGTTTCATGGGAACGTTTCCTATCGTGCGTTGTAGAGAGAGGGTTTGTCCATCGCGGTGAGGCCGATGCGCCTGCCTGTGCGCAGCGCCTCGACGCCGGCTTCGGCGACAAGGGTCGCGCAATAGCCGTCCCAGCTGTCGGAGGCGATCGGGGGGAACACGCCGGTTCGAACGAAGTTCAGGAAGGCCTTGTTCTGCAGGCGGTAGGCCTCCGCAAAGCGGGGGCGCCAATCGGATGGATAGTGCTCGAATGCCATGAGGTCACTGTTGCGGCGCGTGTGGACGGGGGCATTGAGCTGGATCGATCCCTTTTCGCCAACAAGCTCACCGCGAACGTCGTAGCCATAGGCCGCGTTGTTGTTGACCTCGATGTTGACGAGTTGGCCCTTGTCGGTTTCGAGGACCATGAAGACCGGCGCTCCGGTTTTCGCCGTATCGATACCGGTGGGCTGAAAGACCGATATGGCAGTATAGTCGGCGTCAAGTATGAAGCGCGCGACGTCGAATTCGTGCGGCGCCGAGTTGGTGATCGCCATCTGGCCGGTGAAATTCGCCGGTGCTTCGACATTCCGTTGGGTGTTGTGCATCATGATTGCCCGGCCGAGCGAGCCGCCTGCGAGCGCGGCCTTCATGTCCCGATAGGATGGGTCGAAACGGCGCATGAAGCCGAGCTGAACGAGCCGGCGACCTCGCGCGACCTCCGCGTCGATGACCGCGCGGCATTCGCGTGCATTCTGCGACAGGGGTTTTTCGCAGAGCACCGGTTTTTCGACCTCGATCGCGGCAAGCGACAGGGGCGCATGGGTTTCGTCCGGGCTGGCGATCACAACCGCGTCGATGTCGCTGCGCCGGATCGTCTGGAGCGGATCGGTGGAGATGTCGGCCGCACCGCAATCCTCTGCGATCGCGCGGGCGCGGGCTTCGGAGGCATCGCAGACGACCTGCAGCACTGCTCCGGGCAAATCCTCGGAGACGATCCGGGCATGGTCCGCACCCATGATGCCGGCACCGATGATTGCAATTCTGACAGACATTCCATGTTCCTTGTTTTCGACGTGCGGCTTGCGCAGCGATGGGGCGCGGGGTGGGCGAATTCCCGGTGGAGGGTGAAAGCTAGGATGCCGGCTGCGGGGGTCTTGAGCGTGAGCAGCCTGCATCGGTTGGATTATCCGGATTGAAATGCCATCATTCAACGAGCATGGCGGACAATTTCCGATGTGTTTTACATCAAAAATTACGCATCGTACCAATTCACGGCAAAGGCTTCAGCCGCTAGGAATCGGTCGTGCGGCCGTGCGACTTCATGATTTGAATCGCATCAGCAAGTGAGGGGAAAATGCCAAAACACGTGAAGCCTGGAACGTGGAAAGGACCATCGGTCCATGAGATAGCCAGGATCGCCGCGGTTGGCTCCGCGACGGTCGACCGGGTGCTCAACAATCGCAGCGGCGTGCGGGAGAAGACCCGGGCGCGGGTTCTGGCGGCCCTCGAAAAACTGCGTCATGAGAGCGCCGACAGCGACGTTCCGGTGCTCATTCGCCTGTTCTGTGAATCGGGCGAAACGTTCAATGCGGCGATGGCTGCAGCCGTGTCGGAAGTAAACCGCACGCAGGCCGGTATCGATATACAAGGGGTCTACGTAACGACGAGCGATGCCGAGCCTCTCGCCTTCGCGCGGCGGATCGAGCAGGAAGGCGGGGAGGCGGACGGCGTCGTCGTCATTGCCAGGGAGCACCCGGCAACGAACCGGGCCATTCGAAAGCTGCGTACGATCGGCCGACCTGTGATCTGCCTCACGACGGACCTGCCGAGTTCGCGACGCAGCACCTATGTCGGGAACGACCAGTACGCCGCCGGAAGCGTTGCGGCGCTGTTGATCGGCAACGCGCTGCCGAAGGAAAACAGCAGCATTCTGGTTGTCATGAGTGTGCCGTTTCGCTGCCAGCAGGAGCGCGAGATGGGTTTCCGGCGCGTTCTACGGTCTGATTTTCCGTATCTGAAGATCGAGGAGCGCATGATCTCGGATGAAAGGCCCGAGAGCACATGCGAACAGTTGACGCGATATTTCGAGGCGAATGGACATCCCGCAGCAATCTACAACGTGGCTGGCGCCAATCGCGGTATCGCCAAGGCGCTGGAAAATGCCGGCAAGGCGGGTGAAACGGTGTTTGTCGGCCATGAGCTGTCCGTCCATTCCCGTGCGCTGCTGGAGTCCGGGGTGATGGATTATGTCATTTCGCACGATTTCGCAGCCGAACTCACCGCGGCAGCACGGTGGATAAAGAGCAATCTGAATGGCGTGACCAGCGAGCCGGCCTATTCCCAGGTTCTCGTTCACACGCGGTACAATTGCGGTCTCTAGGGGGGGCGTGCTCTTGTTCTGACCGAAGGAACTTGCGGGTCGCGCAAGGACCCTTGTCCTTTCACTCTGCTTTTGATGGGCGTTTGCCTCAAGGATCGCATGAATGATGATGTAATTCGCATCATATTATCCTCGTATTTCAAGCAAGTATAATAATTTCAGTAAGTTGAATGCGTGAGGCCTATTGGAAAAAATTGATGGGTGGACGATCAGAATCCGATCTATGAAACGCTTGTAAATCCTCACCCCCATCCATGAAAATGCCTCCCAGCGATCTCGTCTTCAGGCGGTCCGAAGGTAGCCGCAAACGCTGACGCAATGCCGAGTTCGCTCCCGATCTGGAATAAATGTTGACAGTATTAAAATAATGCAATTAATATTGCATCGAGGAGTTCAGCAGGCAGCGTGGAGGTTGCTTGTGATGCCGTTTCAAGACGACTGAGCAATCCGCTCGCATCGATAACTCCGTCTACCCATTCAAGGAGGAGGAACCTTATGAGAATTGGAAAAAGCATCCTGTATTCTGCTCTTTTGGCGTCGGCTGCGCTTGGGGTCGCCCATGCCCAGGACGGCGAAAAGCAGTATCGCTTCGTCATGGTCTCGCATATCGGCTCCAACGATCCTAACATGAACTGGCTGACGACATCCCTGAAGGAGTTCGAGGCGAAGTATCCGGACGTGAAGACCGAATACATTTCCACGAACAATTACTCGGTTCAGGAGCATGTCCGCCTGCTCGAGCAGGCAATCGCAACCCAGCCGGACGGCATTGCCGTGCCGATCGTCAGTTCGGATGCCTTTGAAGGCCCGCTGCGCAAGGCGATCGAGGCCGGCATCCCGGTTGTCGCCTTCAACATCCCGGACGGTCGGCCCGATGGTGAGCGCATTCCCTATCTCACCTATGTCGGCGGCGACGAGTTTCTGACGGGCAAGAAGCTCGGGGAATACGCGCTGACGAAGGTCGAGGCCGGCGAAATCCCGAAGCCGACGCATGTGGTCTGCGCAAGCCATGACTCGGCACATCAGGGTCTCAAGGCGCGCTGCGCCGGTATGAAAGAGGTGATGGAGAAGGCGGGCGCAAAGTTCGACGAACTCTTCATCGGCGCGGAGCCGGCAACGGCGCGCAACACGCTGCAATCCTTCCTGCAGGCCAATCCGGACACCAATTATATCTTCACGGTCGCCGGCTGGTCGTCCCCCTGGGCGTGGGGCGTTGCAAACGAGATGAAACTCGATCCTGATGTCGATGACAAGGGCGTCACCGTTCTGACCGTAGACGAAGGCCCGGTATCGATCGAAGGCGTGCGCGCGGGGCATATTCTCGCGACGAACAGCCAGGGTTTTTGGCTGCAGGGCTACGCACCGATGGAGTGGCTGTATTGGAACAAGAAGTTCGGATACGCGCCTCAGCAAAGCATCCTGACGGGTCCGCTCGTGATCAACAAGGATAATGCGGATCAGTGGGCCGAGCAGGTCCGCGGCGTATTCGGCGACAAGGCCTACGACGAACAGAACACCTGGTAACCGGTACCCTCCCGGGCGAGGGCGGCTGGCCTTTCGACAGGCCGGCTGCCCTCATTTGCGCATCCCGCAGCGCATATCAACGAGCAGGATCAAGAACCATGAAGTACCTTGTCCGCAGCCAGGGCTTCGGCGCGACCATCGGCGTCATCGCCATGCTGGCCGTTTTCACAGTGATCGATTTTTCCGGATGGTGGACGGTGCAGACCCTGTCCAACGTCACGCAGTTCACAGCCATCCTCGCCTTGGTGGCCTTGGGGCAGGCCCTTGTGATCATGACGAAGGAGATTGACCTGTCCGTCGGGTCGATCTACGGGCTGACCGGCGTGGCCTTCATAACGCTGGAGCCCGCTCTCGGCGTGCCCGGCTCTCTGATCGTAGCGCTGCTCATCGCGGCGGCGGCCGGGTTTATCCAGGGAACCGCTGTCGTCAAAGGCGAGCTTCCATCGATGATCGTCACGCTTGGCGGCCTGTTTGCTGCGCGCGGCATCATCTACGTCTGGACGGGCGGATCCGTCCATAATTTCTCCCCGGATGCTCGCACTCACGCCCTGACCCGGCTCCTGGGTGGAGAGCTCTTCGGTGTTGCAGCGGCCATCTACTGGGTCGGTATCATTTCCGTCCTGCTGGCAATCATGCTCTGGGGCACCCGTTTCGGGAACCGGCTTTTGGCGACCGGCGGCAGTCGGGAAAGTGCTGAATCGCGCGGCGTTCGGACCGACCGCATCAAGACGGCGGCCTTTGTCCTCTGCTCTTTGCTCGCAGGCTTCGCCGGCATCCTGACGCTGTGCAACCAGCCGCAGACCCATGTGACGCTCGGCGAGAACATGGAGCTTGAAGCCATCTCGGCAGCGGTGATTGGCGGGTGCTTGCTGACTGGCGGGCGAGGGTCGATCCTCGGCGTCGTCCTCGGCGCCTTGATCGTTGTCAGCTTCCGTTACGAGCTGATCGCGCTCGGCGCACCATCGTCCTGGTACATCACATTCGTCGGCGCCGTTCTCATCGTGGCGGTTATTTTCAATCAGAAGCTTGCCCGCTTTGTCGGGCACAGCGTTTGACGCGGGAGGACGCTCAAATGACCCAACACCCTCTGATCCAGGTAAAAAACCTCGACCTCTATTTCGGGGCCTTCCACGCCCTAAAAAACGTTTCGGTCGATTTCAACGCCGGCG
The DNA here is from genome assembly GCF_052438155.1 of Shinella sp. NCBI lineage: Bacteria > Pseudomonadati > Pseudomonadota > Alphaproteobacteria > Hyphomicrobiales > Rhizobiaceae > Shinella > Shinella sp. Next base: position 55,253 of record NZ_JBQVPI010000018.1, on the reverse strand, counting down.
AACTGATCGGCCTGGTCGGCGACAATGGTGCCGGCAAGACCACGCTGATACGCGTTCTGTGTGGCATTCACGCCCCGTCGAAAGGTGAGGTCTTTTTCGACGGCAAGAAGGTCGAGAAGTTTCACCCGAAGCTCGCCATCGACCAGGGCATCGAGACCATCCAGCAGTCCGTCGGCCTTTGCGACAATCTTTCGATCGCACGCAACTTTTATCTCGGCCGGGAGCCGGTCAAACGCATCCTCGGCATACCGTTTCTCGATTTCGCCAAGATGCGCGAGAAATCCAGTCGCGTCATCCGCCAGTTCGGCCTTCGCGAGAACGTCTCGGCCGATGACGAGGTGGAGCGGCTGTCGGGCGGTGAGCGCCAATCGGTCAAGATCGGCCGGGCCGTCGAGTTCAAGAACCGCGTCGTCATCATGGATGAGCCGACCAACCACCTGTCGGTGCGCGAACGCGAGCATGTCAACGAACTGGCGGTGCAGCTAAAGGAGCAGGGCCTGCTCGTCATCTACATCACGCATGATATCTTCCAGGTGCACAAGCTCGCCGATCGCATCGTCATCATGGAAAACGGCGAGAAGGTTGCCGATGCGTCGACCGACAGCATGTCGGCGGAAGCGCTTGAAGATGTCATCCGCCAGGGCGGTCGCGTCGTCGAGAAGGAGGCGGTCTGATGGTACTCTCCGCGGCAAAACCCCTCATTCGCCGCCACACGGAAATCGGCATCTTCCTGATCGGCGCCATCCTGATCGTCATTTTCGCATCGACCTCGGACGGGCGGTGGGCCAATCTCTACAACATCGGAACCATCATGCAGGTGACCGCGACGCTCGGGCTGATGAGCCTCGGTGTCGCCATCGTGATCGGGACCGGTGAAATCGACATTTCGGTCGGCTCGACCTTCGGCATGGGTGCGCTCGCCTATCTTTGGCTTGCCGCCCGTGTCGATCCCGTGTTTGCCGCTTTGGCTGCGATCGTGGTTGGCGCGGCTATCGGTTATGTGAACGGCTGGCTCATCACCAGGACAAAGACACCCTCGCTGATCATCACTCTTGGCACCCTGATGATCTTTCGTGGCATCGCGATCGCGCTGACGGACGGCTTTTCGTTTTCCATTCCTTATGCCGCGCGAAACGGCTGGACCTACTTTCTTCTTGGCGGGGGCGATTTTCTCGGCTTCAATACCGCTCTGTTCTGGTTGATCGCGGTCTTTGCTATTCTCTTCGTCGTCCTGAAGGCCATGCCATTCGGCAACCGGCTGCTGGCCGTCGGCGGCTCGGCGGACAGTGCGCATTCGCGCGGTGTGCGTGTCGAGCGCATCAAGCTGTCCGCATTCGTCATCTGCGGTATGCTCGCCGCCTTTGCCGGCGCGCTGGAGGCTGGAAAGCTCGGATTTGCCGATGGATCCATGGGGCGACTGATGGAGTTGCAGGCCATTGCCTCCTGTGTTCTGGGCGGCTGCCTGCTGGCTGGCGGGCGGATCTCGCTGATCGGAGCCCTGATGGGTGCATTCGTCCTGTCCTCCATTCAGTCCTATCTGGTCGTCACCGGTGTTCAGCCGCAATGGTTCATCCTCATTCTCGGCCTCATCGTCGTCGGGGCGGCCTATGGTGACAAGTCGCTCCGGAATTGGGCGATCCGCAAGTAGCGGCACCTTCTCTCACCCTGCTTGACCGTATCGGCGCCGTTCATCGGCGCCGTTTTTTTGTCTTTGCTAAAGGGTGGTTTCCCGTTCGTGCGCCATGGCTGCGAAGTGTGTTGACATTCCATTATCTGCAATTAATGTTGCTCCTTGAGGATAAGTGCAATTATTCAATCCCGGCAGTGACTTGCGATGCGCAACAGGCGCGTTGCGAGAGCGCCACGTGCTGATTTCTGCAGGGGGCGATACAGATCGGTAGGAGGATTTCATGAGTGACATTGCAGCGGTGATCGATCTTGCGCAGTTCCGGCGCGAGGTCGAAACCGAAACCACGAAGGCGATGTGCCCGACGGCCATTGCCATCGAGAAGAACATCCCGATCTATGACGGCGCGTCCGTCAACGATGCCATCGGCCCGGAATGGGCCTCGGTCATCGGTGAGGGGCCGGGCCTCTTCGTGGTGAAGCGCGCTTTCACCGATCCTGGCGCCATCGACGCGGCCAGTGACGTGTTTCGCCAGATCATCGCCGACGAGCGTGCGGCAGGCACGGCCGCGGGTGACCACTTTGCCAAGGCCGGTGCCAATGACCGCATCTGGAACAGCCTGCAAAAGCTGTGCCTACGCAATCCGGCGGTCTATGCCCGCTACATGGCCAATCCGGTGATCGACATTGCCTGCCGCGCCTGGCTCGGCCCGGGTTATCAGATCGCCACCCAGGTCAATCAGGTGCGCCCCGGCGGCAAGGCACAGGCGCCGCATCGCGATTACCACCTCGGCTTCATGAAGCCGGAGCAGATGGCAGAGTATCCGACGCACATCCACGCCACCGGCCCGACCCTCATCCTGCAAGGCGGCGTCGCCCATTGCGACATGCCCGTCGAGAGCGGCACGACGAAGCTGCTGCCGCATTCGCAGCGCTACCTGCCGGGTTATGTCGCCGCCACACGGCCGGAGTTCCAGGCCTATTTCGAAGAACATTGCGTCCAGCTTCCCTTGGAAAAGGGCGACGCCATCTTCTTCAGCCCCGCATTGTTCCACGCCGCCGGCGAGAATCGGACGGCGGATGTCGTGCGCATGGTCAATCTTATCCAGACGGCATCCGCCTTCGCTCGCCATATGGAAAATCTCGACCGCACCGCCATGGCCCGCGCCGTCTATCCACATCTGGCGGCACTTTCGCCGCAGGGACGGCGGGCGGTGATTGCAGCGACCGCGGACGGTTATCCGTTCCCGACCAATCTCGACACCGACCCGCCGCTTGGCGGTCTCGCACCGGAAAGCCAGCAGGAGCTGCTCGCCCGGGCCGTCGTGGAAGGTTGGGACGAGGCACAGCTCGACGCAGCGCTTGCCGCTCAGGGTGCCAAGCGCGCCGCTTAAAAGTTACCCGCAATGGCTTCGGGCGGGGAGGAAACAGGAAGCCAATTTCGGGAGGAAATCGTTCATGAAGAAAATTCTGCAATCGCTCGCCCTCGGCGCGCTGCTCGCCACGACGGCGTTTGCCGGTATCGCCAATGCGGATGGCGAGAAATTCGTCTGGATCAGCCATGGCCCGGATAGCGACAGCTGGTTCAACGTCATCAAGAACGCGATCAAGGTCACGAACGAGCAGATGGGCGTTACGACCGAGTATCGCAACCCGCCGAGCGGTGACCTCGCCGACATGGCGCGCCTCGTGCAGCAGAGCTCGGCGGCCGGTGTCGATGGCATCATCGTCACCATCGCCGATTTCAACGTACTCGAAGGGCCGATCAAGGATGCCGTTGCCAAGGGCATTCCTGTCGTCACCGTCAATTCGGGCACGGTGGAAGAAAGCCAGAAACTCGGCGCGCTGATGCATGTCGGCCAGCCGGAATATGAAGCAGGCCTTGGTGCCGGCAAGCGGGCGAAGGAAGCAGGCATCAAGAGCTTCCTTTGCGTGAACCACTACATCACCAACCCGGCGTCCGTGGAGCGTTGCCGCGGCTTTGCCGAAGGCATCGGCGTCGAACTCGGCAACCAGATGGTCGATTCCGGCATCGATCCGTCGGAAGTGCAGAACAAGGTGAAAGCCTATCTCACCGCCAATCCCGATACCGGCGCGATCCTGACGCTCGGCCCCAACTCGGCCGAACCGTCGATCCGTGCGGTGAAGGACATGGGCCTCGACGGCGACCTCTATTTCGGCACCTTCGACCTCTCCGCCGAGATTTCGGCGGCCATCAAGGACGGCACGATCAACTTCGCCATCGATCAGCAGCCGTTCCTGCAGGGCTCGATCCCGATCCAGGTGCTGACGAACTTCGTCCGCTACGGTGTGACGCCGTCGAACTCCATCTTCACCGGCCCTGGCTTCGTGACGAAGGAAAACATCGCGCTCGTCGAGTCGCTGGCAGGCCAGTACCGCTGATCTGACGGATTTTTGGCGCGCATCGGGTCATTGCCCGTGCGCGCCAAAAAATGTTTCTGAGGGAGGAAATGCATTCATGACGGACGTCATTCCGGACGCGCTGAAGGACGAGCGCATCAAACCCGTCTCGCCGCTCAGGCGCGCGCTGATCCGGCCCGAGCTAGGCGGGATCTGCGGTACCATCCTGGTCTTCCTGCTGTTTGCGGTGATTGCCGGCGACAGCGGCATGTTCGCCGCCGAGGGCGTGATGAACTGGACGGTGGTTTCGGCCCAGTTCATGGTCATCGCGGTGGGTGCCTGCCTTCTGATGATTGCCGGCGAGTTCGATCTTTCCACCGGCTCGATGATCGGCTTTTCTGGTGTCATGATGGCCATTCTGTCGGTCCATCTCGGGGTGCCGCTCTGGCTTGCCATCATCGCGACCTTCGTCTTCTGCGTCCTGCTGGGCGGTGTGAACGGCTGGCTGGTCATCCGCACCGGCCTGCCGTCCTTCATCGTGACACTCGCCTTCCTCTATATCCTGCGTGGATTGACGATCTGGGGCTCTATCTATTTTACCCGCCAGACGATCATCGGCGGCGTTGCCGAAAAAGCGGCAACCGACTGGCTCGCTCCGATTTTCGGCGGCAAGGTTTTAGGCTGGCTCTTTACCTGGATGGGGGAGGCGGGCTGGATCGCCACCTTCACCCGCGGTAATCGCGCCGGGCAGCCGGTCATCGACGGTATTCCCATGCTCGTCGTCTGGGCGATCGTGCTCGTGGTCTTCGGCCACTGGCTGCTGACCCGCACCAAGTTCGGCAACTGGATCTTTGCCGCCGGCGGAGATGCGCTCGCCGCGCGCTACGTCGGCGTGCCGGTCAATCGCGTAAAAATCCTGATGTTCATGTTCTCCGCCTTCTGCGCCGTCGTCTTCGCCACCTGCCAGGTGATGGAGTTCGGCTCGGCGGCGGCCGACCGTGGCCTGTTGAAAGAGTTCGAGGCGATCATCTGCGTGGTCATCGGCGGCGCGCTGCTCACCGGCGGCTACGGCTCCGTCATCGGGGCGGCACTTGGCGCCATCATCTTCGGCGTGGTGCAGCAGGGCCTGTTCTTCGCCAATGCGGAAAGCTCGCTCTTCCGGGTGTTCCTTGGCGTCATCCTGCTGACGGCGGTCATCATGAACACCTACATCCGCCGCATCATCACGGGAGAACGCTGATGTCCGCCATCGTGGAGATGAGAAACATCACGAAGCATTTTGGCCATGTCATCGCACTGGCCGGTGTCTCCTTCGACGTCAAGGCCGGCGAATGCCATTGTTTGCTCGGTGACAACGGTGCCGGAAAATCGACCTTCATCAAGATCATGTCCGGCGTCTACAAGCCGAGCGGAGGGGAGGTGCTGGTGGAAGGCACGCCGACCCTGTTCCAGAGCCCGCGCGACGCCATGACGGCGGGCATTGCCACGGTGTATCAGGACCTTGCGATGATTCCGCTGATGAGCGTCAGCCGCAATTTCTGGATGGGGCGGGAGCCGGAGCGCGGCGTCTGGCCGTTCAAGACGTTCGATACGGACAAGGCCGATGACATCACCGTCAAGGAAATGCGCAAGATGGGCATCAGCCTGCGTGGTCCGGACCAGGCGGTCGGCACGCTCTCCGGTGGCGAGCGCCAGACGGTGGCGATTGCGCGAGCGGTCTATTTCGGCGCCAAGGTGCTGATCCTCGACGAACCGACCTCCGCGCTCGGCGTGCGCCAGACGGCGAACGTGCTGAGCACGATCGATCGGGTGCGCAAACAGGGCATCGGCGTCGTCTTCATCACCCACAACGTCCGTCACGCTCTCGCTGTCGGTGACCGCTTCACGGTGCTGAACCGTGGCCAGACGCTAGGCACCGCCGAACGCGGCACGGTGGATGCGGCAGCCTTGCAGGACATGATGGCCGGCGGGCAGGAACTGGCGCTGCTGGAATCCTCGCTCGGCGGGACGATCTGAAACGGACGTGCCGGCTCGGGCCGGCACGTCCCGTCGCTCTATTGACGAACCACCTCGTAACCGGCGGCAGCCATGACGCGGAGGAGTTCCTTATGGCCGATCTTCGCCATGTCGAGCGGCGGGTTGTGGGCCGGGTCCTGCTCCGCCTCGACGACGAACCAGCCTTCATAACCATGGGAGGCGAGCCGCTTGACGATGGCCTCGAAATCGAGGCTGCCGTCGCCGGGCACTGTGAAGGCGCCCTTTATGACGGCGTCGAGAAAACTTTCGCGCGTGCGGTCGAGCGCGTCGATCACCGGCAGGCGGACGTCCTTGGTGTGCACATGGGTGATGCGGCTGTGATGCTTGTCGATGACGCGCAGGACGTCGCCGCCCGCAAAGGCCATGTGGCCGGCGTCGAAGAGCAGCGGCAAGCCTTCGCCGGAATGTTTCATCAGGAGATCGAGTTCTTCCTCGGTCTCGATCGGTGCCGCCATGTGGTGGTGATAGGAGATCGGCATGCCCTGGTCGGAGCACCACTCGCCAAAGGTCGTCATCTTGCGGCCATAGGCCTTGATCTCGTCTTCGGAAAGCCTGCGCTTGGTGGCAAGCGGCGCGCGGCGGTCGCCCTGGATGGTGCCGGCCGTCTCGCCATAGACGATGCAGGGTGCACCGACCGCCTTGAACAGCGCCATCTGCTCGGCGATCCGGTCCTTCTCCGCTTCGATGTCGCCATCGAGCAGCAGGCCGGAGAACCAGCCGCCGCAGACCTGGATGCCGTGCTTGTCGAGGATGGGGCGAAGGACCTTTGCATCCATCGGGAAGCGCCGGCCGGTCTCCATGCCGGTGAAACCGGCTTCTGCGGCTTCGGCAAGGCATCCTTCCAGCGAAATGTCGCTGCTGATTTCCGGCAGGTCGTCGTTCCACCAGGCGATGGGGCAATGCCGAGTCTGGCTTTCATGGTCGGGCTCCAGGTGAGGGCTTGAGGTGTTCGACAAAACAAATATTGACATTTATAGATTTTTGCAATGATAATTGCATTCAGCAAACTGCGCCTCATCGAGGAAACACAGAGAATGAAAAAGAAGCTTCGTCTTGGCCTTATCGGGTCGGGTTTCATGGGCAAGACGCATGTCTTCGGCTTTGCCGCCGCCGAGCGGGTGTTCGACCTGCCCTATGACGTGGAACTTGCCACGATCGCCGATGTGACCATGGTCCAGGCCGAAGCGGCGCGGGCTGCCTTCGGTTTTGCGCAGGCGACGGATGACTGGCGAAGCCTGGTGGCGGACCCCACTATCGATGTGATCGACATCACCGCGCCGAATGCGCTGCACAAGGAGATGGCGCTTTCCGCGATCGCCGCCGGCAAGCATGTCTATTGCGAGAAGCCGCTCGCCCCGCTCGCCGCCGATGCGCGGGAGATGGCTGAGGCGGCAGAAAAGGCCGGCATCAAGACGCAGGTCGGCTTCAACTATCTTTGCAATCCGATGCTCGGCCTCGCCAGGGATATGATCGCCGGCGGTGAACTGGGCGAAATCCGCGGCTACCGCGGCATCCATGCGGAAGACTACATGGCCGATGCAAGCGGCCCGTTCACGTTCCGGCACGATCCTGCCGGTGGCGGCGCGCTGGCGGATATCGGTAGCCATGCGCTGGCGACGGCGGAATTGCTGATGGGACCGATCACCAGGGTCATGGGCGACTGCGTGACAATGATCGCAAGCCGCCCCGACGGCAAGGGCGGCGTGCGGCCGGTCGAGACGGACGATGTCGGCCGCGCCTTCCTGCGCTTTGCCAACGGAGCGACCGGCTCCATCGAGGGCAACTGGATCGCGACAGGCCGCAAGATGCAGCACGATTTCGAGGTCTACGGCACGAAGGGCGCGCTCGCCTTCTCGCAGGAGCGCTTCAACGAGCTTCACTTCTATTCCACGGCGGACGCCAGGGGCCGTCAGGGCTTCCGGCGCATCGAGGCCGGCCCAGACCATGCGCCCTACGGCCGCTTCTGCGTCGCGCCCGGCCACCAGCTCGGCTTCAACGATCTCAAGGCGATCGAGGTCGCGGGGTATTTGGAGGCGATCGCCGGCTTGCGGCCGGAACCGTTCAATTTCCGGGCCGGCCTGCGACTCCAGACGCTGGTGGAGACGATCCAGAAATCGTCGCGCACCGGCACCTGGCTTGATGTGAAGGGTGATTGACCACAAGCGGCGGTGGCGCAATAATAATTGCATATGGGAATTGGCTGGCAATTCGTGCCGCGCTGAATGACGGTGTGTCCAACCCTCCATTTACCCCGAACAAGCTGTCAATCGTGTCGATTACACTTGACGTGCAATTAAAATTGCGCCTTTGTAATAATGAAAACAAATGTTGCTGGTCGGATCCCTTCAGCAACGCGAGGAGGAAACATGTACGCGTCCTACGGTTTGTTCATCGATGGTGCCTGGTCAGGTCCCGCGACCGGCGCATCGACCGAAATCACGGATCCGGGCAACGGCGACATATTGGGTGTCGTTCCCGTGGCGAGCGTTGACGACACCAACAGGGCGATCAGCGTAGCGGACAGGGCTTTGCACGCGTGGAAGAGAATGCCGGCCTGGACGCGCGCGGACCACTTGCACAAGGCGGCCGATGTGATGGCGGCGCGCACGGCCGAGGCTGCGCGCCAGATCACGCTCGAAACCGGAAAGCCGCTGGCGCAGGCGGGTCGCGAATGGGCGCTCGTCGTCGACCAGTTCCGCTGGTACGCGGAGGAGGCTCGCCGCATCTACGGCCGCATCATCGAGAGCCGTGTGCCGGGCGGCCGCCTGGAGGTCGCGCACGAGCCCGTCGGTGTCGTCGCGGCCTTTACGGCGTGGAACTTTCCGGCGGCATTGATTGCCCGCAAGGTCGCACCGGCGCTTGCCGCCGGTTGCGCCGTCATCGTCCGGCCATCGGTCGAGGTGCCGGGCGTGGCGATGGTTCTGTTCGATTGCCTGCGCGAAGCTGGCCTTCCCGCCGGTGTCGCCAACCTCCTGATCGGCCCGACCGGCAACACCTACAAGCCCATCATGGCCTCGCCGGTCGTGCGAAAGGTTTCGCTGACGGGATCGACGCGCGTCGGTCAGCAGATGATCCGCGACAGCGCCGAGACGGTGAAGCGCATCAGCATGGAACTCGGCGGCAATGCGCCGATGATCGTCTTCGACGACGCCGATCTCGACAAGGCGCTCGATCTAGCGGTGCCGACGAAATACGCCAATGCCGGACAGGTCTGCGTGACGCCGGATCGCTTCTACGTGCACGAAACGCTGCACGATCGCTTTGCCAACGGCTTTGCTGCCCGTGCCCGCGCGTTAAAACTTGGCCATGGCCTCGACGAGGCGACGCAGATGGGGCCGCTGATCAACGAGCGGCGCATCGCCGCAATCGAAGAAATCATTGCCGATGCCAGCGACCGCGGCAGCAAGATTCTCGCAGGCGGCCGTCGCCCGACCGACATGAATGCCGGCTTCTTCTTCGAGCCGACCGTCATCACCGGCCTGCCGGACGATGCCAAGGCGATCGCCGAGGAGAATTTCGGCCCGATCGCCGCCATCACGTCGTTCTCCAGCACGGATGAGGTTTTCGAGCGGGCGAATGCCTCCGAAATGGGCCTCTCGGCCTACGTCTTCACCCGCGATGCCGGCCGTGCACGCGAGGCGGCGGCGCGGCTGGAGGCGGGCATGGTCGGGGTCAACAGTTTTGCGCTTGCCGCCGCCGAGGCGCCGTTCGGCGGCATCAAGGCGAGTGGCATGGGCCGCGAAGGCGGCACCGAGGGCATCCTCGACTATTCCAACGTCAAGCTCGCGCAAATGCTGGTCTGAGGAGGCAGCCATGATCAAGAACGGTGTCAAACAGCGCTGGGCCGAAGGCAAGCCTGTCCTCAATGGCTGGCTCTCCATCGCCAATTCCTTCAGTGCAGAAATCATGGCCGCGCAGGGCTACGACTCGCTCACCATCGACATGCAGCACGGCATTGTCGGTTACGACGGGGCGGTGCCGATGCTGCAAGCCATGCGGGCAAGCGGGGTGACGCCGCTGGTGCGCGTGCCCTGGCTCGATCCCGCCGACATCATGAAGGCGCTGGATGCCGGCGCCTATGGCGTCATCTGCCCGATGATCAACACGAGCGCCGAGGCCGAGCGGCTCGTCTCCTATGTGCGCTATCCGCCGACGGGCGTGCGCAGCTTCGGCCCCAGTCGAGCACTGTTTTCCGCCGGTGCCGGATACGCCGCGGAAGCCGACGACGAAATGATCTGCCTTGCCATGATCGAGACCGCGCAGGCCTACGAGAACCTCGAGGATATCCTCGCGACCCCCGGCCTCGACGGCGTCTATATCGGCCCTGCCGACCTGACGCTCGGACTTCAGGGCAAGCGTTACGCGCCCGGCTTCGATCGCCGCGAGCCGGAAATGATCGAGGCGATCAAGACGATCCTTCATGCCGCCCACAAGGCCGGCAAGCGGGCAGCGCTGCACAACGGCACCCCTGATTATGCAGCGGAAGCTGTGGGCTGGGGTTTCGATTTCGTGACCGTCACCAACGACGTTCGTCTCCTCGCAGGTGCTGCCGAGGCGAGTGTGCGAAAATTCCGCGATCTCGTGCAGGAAGTCGCGCCCGCCAACACGATCGACACGGGGGGATATTGAATGCCCAGAATCCTGGTGGCGGGAAAAATCCACGCAGACGGTCTTGCCGTCCTCAATACCGCACCCGGCTTGACGATCGACTATGTCGAGGAGGTTTCCGCGGCAAGCTACGCGCCGTTCCTCGCGACCGCCGATGCGCTCCTCATTCGCACCCAGCCGCTGTCGGCGGCCTTCATTGCCGATGCGCCGAACCTCAAGATCGTTTCGCGCCACGGCGTCGGTTACGATTCGGTCGATGTTGCGGCCCTGAACGGCCGCGGCATCCCGCTTGCCGTCGTGGGAGATGTGAACTCCCGCGCCGTGGCCGAGCACGCCGTCATGCTGATGCTCTCGGCCGCGCGCCGCACCGTCCTCTTCGACCGCAAGATGCGGGAAGGCGACTGGAATTATCGCAACAGCCTGGATGCCGATGAATTGGACGGTGGCACATTGCTGGTGGTCGGCTTTGGGCGCATCGGCAGGCGGCTGGCGCAGATCGCGACGGCGCTCGGCATGACGGTGCTTGCCTACGACAAGTTCCAGGGTGCGGACCAGATCGTGGCGGCCGGCGCAACGCCGGTGGATGACTTGCTCGATGGCCTTTCGCGCGCCGACGTGGTGTCGCTGCATGTGCCCAAGTCAGGCGCCGAGCCTTTGATCGGTGCGAAGGAGCTGGCCGTGATGAAACGCTCGGCCATTCTCGTCAACACGGCGCGCGGCGGTCTGATCGATGAAGGGGCGTTGCTGGCGGCGCTCAACGAGGGGCGGCTTGCCGCGGCCGGTCTCGACGTGCTCGATGCCGAACCGCCGGCGAATGACGATCCCATGCTCGCCTGCGACCGGGTGGTGCTGTCCCCGCACAATGCCGGGCTCACCGAAGCCTGCGCGCGGCGCATGGCCATCTCGGCAGCGGCAAATATCCTGGATTTCTTCAGCGGCACGCTCGACCCGGCACTCGTCGTCAACCGCGCCGATATTGCTCCGCGTCTTTCTCCGGTCGGCGGCTGATCATGACGCTGCTGGTATTTCGCGACATCGCCAAATCCTATGGCATCGTGCCGGTGCTGAAGGGCATCGACCTCGTGGTGAAACCGGGCGAGGTGCTGGCGCTTGTTGGTGAAAACGGCGCGGGCAAATCCACCCTCATGCGCATTGCTGCCGGGCTGGCGCCGCCGTCTTCGGGCACGATGCTGCTGGACGGCGCGCCGGCGCCGGCAACGCTGCATGCCGCCGAGCGCGCGGGCATCGTCATGGTGCACCAGGAATTCTGCCTGGCGCCCCATTTGACGGTGGCGGAAAACGTCTTTCTAGGCCGGGAAATCACACGCGGCCTCTTCACCGATCGCAAGGCGATGGAGATACGGGCGCGCGATTTGCTGGCTGAACTCGGTTCGGCGGCTCCCGTTCGAGCACGGTTGCGCGATCTCCCTGTCTCGGACTGGCAGATGATCGAGCTCGCAAAGGCCTTCGCCCGCCAGCCGAAGCTCATTCTGATGGACGAGCCGACCGCAGTGTTGTCAGCGACGGAGGCGGGCAACCTGTTCAGCCGCATCCGCGCGTTCCGCGAGACGGGCGGTTCGGTGATCTTCACCTCGCACCGCCTTGATGAGGTGAAGGATATCGCGGACCGCGTCGCGGTCCTGCGCGACGGCCAGATCGTGCGTGTCGAGAACACCGGCGATATTTCCGAGGATGCGATGGCCGAGGCGATGGTCGGGCGGCCGCTTGCGGAAATCTATCCACCCAGGCGCGGTGCGGCGGACCGTAAGGCATTGCTCAGCGTCGCCGGCCTGACGTCGCCGGGCGCCGTCGAGGAGGCGACACTCGATATTCGTGAAGGCGAAGTGCTCGGCATTTCCGGGCTCGTCGGCTCCGGCCGCACGGAACTTTTCGAGGCATTGTTCGGGCTGCGGCCGGCACGCTGCGGGTCCTTCGTGCTGCGTGGCGAGGCGCGCAAGCTGCCGGCGGCGCGTGAGGCCTGGGGGCTGAAACTCGCCTATCTGACGGAGGACCGCAAGGGCAAGGGCCTGCTGCTCGGCAAGTCGCTCGACCAGAACGTGGCGCTGACCAAGGGGGCGATCAACGGTGCGAGCTGGATCGACCGGCGGGCTGAGCGGCGTGATCTCGAAACCGCCGTCGGACGTTATGACATCCGCACCGGACGGCTCGACGTGACGGCCGGCGCGCTCAGCGGCGGCAACCAGCAGAAGGTTCTGATCGCCAAGACGCTTGCCGTCGAGCCCGACCTGATCGTCTTCGACGAGCCGACGCGCGGCGTCGATATCGGCGCCAAGCAGCAGATCTACGAGATCATCGCGACACTCGCCGCAGAGGGCAAGGCGATCGTCGTCATCTCGTCCGAGATGCAGGAGATCGTCGGTCTGTCCGACCGCGTGCTGGTCATGCGGCGCGGCCGCATTACCGGTGAACTTTCCGGCGACGCGATCAGCGAGACCGACATCATTCGATTTGCCATGGGCCTGGAAGACAGAGCCCCGCAGGAGGAGGCAAGCCCTTGACCGACATTACCGCATCATCCGCCGGCAACGCCAAAGCGTCGCCGGGCCGCACCCTTGCGGGCATTTTCGAGGCCGCAGGCCCGCTCATCGCCCTCATCTTGCTGATGCTCGTCGGCTCCCTGATGAGCGACAGTTTTCTCGGCGCGGAAAACCTTTCCAACGTTTTCACGCGCAGCGCCATCATCGGCATCATCGCGGTTGGCGCCACCTTCGTCATCACGGCGGGCGGGCTTGACCTTTCCGTCGGTTCGCTCTCGGCGCTGGTCGCAGGCGTGACGATCATGTTCATGAATTCGGCCGCCGAGGTGCTCGGGCCGGGCTGGCAACTCGTTGCCGCCGGCATCGTCTGCTCTCTTGTCGTCGGTGCCGCGGCCGGCCTTCTCAACGGGGTCATGATCGTCAAGGGGCGAGTGGAAGCCTTCATCGTGACGCTTGGCGCCATGGGCATCTTCCGCTCGGTCATCACCTGGCTTGCGGATGGCGGCTCCATCTCGCTCGATTTCTCGCTGCGCGATGCCGCGCGCCCGATCTACTATGGCCAGATCCTCGGTATCGCCGTGCCGATCCTCGTGCTCGGCGTTATCGCCCTCGTCGGCGAACTGGTGCTGCGTCGCATGCGCTTCGGCCGGCATGCGGCTGCCATCGGATCGAACCGCCATGTCGCCTTCTATTCGGCGATCCCGGTCAACCGCGTGCGCATCCTGACCTATGTCATCCAGGGCCTCTGCGTCGCCATCGCAACGGTGATCTACGTGCCGCGCCTCGGCGCAGCTACCCCTTCGACCGGCTTGATGTGGGAGTTGGAGGCGATTGCCGCGGTCATCATCGGCGGCACGGCGCTTAGCGGCGGCTTCGGCCGTATCTGGGGTACCATTGTCGGCGTGCTGATCCTTGGCTTCATCAGCAATATCCTCAACCTCACCGGCTTCGTCAGCCCCTATCTCAACGGCGCATTCCAGGGGGCGATCATCATCATCGCAGTCCTCCTGCAACGCGACCGCTCGCAGGGATGACCTTTCTTTCGCTTCAACAGGGAGACACGCGAAATGTTCAACAGATTGAAATCCATGATCGCCGCGGGCGCGGTCGTCGCGGGGCTGGCAATGCCGGCATTCGCCGCCGACGCCGTTATCGGCGTCTCGATCCCGGCCGCCACCCATGGCTGGACGGGTGGCCTCAACTACCACACCAAGCGCACGATCGACCGGATGAAGGAAGCCTTCCCGAATATCGACTTCGTGCTGGCGACCTCGTCGAGCGCCACGCAGCAGGTCAACGACATCGAGGACCTGATGGCGCGCAACATCAATGCGCTCGTCGTACTGCCCTTCGAATCCGATCCGCTGACCGAGCCGGTCAAGGCTGCCAAAGCGAAGGGCGTGTTCATCGCGACCGTCGACCGGGGTCTTGCCGAAGAAGGCATCGAAGACCTCTATGTCGGCGGCGACAACCCGCAATACGGCAAGGCGGCGGCCGAATACTTCAAGAAGAAGTTTCCGGATGGTGGCAAGATCGTCGTGATGCGCGGCATTCCGACGGCGATCGACAACATCCGCATCGACGCCTTCAACGCGGCGCTGAAGGATACCAAGATCGAAGTGCTCGACATGCAGTATGCCAACTGGAACCCGGACAAGGGTTTCGAGGTGATGCAGGACTATCTCCAGCGGTTCCCTGAGATCGACGGCGTGTGGGCCGGCGACGACGATGCCGCACTCGGCGCCATCGAGGCGATCAAGCAGGCGGAGCGCAAGAATGTGACGGTGCTGGGCGGTTCCGGCATGAACAAGGTGATCAAGCTGGTGATGGACGGCCATGACATGGTCGATGCCGACATCTTCTACCCGCCGACGCTGATCATTCCGGCGATCGAACTCGTCACCATGAAGTTCGCCACGCAGGCACCGATCAACGGTCGCTACGTGCTCGGCAGCCCGCTGATCACCAAGGACAATGCGGCGGAATACTACTTCCCCGATGCCCCCTATTGAGGAATGAAAGGGGTGCGCTCATCAGGGCGCACCCGTATAGTCGCCTCTGGAAGGGCGGCCGGACAGGTCCGCCGCGACAAGCGTTGCGGATTGTCGATTTTTGCAATACTGCACTGATCAGGCGATTGGACCGCGCGCAAGACAAGTATGGAATGCCGCGGCCTCTTGCACATCACGCTTCAGGAGTTGCGCTGCATGCCACGGGTAAAACAGTCCGATCAGCCGCCACCGCGCACAGCCAACTACGAAACATTCGTCAATCTCGTCACGGAAGCCTATCCGGACTTGAGCGACCGTTTCCAGCAGGTTGCCCGCTTCATCACGCAGAACCCGAACGTCGTCGCGATGAAATCGATCAACGCGATTGCCGAGGAGTGCGGCGCCCATCCCTCCATCCTTGTACGCTTCGCCCAGAATTTCGGGTTTTCCGGTTTCAAACAGCTCCAGGCGGTTTTCCAGACCCGGCTCTCGACGGCAGCCCCCGGTTATCGCGAGCGGATCAGCGCGCTGGACGTCGATCTGGAAAAGAACAAGCGGAAGGGAAATCTTGGCTTCCTGCACGATCTGGTCGTTCGCGATATTGCAACGCTTCAGGAACTGCTGAGCTCGACGCCCGAGGAAAGCCTGTCCAAGGCGGCCAAGGTCATAAAGAGCGCGAATACGATCTTTATCGCCGGGCAACTGCGCTCCGAGCCGATCGCGAAATTCCTCCGCTACGTGCTCTCCATGCTTCAGTTGCGGGTCATTCTGCTCGACCCTGCGGGCGGGCTCGCGCCCGAGATGGCGCAGGTCATGGGCAAGAAGGACGTGCTGATCGCAATAGCCTTCCGTCACTATGCCAAGGAAGTCGTGACGATCGCCGACGTTGCGGCACACAATGGCACGCCGATGGTTGCCATTACCGACAGCCAGCTGTCACCGCTTGCGAAGAACGCCAGCGTTCTGTTCACGATCCCGGAGGATGAATATTCGTTCTCGCGCTCGCTTGCGGCGCCCATGTGTCTGACCCAGGCGATCGCGGTCGCGGTTGCGGCGCTGCTCCAGGAGGACAAGAAGGACTCGCCGCAAATTCCGACGGTGACGGGAAACCAGCGCCGCAAGCCCTAAGAAGAAAATGCCCGCCATATCCGTCTGGAACGGCGGGCAGGGGTCTCAGCCGACGATTTCGCGGATGTTGACGAACCGCCGCTCCGCGCGCGAGAGATTTGCAGCCTCGGCGAGCGCCAGGGACTTTTCGCCGTCTTCAAAGGTGGCATCCGGCGTGGCGTTGGTTTCGACGCAGTCGATGAACGATTCCAGCCCCAGCGCATAGGCTTCCGCATAGCGCTCGATGAAGAAGTTGAGGAAGGGCTCTGCGGCGCCCGTCGCGGTCGGCCCGAACCGTTCGAGGCCATGCGCGCGACGGTTCCCGGAGATGAGCATGCCGTTCGAACCCAGGATCTCGACGCGCTGGTCATGGCCGTAGATCGCGGCGCGGGAGTTGTTGATGTTGCAGAGCTTGCCGCTTTCCGTGCGCAGAACGACCATGGTGGAGTCGATATCGTTCAGCTCCGCAAGCGTTGGGTCGATGAGCGCGCTGCCGGTGGCGAAAACTTCGACGGGCTCTTCGCCCAGCATGAAGCGGGCGAGGTCGAAATCGTGGATGGTCATGTCCTTGAAGATGCCGCCCGATGCCTTGAGGTATTCGCGCGAGGCGAGGCCGGGGTCGCGCGACGTGATGATCACCTGGCGAATATCGCCGATCTCGCCGGACCGCGCCGCATCGCGCGCTGCCCGGTGGCCCGGATCGTAGCGGCGGTTAAAGCCGATCTGGATCGGCCTGTCGAAGCCCTGTAGTGCTGCGCGGCAGGCCTTGACCCGGGCCAGCGACAGATCGATGGGCTTTTCGCAGAAGATGGCCTTGCCGGCTTTCGCGGATGCCTCGATGAGATCCGCATGCGTCGGCGTGGAGGTCGCGATCAGCACGGCATCGGCCTGTGCGATGGCTTCTTCCGCACTTCCGGCAACCAGGCATCCGAACTCGCGACCGACTTCGTCGGCGGCTGCGGAAACGGGGTCGTACACGGCTGCGAGTTCGGCTTTGCTTGAACGCACAATCGTGGCAGCATGCATCTTCCCGATGCGCCCGCAGCCGAGCAACGCGATCCTGATCATCAATTTCCTCCTGATGGTGATGCAAAAAAAGTTGCGCATTTGATATTCCGTCAATATTAATTCTGCAAGCCTGTTTTCGGGCAAGCGTGGATTTTGAGGGAGGGGATCATGGCAGAGGTTTCAGGCAGCCAAGAATTTCCGCTGGCCGAGCGTCGTTTGCGGCTCGGCATCGTCGGTGGAGGGCAGGGCAGCTTTATCGGCAAGGTGCATGCTCGCGGCGCCCGGCTCTCCAATCGCTGGGATCTTGTTGCGGGCGCACTGTCGTCCCGGCCGCAGGTGGCGCTGGAATCCGGGCGTGCCTGGCTGCTCGCTGAGGACCGCATCTACACGGATTACCGGGTGATGGCCGAGCGCGAGGCGGCGCGGCCGGATGGCATCGATGCCGTGGCGATCACCACGCCGAACAATTCCCACCATGCCATCGCCTGCGCCTTCATGGAAAAGGGCATCGACGTCATCAGCGACAAGCCGCTGACGACGACGCTTGCCGATGCACTCGATCTCGTGCGACGGCAAAGGGAGACGGGCCTCGTCTTCGGCGTGACCTATGCCTATGCCGCCTCCGCCATGGTGCGGCAAGCCCGGGCGATGATCCGCGAGGGCGTGCTTGGAAAGTTGCAGCAGGTGCATGTCGAGTATTTTCAGGAATGGGCGCTGACCCCGCTGAGCGATGCCGGTGCCGGCGCGCAATGGCGGGTCGATCCGTCGATCGTCGGCCCCACCTTCACGACCGGCGACATAGGCACCCATTGCCATCATCTCGGCGCCTTCGTCTGCGGTCGCCCCGTCACGGCGGTTCGGGCGGAGTTCCACACACTGGGCCCGCCGAAGGCGCTGGAGGACACGGCCTTCATGCATGTGCGCTACGAAGGCGACATTCCCGGCACCATCATGATCTCGCAGGTCGCGCCCGGCGCCCATTGTGGGCTGCGCATCCGGGCCTTCGGCGACAAGGCAAGCCTGGAATGGAACCAGGAAGAGCCTGAAATCCTGCATTTCCGCCGCTTCAACGAACCGGCCCACGTGCTGACGCGCGGCGAAGGCGCCGGTATCGGCGTGCATGCGGCGCGCTTCGTGCACATGCCGCGCGGCCACCCGGAGGCGCTGAGCGACGCCTGGGGCAATCTCTACGAGGAATTCGCGATTGCCGTCGAGGCACGCCGTCTTGGCAGGACCCTGCCCGCAGGGCTGCTGGAATATCCGACGGTGGTGGACGGTGCGCTTGGCGTCAAGCTCATCGAAGCGGCGCTCGCATCGAGCCAGTCGGGCGGGCGATGGACAGATTGCGCGCTGCCTTCGTAGTCCGCAATAAGTATTGCAATAATCTGAAAAATGAAATAATAGTTTCATGAAGAGGGCTGGCGCGGCAATGCCGGCTCAGGGAGGTTTTTTAAATGGGTACCGTTCGTCTCACCATGGCCCAGGCCCTGGTCCGCTATCTCTGCAACCAGTTTACCGAAATCGACGGCCGGCGCGAGCCGCTTTTCCCGGGCGTCTTCGCCATTTTCGGCCATGGCAATGTGACCTGCCTGTCGGAGACGTTGGAGGCGGTCAAGGACACGCTGCCAACCTGGCGCGGCCAGAACGAACAGTCGATGGCACTCGCTGCAATCGGTTTTGCCAAGGCGACGCGCCGCCGCCAGATCATGGTCGCGTGCAGCTCCATCGGCCCGGGCGCGCTGAACATGGTGACGGCTGCGGGCGTGGCGCACACCAATCGCCTTCCCATCCTGCTTCTCGCCGGTGACAGCTTCGTCAACCGCCGCCCTGATCCGGTGATGCAGCAGGTAGAGCATTTCGGCAATCCGACCATTACCGTCAACGATGCCTTCAAGGCCGTGACACGCTACTGGGATCGCATCACCCATCCCGAACAAATTCTCTCCTCGCTGCCGCAGGCCGTCGCCGTCATGCTGGATCCCGCCGATTGCGGCCCGGCGTTCCTCGGCTTGCCGCAGGATGTGCAGGAGATCGCCTGGGACTATCCGGAAAGTTTCTTCACGCCGACCGTGCACAAGGTGCCGCGCCCGCGGCCCGATCGCGACAGCCTCGCTGAGGCGATCCGCGTGTTGAAGGCGGCCAAGCGGCCGCTGATCATCTCTGGCGGCGGCGTGCGCTATTCCGGCGCGGAAACGGCGCTGGCCGATTTTGCGGAAAAGCACGGCATCCCGCTTTGTGAGACCATTGCCGGCAAGGGCACGGTCACCCACGACCATCCCGCCCATGTCGGCCCGATCGGCATCGTCGGCTCCACCTCGGCCAATGCGCTTGCCGGCGAGGCCGATGTGATTCTGGCGGTCGGCACACGCCTCATGGACTTCACGACGGGCTCCTGGACGGCCTTCTCGCCCGACGCCCGGTTCGTCTCGATCAATGCGGCGCGCTGGGATGCCAACAAGCATCGCGCCGTCGCCGTGGTGGGCGATGCGTTGGAAACGGTCGGTGAGCTTGAGGCCGCCATCGGCGACTACAAGGCCGACGCCGGCTGGACGGAAAAGGGCAGGCTGGAATTCGCCAAGTGGAACGATGCGCTCGACGGCTATCAGAAGCCGACGAACGCGCCTGTTCCGACCTATGCCCACGTGGTCGGCATCGTGAATTCCAAGGCGAAGGACCGTGACCTCATCATCACCGCCGCCGGCGGCCTGCCGGGCGAGGTGATGAAGAACTGGCGTGTCAAGGCGCCGAACACCTTTGATTGCGAATTCGGCTTCTCCTGCATGGGCTACGAAATCGCCGCCGGCTGGGGCGCGGCCATGGCCGATCCCACCCGTACGCCCATCGTCATGATCGGCGACGGCACCTACATGATGATGAATTCGGACATCTATTCGACCGTTCTTTCCGGCCACAAGATGATCCTCATCGTTTGCGACAACGGCGGCTACGCCGTCATCAATCGCCTGCAGAATGCCAAGGGCGGCGCCTCTTTCAACAATCTCATCAAGGATTGCCGCGTCAAGGAGCCCTTCGCGGTCGACTTCGGCAAACATGCCGAGTCGATGGGCGCGCTCACCCGGCACGTCGAAAGCCTTGCCGATCTCGGCGATGCGGTCGAATGGGCGCAGACGACGGACCGCACGACCGTGCTGACGATCGTGTCCGATGCCTTCACCTGGACGCCCGGTGATGCCTGGTGGGATGTCGGCGTGCCGCAGGTCAGCGAGCGGGCGGAGGTCAATGCCGCCGCGAAGGACCAGCAGGAAGGTCGCAAGAACCAGCGCGTCGGCGTCTGATCGCGCCACGGCCTCGTAACCCTATTGATCTGAAGGACGACAAGCATGAGAACCATCAAGGGTCCCGGCGTGTTTCTCGCGCAGTTTGCCGGCGATGACGCCCCGTTCAACTCGCTGAAGGGACTGGCCGGCTGGGCCGCCGACAAGGGGTTCAAGGGTGTTCAGATCCCCACCTGGGACCGCCGGGTGATCGATCTCGAACGCGCGGCGGATAGCCAGGATTATGTCGACGAGATCAAGGGAACGCTTGGCGAGCATGGCCTCGTCGTGACGGATCTCGCCAGTCACCTGCAAGGGCAGCTCGTCGCCCTCCACCCGTCCTTCAACCTGCCGGCCGATTCCTTTGCGCCGGCCAAGGTTCACCGTGATCCAGCGGCCCGTCAGGAATGGGCCGTCAACCAGTTGCTCTGCGCAGCCAAGGCCTCGCGCCGTTTCGGCCTTGATCGCCATACGACTTTTAGCGGAACGCTCCTGTGGCCTTATTTCTACCCCTATCCGCAATGGCCGGACGGGTTGATTTCCGACGGCTTCGATGAGCTGGCGCGGCGCTGGCGGCCGATCCTCGATGCCTTCGACCACGAGGGCGTCGACGTCTGTTACGAAATCCATCCGACCGAGGACCTGCATGACGGCCTGACCTTCGAGATGTTTCTGGAGCGCGTCGACAATCATGCGCGCTGCAACATCATGTACGACCCGAGCCATCTGGTGCTTCAGTCGATCGACTACCTCACCTACATTGATCACTACCACCAGCGCATAAAGACCTTCCACGTTAAGGATGCGGAGTTCCGGCCAACGGGCAAGACGGGCGCCTATGGTGGCTATCAACCCTGGGTCAGCCGTGCCGGCCGCTTCCGTTCCCCCGGCGACGGGCAGGTCGATTTCGGGGCGATCTTCTCGAAACTCACGGGCTACGGTTTTGATGGATGGGCCGTGCTCGAATGGGAATGCTGCCTGAAGAATTCGGAAGACGGCGCTGCCGAGGGAGCGCACTTCATTCGCGATCACATCATCAAAGTCTCGGATCGCGCTTTCGATGACTTCGTGAAGTTCGGTGCAGACCGATCCGTCAACAATGAAATCCTCGGTATTTAAGGACTTTGGCCGTGTCGAACACTAACCTGTCCAACCGTCGTCTTCGCCTCGGCATGGTCGGTGGCGGCGAAGGCGCCTATATCGGCGGCATCCACCGCTTCGCCGCCCGTCTCGATAACCACTTCGATCTCGTGGCGGGCGCATTCGATGTTGATGCCGAACGAGGCCACAGCTTCGCCTCGAAGAATTTCATCGATAGCGACCGCTCGTATGGCGACTATCTCGCCATGGTGGCGGGCGAGCGCGCACGCGACGATCACATCGATGTGGTGGCGATCTGCACGCCCAACCACACCCATTTTCCCATTGCCAAGGCGTTTCTCGAAGCGGGGATCGACGTCATTTGCGAAAAGCCCATGACCACGACCGTCGAGGATGCGATCGCGCTCCACGACCTGGCAAAGACAACAGGACGTTTCCTTGGTGTGACCTACACCTACAGCGGCTACCCGATGGTCCATGAGGCGCAGGCCATGGTTGCGCGCGGAGACCTCGGCAAGGTCCGCGTGGTGCAGGTCGAATATCCGCTGGAATGGATGGCGACGGGGATCGAATTGCAAGGCAACCAGCAGGCGGCCTGGCGCACCGATCCAAAGAAGAACGGGCGCGGCGGCTCGATCGGCGACATCGGCACGCATGCCTATCATCTCGCGGGCTTCGTAACCGGATTGAAGGCTGAAGCCGTCGCCGCCGACCTTGCGACATTCGTCGAGGGCCGTGCTCTGGATGACAATGCCCACGTGATGATCCGCTACGAAGGCGGTGCGCGCGGCCTTCTGTGGTCCTCCCAGGTCGCGATCGGCCAGTCGAATGGCCTGCGGCTACGGGTCTTCGGCGAGAAGGGCAGCCTCGCCTGGCATCAGGAGCAGCCGAATGAACTGGTCTTCACGGGGCTCTTCGGCGCCCCGGAAACGATCAAGCGCGGTCGCGACGATCTCACCTATGGTGCGCGCGTTCGAACCCGCACACCGCCGGGCCATCCCGAAGGCTATATCGAAGCGTTCACGAACCTCTATTCCGGCTTCGCCGCCGTCATCCGTGCGAAGGAGAGCGGAGCCTCGGCTGGACCGTTCGGGGAGGGGATCCCTTCCTCCTATGACGGGCTCAAAGGCGTGGCCTTCGTCGACGCCGTCGTTGACAGCCATGAGAAGCACAATGGCGGATGGTTGCCGCTGCAGTTCGCCTAGAGCGCGCACTGGACGAACCAAACCGTAAGACATCGCGCAGGCGCAGGAGAGGAAATTCGAATGGCACAGTTTGAAAACAAGATCATCGTCGTGACCGGCAGCACCCAGGGGCTTGGTGCCGCAACCGCAAAGCTTCTTGCGGAACGCGGCGCGAAAGGGCTGGTCATTTGCGGGCGATCTGAAGAAAAAGGTGCGGCGCAGGCAGCCCAACTTGAAGCCCTGGGTGCGGAAACGGTTTTTGTCAAAGCCGACCTGTCGAACGTGGAAGACTGCAAGGCCGTCATCGCCGCGGCGGACAAGAAATTCGACCAACTCGACAGCTTGGTCAATGCTGCCGGCATGACAAATCGCGGCACGATCCTCAACACCAGTCCGGAACTCTTCGATCAGCTGTTCGCGGTCAACACCCGGGCACCGTTCTTCCTCATGCAAAGCGCGATCGAGCTTTTCAAGCGCGACAGCATTGCGGGAACGATCGTCAACATTTCAACGATGTCCTCGATGGGTGGACAGCCGTTCCTGGCTGCCTACAGCGCCTCCAAGGGCGCTCTTGACACACTCACGCGCAACACCGCCTACGCCACTTTGCGGAATCGTATTCGCGTAAACAGCCTCAACATCGGCTGGATGGCGTCGGAAGGCGAGGACAGGACGCAACGCGAGCTGGATGGTCAGCCAGCTGATTGGCTTGCCAAGGCCGTGACCGCCCAACCGAATGGCCGCCTGATCGACCCTGAAGAGGTTGCACGCGCTGCCGCATTCCTCGCTTCGGAGGAGTCCGGATTGATGACCGGTGCCATTATCAACTTCGACCAGGCGGTCTGGGGCGCTTATGACAGCCTGCCGCACCCAAATTCGGCTTTGTAAGTCTGCGCCATCAGCTGGCTTGGACGGGGCCGGCTAGCTGAGAAACCGCAATGAGCTTCTTCAATCGCGCATTCTCGTCCTCGGTCTGCTTCAGCTTCCTGATCTCCAGCGGCAGCAGACCGGCGTATTTCTTTTTCCAATTAAAGTAGGTCGGCACGGCGGCATCGGCAGGCTTCGGCATCGGCAGGCATCGGCATCGACTGGAAGCCGAGCTTCTGTGCCGCCGTCGCGAATCGATCCCTTCCCTTAGCATCGCCAGTTGTGCTGCCGTCAGCCGCGCGGTGCCATCGCTTGCCGATGGCCAGGGGAAACGGCCTTTCTCCAGAACCTCGTAATAGAGGCAGAAGCCCTGGCCATCCCAAAACAGCCGCTTGATGCGATCACCCTGTCGCCCACGAAACGCGAACACCGATCCGGTCGCAGGCGTCTGGCGTAGCGACGACTGCACCAGCGCCATCAGTCCGTCGATCCGTTTACGCATGTCGGCCAAGCCGCAGGCGAGATAGACCCGGGCATTTGTGTCTGGGTGATCATGCCTCTTCCACCGAGCGTATCAGCGCCTTCAGCACTTCAGGTGCAATATCGGCCTCGACTTTCAAAAATCGACCGCCCTTGCAGCCAATCTCGATACGCGTTGATCGTGTCGACAGAGGTGGCTCGGGAAATTCGAACGTCTGGGATAAGTGGCATTTCCGCCATGTAGCCCCTTGCGTTCAGGTACCCGTCGCCAGGCCCTGGATCAGGATGAGAGGAAATAGGCAGATTCGACAAATGCTTATTGTAGTAGAAGTGTAGCGCGCAATCATAGGAGATAGGTGGAATCCCATGTCGGCTCAAAAAGGCATGGGCCTGTCAAAATCGCGTGCATAGAATGAAGGGTGGCAGGTATGCCAAAAGACGAAGTGAGCGTTTTTAATCATCAAGACGGGCAGCACCTGACGGTCTATGGCGCTGATCTATACTACGAGGTCGAGGGTAACAAGGTGGGGAAGTCGCTTGTCTTCTTGCATGACGGACTTGGCACAATCGAGGATTTCAACCAATCTTGTTGCGGCTTGACAAGGAGTGCCGCCTAATAGGCATCGACAGCAGGGGACAGGGGAAGTCAACGCTAGGGTTGGAAAAGCTCAGCTATCGGCGCATTGAACAGGATGTCGCGGCCGTTTTGCGCCACCTCGATCCCGGCCCTGTCACGCTGATTGGTCATAGCGATGGCGGCATCGTTGCCCTCCGGCTGGCGGCGGCAAAAGACATTTCGATCGACAAGGTGCTGGCGATCGGCGCGCACTGGGCATTGGGCGAAAGCGATCCGGCTCGGGAGATGTATGCGGGCGTTACGGCAGATGCCTGGCGGGAGATGTTCCCTGGAGACGTCGGCACCTATCACAGGATCAACCCGCAGCCCGATCTCGAACGTATCACGCGGGCAGTCGTGGATATGTGGTTGGATACAGGCGCTGATGGCTATCCGAATGAAATGGTGTGCGAGATCGGATGCGATCTTCTGGTCATACGGGGCCCTGATGACATGCTGGTATCGCGGCTGAATGCCGTGGAACTCGTCGAGCGGGTCACCGGCGCAAAACTGATGAATCTACCTTTCGCTGGTCATTCCGGGATCTGAAGGCGGTACCGGCTGTCAACGGCGGAGTAAAATCCGGTCACGCGTGGAGTGCGCCCCTCGGAGTGGACAGATCAGGTAGTCTGAATTGACCAGGGCAGGGCGTGTTTTTCCTCGAATTTGTTCGGGCTCATATAACCAAGGCTGAGTGTAGGCGCGTTTCATTATAGATGCTGTCGATGAAGGCAGGCAAGTCCGCTGCAACATCCTCGAAGGTGTCATATTCGGTAATGTAGACCGCCTCGACCTTGAGTGTTTTCATGAAGCTCTCGGCCTTGGCATTGTCATACGGGTTGCCTTTCCGGCTCATGGATCCGACGAAGCTATGCATTTCGAGTGCACGCTGATGACGCGAGGCAACATATTGGCATCCTCTGTCGGTTTGAAAGACACAGCCAGGAAGCTGCTTGCGGATCGCGATAGCGGCGTTCAGCGCTGCCAGCGTCAGTCTGGTGTCGGTATTTTGACCGAGTGCATAGCCGATAACCTTGCGTGACCAGGCATCGAGAATGACCGCCAGATAGACAAAACCCACCGCGATAGCGACAAAGGTGATGTCACCGACCCAGAGTTATCAGGGCCGTAGACCTTCAAACCCCTGGCGACATTGGGATGGATCGGACTGTCGTGATCGCTGTTGGTCGTTGCAACGTAGCGGCGCTTCCTCTTGGGGCTGAGTGCCTGCTCGCGCATGATCCGGCGCACCTTCTTTGAATTCACCACAAAATCGCGGTGGCGTAATTCGGCCGTCACACGGCGGTAGCCATAGTTGGGGCAGGCCATTTCGCATATGGCGTGGATCTCGGTTGTGACAGGATTGTCCGGGCTACCGCCGATTGGGCATAGAATATGGAGCGCGGTGGCCCATCAGTTCGCACCCTCGTTTGACGGAGAGGGAAGCGGGCCGGTGATCACGGATCCAGACTCGCTTTTCGGTACTCGTCTGTGCTGCAAAGCCCCTTTAGAAACTCGATCTCCAGCGCTTGTCGTCCGATAAGTCGTCCCAAAGCAGCGATCCGGGTCTCGTATTCGGGCAGAAGTTCGGCTTCGACGGCATCTCCGTCGAACTCGCCGCGCTCGTATTTCTCGGTCCAGATGGGGATCAGCGTACCGCAGATATCATGCTTCAGGCTCAGCGAGCGCATCGACTCGCCTCGGAAATAGGCTTCGACAATCTCGCGCTTCATCGCTGTGCTTTGGCGGCGGTGTCTTCGTGGCATGGGCTATCTCCATAGCAAATGCCCGAACCGGTCAAAACTTTTTCATCAATCTGTCCACCCCGAGGCGCACGCTCCAGTTGGACGCAGAAGCCATGGCCGCATAACTTAAACAAAATGGTCTCCGGAAAACCAGGGGCGGTTCAGAGTTAACCGCTCTTGGTTTCAAGGACGCTGACGTCGGGCAGTCAGGGCCTACACTCAGTCAAGCCAATGAAATTTGTGCGCTGAAGCGCGAGCGGTCTGTTATCCTTTATACAACCAAATTTCGCAAACAACTGTGGAGGAGCCCGCGTATCGAGCATCGGTCTGACAAGCAAAGCCATGACCACAGCCAAAATGCAGAGCGTGGCGAGATATGATAGCTGTTTGAGCAATAAGCTTCTCCATAAGCCTACTCCACGTGATTGAGGAAGGCTCTTGCTGCTATCGCCAGCACCTTCGCGCCGATAGGTAGTGCCATCTCGTCCACGCGGAATTTCGGGTGGTGGAGAGGATAGACGGCGTCGATCGTCTCGTTGCGGATGCCGAGGCGGAAATACACGGCGGGGCACTTTTCGCTGTAGAACGCGAAATCGTCGGCCGCAGTCCAGCCGGGCGCATTGAGGACGTTGTCGCGTCCGACCACGTCGGCGCCCGCGCGCTGGATGAAGCCGACCATCTCGGGATCGTTGACGACCGGTGGCTCGCCACGCTGGATGTTCACCTCGACGGCGGCTCCATGAGTTGCGGCAACGCCGTCGAAAACCTGTCGCAGCCGGCGCCAGGCTTTTTGCCTTGTTTCCTCATGGCCGCTGCGGATCGTGCCCTTCAGGCGGACCTCGGGCGCAATTACATTATAGGCGCCTCCGCCTTCGATGCCGGTGACAGAGACGACCAGCGGATCGTACGGATCGATCTCACGCGATACGATCTTCTGCAGCTCCGTTACCATCGAGCAGGCGACCGCGATGGCATCCACGCCATCCGAGGGGTTCGCGGCATGCGCGGAGTTTCCGGTCACGATGACGTCGAAGATATCGCAGGCGAGTGTGTAGGGGCCTGCGCCGACGCCAATCCGGCCGGCTGGCATATAGGGATCGACGTGGATGCCGATTGCGGCGTTCACGTCATCGAGAAGGCCCTCCTCGATGACGCGCCGCCCGCCGAGCGGTTCAGCTTCCTCGGCGGGCTGGAAGATCAGCCGCACGGTACCGCTGAAGGCTTGCTTCTGCTGATTCAGGAGAACCGCGGCGGCATAACCCATCGCGGCATGGGCATCGTGGCCGCAAGCATGCATCACACCTGGCCGCTCCGATGAGAACGGCACCCCCGACGTTTCGTTGATCGGCAAGGCATCGATATCGGCCCGGACCACGACCTTGCGGTTAGAAGGGCCGGCTGTTCCGACGACGTCGACAGCAAGGCCGAAGCCGGCGACGGGCCGAATATGTTCAAGCCCGGCCTCCTCGAGCACCTGCTTCAGATAGGCCTGCGTCTCCCGTTCCTCGTTCGAGAGTTCCGGAGTGCGGTGCAGGTGACGCCGGATGTCGATCATCCGGCGTTCCAGAGACGGCTCCATTCCTGCCGTGTCTTGATCAGGCTTTGACATGGATTTCCCTTGGGAAATTGGTGAGCGTCTCGCATCCCCGCTCGGTCACGAGGAAGGTCTCGCTCACCTCAATGCCCCAGCCGTCCATCCACATGCCGAGTATGGAATGCAGCACGTTCCCGGGCTTCAGGATGGTCTTGTCGCCGGCGCGCAGGCTGATCGTGTGTTCGCCCCAATCCGGTGGGTAGGCGACGCCGATGGAGTAGCCGATGCGCGATTCCTTCTTCAGGCCGTAGCGTTGGATGACCTGGCGCCAGCTCGTCTCGACCTCCTCCGCCGTTACACCCGGTTTGACAGTCGCAAGCACGGCCTCCATGCCTTCGAGAACCGCCTTGCTCGTGTCGCTCACCTTGGTGGGCATCGTGCCAAGCTGCATCGTTCTGGCAAGGCCTGCCGTGTAGCGGCGGACCACGCCGGCAAGCTCGAGCGCCACTGTCTCGTTTTCGCCGAAGCGTCGGTCGCTCCACATGACATGGGGTGCTGATGCGTTTTCGCCGCCCAGGATGGTCGGGGGCAGCGCGGTGATGTCGCCGGCGAAGTCCGGTGACCCTGCAATCTGCGCCGCCTGGATCCGGGCGATGGCGTCGCATTCGCGCACACCGGGCGCAATGACGTCATAGGCCGCGGCCACGGCCGCTTCGGCAAGGCGCGAGGCCTTGCGCAGGTAGCGGATCTCGGCTTCCGATTTCACGCTGCGGATCCAGTTCACCAGGAGGTCCGCGTCGTGGAAGGTCGCGTTGGGCAGGCCGGCGGTGAGGCGGGCATGCGCCTTGGGTGAATAGTAGTATGCTTCCAGCTCGATACCGATATTGCCGCGGCCCCAGCCTTTCTGGGTTATCCAAGCGGCAATCCAATCCATCGGGTGCCGGTCGGCGCGCTGCACGTGATCTTCCGGGAAGCCGACGACGTTTTGCGGCTTCATCCATGCCGTCAGCAGGCCGCCGGCGGCATCCATGGCGCGGCCGATCCATACGGGCTCTTCGTCGGTGACGGGCACCAGCACGACCTGCGGTGTGTAAAAGGACCAGCCGTCATAGCCGGTGATATAGTGCTGGTTGGCGATGTCGTTGACGATCAGAAGGTCGAGATTTCTGCGTGCCATTTCTTCACGGATAGCCTGAAGCCGGGCCTTGTATTCGGAGAGCGCGAAGGGAAGTTCGATCATGAAGAACGTATCCTGTTCGATGGGCGGATTATGGGGTTTCGGTAATGGCAAGCAGGCGGCAGGGGGCTGCCGGCTCCGCGGCGATGCCGCATTGCCGGAGGCTGGCCCAAGCGGCCGCCAGATTGCTGGTGACAACGGGAAGACCGGTCCGCCGTTCGATTTCGGGTACGCATTGAGCAACACGCAGCGCGGTGCAGGCGACGAAAAGCGCCGCGGCTCCCGGTGTAACCGTCGCGACGGCCAGCCTGACGATCTCCTCGTGCGGCAGGCGCGCCATTTCGCGATCGTCCTCCATGCCGAGACAGGCGAGGCGATCGACCTCGAAGCCCCGGTCGGAGAAAAAGGCGTGCATTGGCTCTGCCGTTCGCCCGACATAGGGTGTCAGGATATTGATGCGCCTGGCCCGAAGGGCGCGCAGGGCCTGGACGGCCGCACCGGCAGGTGTAATGACGGGCGTTCCCGGCTTGCCGGCTCGGACGGCTGCTGCAACCTCTTCTTCGCCGATGACCACCGATGCCGAGGTGCAGCCATAGACGATGGCGTCGAGGTCTTCGCCCGGCAAGATGAGTGCGGCAGCCTCCGCGAGAAGCGGATGCATCGCGCGCAGGTTTTCCGGCGTGGTCGGATTGGCGTAGTGAACACGCGTTACATGGACGGCAATGTCGTCGCTTGCCACCAGACGCCGGAAATCGGCCTCCACCGTATGGTCTGTGGCAAGTGCAATCAGGCCGATGCGCCGTGAAGCGGGGCGATCATCCAGTGTCCATTGTGGCTGAAATTCGTCGATCATGCGCGCTCCGGAGGCTTCCGCCAGTATTGAGCCGCGCAGAGAAAAGCATGTCAATTGAGGAAAAAGATACGTGTCAATTTGCTAGAGCGAGAGCACGTTCCGGTCTGGCGCGGCGCGCAGAAGAGACGCGAGAATATCGAGACCTGCGCGCAACTCGTCTTCCTCGGTCGCTCCGACCGATATGCGAACGGCGCCCGCGGGCGCTCCCGAAAGGCAGAACGGCGTGCTGGGAGCGACTGCGACGCCGCGCGCCAGGGCCTGCGAGACGAAGGCGGCTTCGTCATTTTCGGGGGGGAGGGGCAGCCAGACGTGAAGTCCTTCGGTATGCGCGCGATAGGTGAGTCCATCGAAGCATGCGGTGACGATCCGGTTTCGCGCACGTAGCCTTTCGCGCTGCCAGTTGACAAGGGCGTCCACCGTGCCGTCTCTGAGCCAGGCCGTGGCCAGTTCAGCCATGATCGGCGTTGCCATCCAGTTGGCCATCAACTGGCGGTTTGCGATGGTGGCGGCGAACTGGTCCGGTGCCGCGACATAACCGATGCGCAGGCCTGGCATGGTCACTTTGCTGAAGCCGGTCACGTAGATCGTCCGTTCAGGGGCGAGGGCCGCGATAGGGCAAAGCCGATGGGAGAGCAGGGGTCCAAAGACATCGACTTCGACGATTGCCACGTCATGTCTGCGGGTCACGTCGACAAGAGCTCGCCGCCGACTTTCCGGCATCAGAGTCGCTCTCGGGTTGGCAAGATTGGGCTGCAGCGTGATGGCGCGAATCTGTTCTCGGCTGCAGGCTTCGTCAAGCGCCGCCGGCAGCATGCCGTCCGCATCGGCCGGTATCTCACGAACTCGGATCCCGAGATAATCCGCGAGCGGACGTACCACATGGTAACAGACTTCCTCCGCGGCCAGTATCGCGCCGGGGCCGGCTGCAGACATGAGCGCCACCGTGAAGGCGGAGGATGAGCCGTTCGTTAGCAGCACATTCTGCGCCGAGACCTGCACGCCGAGGTCGGCAAGCCAGGCGATCGCTGCTTCGTTGTGCCGGGGGAAGATCGTATTGGGTCGAAACGACAGCGCCGCTGCAGGAGGAAGGGTATCACCGAGCCGGTGCAGGGCTTCTTTCATGCGGTCGTGGTGCATGGCGGTGCAAACAGGCGTGACGATGGACAGGTCGATCACATTCGCCAGACGCTCGACCATGTAGGGCGGCTGCAGAGATGGGCCGCTCGGCTTTACATAGGTCCCGCGGCCAACCTCCCCCGACACGAGGCCGCGTCGCGCCAGAATATCATAGGCCTTGCTGACGGTCTGGATCGAGACCTTCAGGTCATAGGCGAGATCCCGGTGTGCTGGCAGCCTTTCATCCGCGGAGAGACGGCCGCTCTTGATTGCAGCAGAGAACTGATCCGCGAGGGAGATATAGATCGGCCGCTGCAGCAGGCGGTCATCGGGTCGCCACTTTGTCATGCTTTCCTGTGAAGCAAATACATGGCAATTTCAATAGCAAAGCCTTGTTGTCTCTAGCCCATGATCGGGCTTGTGGGCTGCGATTGGCGGCCGAAGCCCAGAGGAGGAATGGGCGCTCAAAACGATCAGGGCCCAGAATGCGCCGTTGTGCGCTACCGCACACTTACAGTTCGAGGGTTCACATCCCTCCAAGATTTCGGATGTCTCCTTCGCAAGGCTCTGTGCCTCAGCTTTGATCAATACGTGCGCAGAGGTTCTGGGCAGTGCCTTGATCTGTGATCAATATCGTTGCGATCCGGGCTTTGAGCATTCCCTGAATAGCATCGATTTTTTCGGGGCCGCCGCCAATGCAAATGCGATGCGGCACATGGAGGAAGTCGTCGATCGGCATCACGATATGCCGATCATCAAAACCGGTTCGCACGATCCGGCCTTCCATGTCGAAGAAGTAACCGGAGGCAAAACCGACGGCACCGGCATCCTGATACTGGCGCAGCAGATCCTCCGTCATCACACCGCTGTCTTCCAGCAGCGTCGGCCCGTTGATGTTGGTAACCCCGAACAGGGATTTGGTACACTGGCGCAGGAGCGTGAAGTGCTGGTCGATGATCGGTTCCTGCATCAGCAGGGTTTTCATGGTTTCATTCGAAACGACACCGGGCGCATGCAGGTTCACGCATCGTGCGTTGAGCTTTGCGGCTATGTTCGAGGTGCAAAGTTCGGGCGAGAAGTCGTAGGTCGCAATCGAGCTACCCGTAACCTGGGCGACCGTTACACCCGGCATGTTGGCTGGTGAAAGCGCCTTCGACAGCGCCATGACCGTGCGCCCCCAGGCCACGCCGATGACGTCGTCGTTTTCGATCTTCTGCTCGAGAATGCGGGCGCCTAGCCGGCCGATCTGCTCGGAGAGCGCCGCGCCCGGCGAGATCGACGGCAAGACATAACACTCGATAAGGCCGCCCTTCTCCTTGAGTTCCATCGAGAGGTCGGCGCGTTTCAGCCGCGTCGGATCGATCGTGATCGTCACGATCCCGTCGTCGCGCGCCTTTTGCAGAAGATTGAAGACCGAAGCGCGTGAAATTCCGAGCCGTGTCGCGATTTCGTCCTGCTTGAGGCCTTCCTCGTAATAGAGCCAGGCGGCCCATAGCGGCAAATCGGAGCCGAACTGCATCGGCGGCGCTTTGCGGCGGCCATTTTTGCCATCTGGTTGTTCGGCATGCATGAGCGTGAATGATCCTTCCGCGATTTCATTTGGCAGCTTTTCGTCTCCGCGTCCAGTTTCGCCAACGTTTCCAAGGATCCCTTGGCGCATTTCAAATGCTCATGAAAAAAGCCATTGACAATTTACAGTCAGTATTGAAAATTGCCATCACCACGTCTGGGAGGACACTATGCTTCATGCGGCGACCGCCGCCCGACGCCCTGTCGGGTGGCAAGACTGGAACATGCTCATCCGTGAGGTGAGCGCCGGCACATGGATCGATCCGGACACGGGAAAGCCCGCCGAGGTTCCCTTCAAGACGGTCATTATCGAAGACAGCGTGCGCGGGGGAGAGGCGGAGTTCGTCGCCGGGGCAATGCCGGCCGCCAGCTATGCGGTGGTTGCAGACAGCGATACGTACGATGCGCTGGGCTATGCCGTGGCGCGCAGCCTGGGTGGACGGGCCACCACCGTTGTGCTCGACCATCCCCATGCCGACGAGACCGCCGTCCGCGATCTTCGGGAGCGGACGCGCCATGCGGACGCCGTGATCGCGGTCGGGTCCGGCACGATCAACGATCTCTGCAAATACGCGACCTTCCTGGACGGCAAGGAATATAGCGTCTTCGGCACAGCACCGTCGATGAACGGCTACACGTCGACCACGGCCTCGATCACACTCGATAACGGCTTGAAGACCACGTTGCCTGCCCATGCGGGCAAGGGCGTGTTTCTCGATATAGAAGTCAGCGCGAACGCACCGCAATATCTGATTGCGGCCGGTTTCGGCGACAGCCTCTGCCGCGCGACGGCGCAGGTCGACTGGTACTTTTCCCATGTCATGCTCAAGACGGCCTACGCCACATCGCCTTACGTCTTACAGGAAGCGGACGAAGAGGCGATGCTGGCGCGGTCCGCCGGGCTCGGCCGTCGAGAGCATGACGCCATCGGCTATCTCCACCGTATCCTGACGCTTGGCGGTTTCGGCATCAGCGCGACGGGCATGAGCCATCCGGGTTCGATGGGCGAGCACCAGATTTCGCACTGGATCGACAGTTTTGCCGGCGATAGGCATCCCGGCACGGTTCATGGCCAGCAGGTCGGCGTGTCGTCTGTCACGATGGCGCGGCTGCAGGAAATCATCCTGGCGAGCGAGACGGCGCCACGGATCAGGCCGACCCTGTTCGACGAAGCGGATATCCGCAGGCGCTATCCGGCAGCGGCGGTGGAACATTGCCTCGTGGCGTCGCGCGCCAAGGTGCTGGATGCAGCGCAGGCCGATCTCTTCAATGCTCAGCTGGAACAGGCCTGGCCGGAGCTGCGGCGGGTTTTACAGCGCATGTCCGTTCCCTCCGCCACGCTGGCGGATCATATCCGCGCCGCCGGCGGCGGGGCGACGCCGGCCGAGATCGGCATCGATCGCGACCTTTATCGCGATGCCGTGCGCTACTCGAAGGAAATGCGCAACCGTTACTCCATGCTGGATCTTGCCGCGGACATGGGTGTTCTCGAACAATTCATCGAGGAGGAATGCTGATGCGGCCGCTCTCCGATCTTCCTGCAAGCGTGCTTTCGCAGGTCAATGTCGTGCTGACGGACATTGACGATACGTTGACGTCGGAAGGCCAGTTGCACGCCGAGCCCTATTCGGCGCTGGAGCAGCTTGCGCAGGCGGGTTTCTCTGTGGTTCCCATCACCGGCCGGCCGGCCGGCTGGTGCGATATGATCGCCCGGTTCTGGCCGGTGGCGGGCGTGGTCGGCGAAAACGGCGCCTTCTACTTCTCCTACGACAGGCAGGCCCGCAAAATGCGGCAGCGCTTCTTTGCCACGGACGCGGAACGCCGCGAGAACCGCCGCAAGCTCGATGCCCTGCGCGACCGCATTCTGCGGGAGGTGCCCGGCACGGGTATCGCCTCCGACCAACTCTACCGCGAAGCCGACCTCGCCATCGATGTTTGCGAGGATGTCGATCCGCTGCCACAGGGAGAGGTCGATCGCGTGCTGGCGCTGTTCAAGGAGGCTGGCGCGGTTGCCAAACTGTCCTCGATCCATGTGAACGGCTGGTTCGGCGCGTATGACAAGCTGTCGATGACCAGGGTGTTCGCAACCGATGTGCTCGGCATCGACCTCGACGCCGACAAGGCGCGTTTCGTTTTCGTAGGCGACAGTCCGAACGACGGCCCCATGTTCTCCTACTTCCCGAACTCGTGCGGCGTTGCCAATGTGGTCGATTTCGAGGGCGGCGGCACCGCATTGCCCGCCTACGTCGCCTCCCGCCGCGGTGGCGGCGGCTTCGTCGAAATTGCCAACCGCCTGCTTGCGACGCGGACGATCCCCGAACAACGGGAGCGGGTCCATGGCTGAGACCTACGATCTCGCCATCGTCGGGGGTGGTGTGAACGGGTGCGGCGTCGCGCGAGACGCGGCCGGCCGCGGCCTCAAGGTCTATCTCTGCGAGAAGGACGATCTCGGAGGGGCGACGTCCTGCGCATCGACGAAATTGCTGCATGGCGGGTTGCGCTATCTCGAGCACTACGAGTTCCGGCTTGTGCGGGAGGCCTTGCAGGAGCGGGAACGCCTCTGGGCGATCGCGCCGCATTTCGTGCGGCCGCTCCGTTTCGTGCTGCCCTACATGCCCGGCATGCGCCCCAGATGGCAGCTCCGCCTGGGTCTCTTCATCTACGACCATATCGGCGGGCGCGTCCGCCTTCCCAGGACTGCCGCGGTCCGGCTTGCCGGCAATGTGCTGGGGGAGGGGCTCGTGCCATCCCTGACCGGCGGTTTTGAATATTCGGACTGCTGGGTCGAGGACAACCGACTCGTCGTGATGAACGCCAAGGCGGCGAGCGAGCGCGGCGCCTTGATCGAAACGCACACGGCCATGGTTGCGGCGCGGCGCGAGGCGGAAGGGTGGGCGGTCACGGTCGCGCGCGGTGGAGGCCAGCGGACGATCCGGGCGCGGGCGCTCGTCAACGCGGCCGGCCCCTGGGCAAACGAGATTGTCTCTCGCATGGCCGGCCGGCCCGCACGGGGAAAGGTCCGGCTGGTCCAGGGTTCGCACATCGTCGTGCCAAAGCTCTATGCCCACGACAAGTGCTTCATCTTCCAGAACGCCGACGGGCGCATCGTCTTCACGATACCCTACGAGGGCGACTACACGCTGATCGGCACCACGGATCGCGACTTCGACGGCGACGTCGAGAACGTCTCCGCCACGGACGAGGAGAAGGCCTATCTCTGCGCGGCGGTCAGCCGGTGCTTCGACCGGCCGGTGAGGCCCTCGGATATCGTCTGGAGCTATTCCGGCGTGCGGCCGCTTTATGACGACGGCGCCGGTGCGGCGCAGAAGGCGACACGCGACTACGTGCTCGAGGTGGACGACGAAAATGGCGTCGGCCTGATCTCGATCTTCGGGGGAAAGATTACGACCTACCGCCGGCTGGCGGAATCGGTGATGGAGAAACTGTTGCCCTTTCTGCGCGCCGGGCAGGCGAAGACCGTGGCCGGCCGCGCCGGCTGGACGGGCGAGGCACCGCTTCCCGGCGGCGACTTTCCGATCGAGGCCTTTGCGGATCGGGTGCGGTCGCTGCGCGAACGCCATTCCTTTCTGCCCGAGAAGGATGCTGTACGCCTCTTCACCTACTACGGGACGCGCGCGGGCGACATCCTGGGCAACGCCCGCAGCTGGGCCGATCTCGGCATGTCCTTCGGGGCCGGACTGACGGAGGCGGAGGTGGACTATCTGGTCCGTGAGGAATGGGCCGTGACGGTCGAGGATATCGTTTTCCGTCGCAGCAAGCTCGGCCTGAAACTTACGGCGGGTGAGATGGCAGCGCTCGACCGCTTTCTGGAGGGAAAGCGACGGTCGCTGGCGGGTTGAGGAGCCCGTGACAACCGGAAAGAGACGCCTGGAGGAAGAGGCGTCGGGAGCGCGGATGCCCTGAAAGGTCCGCATGGGAGGAGGAACCATGTATCTCGGTATCGATCTGGGAACGTCCGGTGTTAAGTCCATTCTGATGGATGACGCGCAGACGCTCATTGCGGAATGCTCGTCACGCTCCGTGGAGGTTTCCCGGCCCAATCGGGGCTGGTCGGAGCAGCATCCCGATCTTTGGTGGGATGCGGTTTGCGAAAGCCTCGACGGGCTTGCCGCGCATCACCCGAAAGCGATGGCTGCCGTCAAGGGCATCGGTCTTTCCGGGCAGATGTACGGCGCCGCCGTGCTCGACGAGACGGACAGGCCGATCCGGCCCGCCATCCTGTGGAACGATACGCGCACCGAGAAGGAATGCGCCGATCTGGAAGTGCGCGCACCCGACATCCGCCGCATCGCCGGTCGCAAGCCGACGCCGGGTGTCACCGCGCCCAAGCTTGCCTGGTTGCGCGACCATGAGCCCGACACCTTCCGACGGACACGCACGGTCCTGTTGCCGAAGGACTATGTCCGGCTGAAGCTTTCCGGTGACAAGGCCTCGGACCTCGCCGATTCCAGTGGCACGATGTGGGTGGACGTCGCTGCGCGGGACTGGTCCGATACGCTTCTTGCTGCGACCGACATGGAGCGGGCGCAGATGCCGGCGCTCTATGAGGGTATCGACCCGACCGGAACCGTCAGGGCGGAGCTGGCGGCGCGCTGGGGAATGGCGTCCCGGCCGGTGATCGCGGCGGGTGGCGGAGACAATGCCTGTGGCGCCTGCGGCACGGGCGTCATCCACGACGGGCAGGGAACGGTGTCGCTCGGAACGTCCGGTGTGCTGTTCCTCGCGACCGGCGAGGCGCGCCCGAGCTACGACCATGCGATCGAGACGCTTTGCCATTCCGTGCCCGGCGTCTGGCATCAGATGTCGGTGATCCTGTCGGCGACGTCCTGCGTCAACTGGCTGTCGGGCGTTGTGAAACGGCCGGCCTCCGAGCTTGTCGCCGATCTCGGCACGGCACTCGGAACGCCGAGCCCGGTGCTCTTCGTTCCGTTCCTCGACGGATGCTGGTCCCCGCGCGCCGACGTGGAGATCCGCGCCGCACTCGTCGGCCTGCAGCACTCGTCCGACGACGAGGTGCTGACGCGGGCCGTCTTGCAGGGGGTCGCCTTTGCCTTGCGGGAATGCGCGGATGCCTTCCGGGCCGCGGGTTCGTCGATCGACAGCCTGCTTGCCATTGGCGGCGGGTCACGCTCCGAACTCTGGCTTTCGATGATCGCCACCTCGCTCGGCGTCGAGCTGAAGGTGCCGGAGGCGAGCGAACTCGGCGCCGCGTTCGGCGCAGCCCGGCTTGCTCTGATTGCGCAGACCGGCGCCCGTCCTGAAGAGGTTCTGACGGCGCCGCGCATCAATCGCGTGATCACACCGGTGCAGAACCTCGTGCCGGCCTACGCCGAAGCCTACGACACCTGGCTTTCGCTCATGCCGCAAATCCGCCGTGCTTCCGTCGCCCTGGGCAGGGCGGCCTGACATACCGCGCGCCTCGCCCGATGCGATCGGGTGAGGCGCGCGGTTCCGTTCCCGGGCTGAGGAGCTCCGGGCCTTGAGGGTGAGACTGTCTATCTGGGAGGAAACCATGGACAAGTTCAATTTCGATCTATCGCGACGTGCATTGCTGGGCGGCACCGCCGCAATTATGGCAGCGCAATATCTGGGTTCGACGGCTGCGCGTGCCCAGGCTGGCGACCGCAAGTTTGCCGCCGCTCTCGGCTGGACGACCTACGATTCGGGACGCCATCTTCAGGACGGGTTCACGGCGGCGGTCCAGGAACTGGGCGGCTCTCTCAATACGACCGATGCCGGCTTCGACGCGAAGACGCAGACGGACCAGATCGACTCGTTGATCTCCACCAAACCCGATGCGCTCTTCGTCACGCCTGCCGACGCCGTCGCCATCGCGCCGGCCGTCCAGCGTGCAATTGCGGCGGGCATACCGGTATTCTGCGCCGACAGCGCTGTTCCAGGCGTCGCGGTCAACACGACCTCCATGTCCAACAATTTCGGCATGGGAGCCCATTCCTGCGACTACATCGCCCGCAAGCTGAACGGCAAGGGGCGCATCGCGCGCGTGCTGCTGCCCCAGAATGAAAGCTGGGACCAGCGCACGCTCGGCATGGAGTGGACGCTGCGCCGTTATCCGGAAATGCAGATCGTCGCCGACTGGGCCTTCGCGCTGGCCGGCAATGTCACGCCGCGCCAGGCGGTTGACAATATCCTGACGGCGAACCCCGACATCGATGCCATCTGGTGCGCATGGGACGGGGCAGCGGTGGAGGGGACGCTGGCGGCGCGTGCGGCCAACAAGCCGGATCTCATCATCACAGGCATCGACGGGGGATCGCAGGCTTTCACCTACATCGCCGGCCCGTCCCAGCTTAAGCTTTCGATGGCCCAGAGCTTCTACGAAATGGCCTATCTGTCGGTCTTCTACGCTCACCAGCATCTGGCCGGCAGCAAGACCCCGCGCCTCGTGGTCACCCCGACCTACGCTGTCGAGGAATCTATGCTGAAGGCCGGCATTCCGGATGATTTCGACGTGCCGGGTAGAGCGGACCAGCTAGGCTGGGTGCGCGCCGTCTGACGGTAACCACGGGTGGTCGGATAGTGGTTCGGCCACCCCATAAACGCAGCGACAGGAAGCAAGCGGAGGAACGGGACATGACGGCTCCAGCCTTGCGCGCACGGGCGATCTCAAAACGGTTCGGCCCCGTGAATGCGCTCAGCGACGTCGATTTCGTGCTCGAAGCCGGTGAGGTCCATGCCTTGCTCGGCGTGAACGGTGCCGGCAAATCGACCTTCATCAAGATCCTTTCCGGCGTCTACCGGAAGGACGAGGGGACGATCGAGGTCGGCGGCGAGACGATCGACTGCAGGAACCCGAAGGAGGCGATCCAGCATGGCATCGCCACCGTGCAGCAGCATCCGGAGCTGGTCGCGGATTTCAGTGGCTACGAAAATATCTTTCTGGGGCGGGAGGCGGCGCGCCCTGGCCTTTTCTTACGCATAGAACGCAGCGATCTCACGCGGCGCGCCGATGCGCTGCTGGCCCGATTCCCGGTGGAAATCGATCTCTCGAAGGCGGTTGCTGAGATGTCGGCGGTCGAGCGCGAGACCGTAGCGATCCTCCAGGCGCTGGCGGGCGACGGTATCCGCATCCTGATCCTCGATGAGCCGACCTCGACGCTGACGGAAGTCGAGAAGACCGTGCTTTTCCGCCTTATCAACACCCTGCGGGAGGGTGGTATCTCGGTCCTCTACATCACCCACCGGCTGGAGGAGGTGATGGAGATCGCCGATCGCCTGTCCGTCTTCCGCGGCGGGCGCATGGTCGGCACGATGACGGTCGCCGACGTGCGCGACCGCGACCTGTCTCTTGCGGAATTGATGCTGGGCGAGGCGCTGGACCATGTCTTCCCCGCGAAGGCAGACGCTTCGGCGCTCGGCGAGGAGGTGCTGGCCGTCAGGGGGCTGACGAGCCACAACGCCTTCTCCAATATCGGTTTCGATCTCCGGCGGGGCGAAATTCTCGGCATTTTCGGCCTTGTGGGTTCCGGCGCAGACGAACTCGCCAAGGTTCTCTTCGGCGCTTTACCTGCGGACGCCGGCAGCGTCGCGATCAAGGGTCGCCGCATCGCTCCGCGCTCGCCGCGCGAGGCGCTGAAGGAGGGCATCTTCCTCGTGCCCGGCGATCGCCGGGTCGAGGGGCTTGCACTGACGGAATCGTCGATCTTCAACATCACGCTCGGCAATCTCAACCGGGCGTCGGGCATTGCCGGTATCCTGAAGCGCTCGGGCAATCGCCGGGCAAGCGCGGAATTCGCCGCCCGGCTGGGGCTAAGCCCGCCGAACCTCGCGATGCCGGTCAGCGGCTTCAGTGGCGGCAACCAGCAGAAGATCGTGGTCGCCAAGGGCCTCTTTGCCGATGCAGACGTCTACATTTTCGTCGAGCCAACGGTTGGCGTCGATATCGGTGCCCGCGCCAAGCTCTATGGCCTGATGCGCGAACTCAGCCGGTCGGCCGGCGTCATCGTCATGTCGAGCGATTGCGACGAGGTCCATGGCATCGCGGACCGGACCTTCGCGCTCTACAAGGGACGGCAGGTCGCAGCACCCGCCGGTCTCCAGACCCGCAACCAGCTTCTGATGGCTGGCATCATGGGAGAAATGCATCGTGACTAGACCCTTCGCCCTGCCGGCGGGCTGCGGCCGGCTGTTGGCCTTCCTGCTTCTCGTGATCATGGTCGCTACGGCCTTCACGCTCGCAGAGCCGCGTTTCCTGTCAATTCAGAACATGTCCGCCGTCACCCGGCACATGGCCGCCAACGGGCTCGCCGCCCTGGGGCTCACGCTGGTGGTCATCGTCCGCAAATTCGACCTGTCCTTCGCCGGCACGGCCTGTTTTGCGGCCATGACGATCGGCTATCTGATTGCCGGCGGCGTCAATCTCTGGCTCTGCGTGCTGGTCGGCATCCTTGCGGGTGCGGCAATCGGCGCGTTCAACGGCATGGCGATCAGCTACTTCCGGCTTCCCGACATCGTGACGACGATCGCGACTGGATCGATCGCCGGGGGACTGGCTTTCGTCTATTCGGGCGGTCGGACGATCTTCCAGAATTTCATGACGTCCGGCATCCTCGACCTCAACGATGCCCGCGTCTTCGGCTACAGCCTGTCCTTCGTCTTCCTGGTCTGCCTCTATATCGTGGCCTGGTTCTTCATGCATCGGACGCGCTATGGCGCGTCCTTCTATGCAACGGGTGAGAACCCGGTCGCCGCCTATTATTCCGGCGTGCCAACGAAACGCTACACCATGCTGGCCTTCGTCGCCTGCGGCATGACCTGCGTCTTCGCCGTTCTCCTGATCCTTGCCGAATCCGGCACGGCCGATACGAACGAGGGGGCAAACCTGCTGATGCCCGCCTATGCCGGCGTCTTCCTCGGCACGGCGCTTCTTGGCCGGACCTCCGTCCTCGCCACCCTTGCCGGTACGTTCCTCATCACCATGCTGCTGGACGGTTTCTCGCTGCTCGGCATCCCGTATTATTTTAGCGACGGTGTCGTCAGCGCGATCCTGCTGGCGGGCGTTGTTCTTTTCGATACCCGCATCCGTGCCTTCTTCGGCGATATCGCAGCCTTCCTCCAGCCGTCACCCGCAAACAGGGAGAAGCGCGCATGACCGATGTCATCGCCGACCGTTCCGTCGCTCGCCTCGAGGCCCCAAAGTCGAAGGTTCGCTTCATCGGGCGCTACTGGCTGCTTGCGACGCTCGTCTTCATGGTCGCCGTCTTCGCATTCCTCAGGCCGCACCTCGTCGATAGCTCCAATATCGCGACGATCCTGCGTTCCTCCGCGTTGATGGCGATCATGATCCTCGGATTGACCTGGGTGATCGCGGCGGGGAAGATCGATGTCAGCTTCATGCATGTCGCGGCCCTCGGCAACATGACGACGGCCTTTTTGCTGGCCAGTGGACACGGCTGGTTTGCAGCGGGCCTGGCCGGCGTGGCCGTCGGTGCCGTCGCCGGGCTGGTGAATGGCGTGCTCGTGGCGGTCATGCGCATCCAGCCGCTGATCGTCACGATTGCGACGGGCGGAATCTGCGCTTCGATCGCGGCAGCGCTTGGCAAGGGGACGTCGATCCGCATCGCCGATGCCGGTCCGCTCGGTGAACTGATCTTTACCAATATCGGGCCGATACCGGTGATCGCTGTCTTCGTCGCCGGCCTCTACGCACTCTCCTGGTACGCGCAGGAAAAGCTCACATTCGGCCACTACATCTTCGCCACCGCCCAAAGCGAGCCCGCCGTGAACCAGGCCGGTATTTCCGTGCGCAGCCTGTTGCTGCTGCTTTTCGTCTTCTCGGGGACCATGTCGGCGCTGGCGGGCGTGCTTTTGGCGGCGAGCCTTTCTTCGGGCCAGCCGATGATCGGTTCGTCCTATTTCATCGATGGGCTGACGGCCGTCCTGCTCGGCGGCATGATGCTCAGGATCGGCAAGCCGAACGTTCTGGGGACGACAACCGCGATCCTCATCCTGTCCGTCCTCGTCAGCGGAAGCGCGCTTCTCGGCTGGGCCGATTACCAGCGGCAGATCATCAAGGGCGTGCTGCTGCTCGTCGGCGTCACGGTCGCCATGCGTGCCGGCCGGGCCACTCATTCGCAACATCGGGAGGCATAGGGATGGCGCTCGGGAGGAA
Organism: Shinella sp.; assembly: GCF_052438155.1. Lineage (NCBI taxonomy): Bacteria > Pseudomonadati > Pseudomonadota > Alphaproteobacteria > Hyphomicrobiales > Rhizobiaceae > Shinella > Shinella sp. Next base: position 12,347 of record NZ_JBQVPI010000018.1, on the reverse strand, counting down.
AGCCTATTTCATCGGGCTGGACGGCGGTACAGGCGGGGCTCGCGCGATCGTCGTCGACGCCGAGGGGAACGTTATCGCCATGGCAACCCACGACTATGCGACGACCTTTCCACGCCCCGGCTGGGCGGAGCAGACACCTGTCGACTGGTGGTGCGCGGCCTGTCTGGCGGTTCGGCAGGCGGTGCGCGAGGCCGGGGTTTCCATCGCCGATATCCGGGCGATCTCCGCCGACGGCACGTCGAGTACGCTGGTCGCGCTCGACCATGGTCTACAGCCGACCATGCCCGCCATTCTCTGGATGGACAACCGCGCTGCCCAGCAGGCGCGGCGCATGACGGAGACGAAGCATCCGGCATTGCGCCGCTCGCGTCTCGGCGTCAGTTCGGAATGGATGCTGCCCAAAATCCTCTGGATCAAGGAAACACTCCCGGACGTCTATGAGCGCTCCCGCTGGTTCGTCGAGATGACGGACTATCTGGCGCTGAGGCTGACAGGGCGGTTGACGCTCGGCCTCAATCACATCACCAACCGCTGGTTCTATGATGGCCGGCGGGGCGGCTGGCCCGAGGATTTCTTCCACAAGGCCGGTCTTGACGGGATTACCGGGCATTTCCCCGACGAAATCCTGCCGCTCGGCGCGCCGATAGGGTACATCACGCCGGACGCTGCCGAAGACCTGGGGCTGGCGCGCGATACGTTGGTCGTCTGCGGTGGAACGGATGCCTATGTAGCGATGGTCGGGCTGGACGTCTGCCGCCCGGGGCGCACGGCCTTCATCACCGGGTCCTCCCATCTCGTCCTGCCGATGACCGACCAGGACGTCGAGGTACCCGGCATCTTCGGGCCGCATCCCGATTGTGTCGTGCCGGGTCTCCTCGTGATGGAAGGAGGCCAGGTTTCCTCCGGCTCCATCGTCCGCTGGTGGCATGATCATATCGGCCGTCTCGGCAATGCAGGCCCGGACAGTTACGGCGAGATGCTGCGGCAGGTCGAAGCGCTGCCGATCGGTGCCGACGGTCTCGTCGCACTCGACTTCTGGCAGGGAAACCGCAACCCCTATATCGACTACGAACTTCAGGGCGCCCTTTGGGGGCTGACCCTGAAACACACGCCGGGACATATGTTGCGCGCCCTCGTGGAATCGGTCGCCTATGGTACGGAAAACATCCTGCGCACGCTGCGGACCCATTCGGTCGCGGTGGAGACCATGGTGATCTGCGGGGGCGCGACGCGCACACCGTTCCTCATGCAGATGCATGCCGACGTTTGCGGCATACCGATCGCCGTACCCAAAGTGCTGGAGGCGACCGCCTTCGGGTCTGCGATCAATGCGGCGGTGGGGGCCGGTTTCTACGGTTCCCTGCCGGAAGCATCCGGCCGGATGGTGCGGGAAAGCCATGTCATAGAGCCCGACATGCGCCGAAATCGCGCCTATGGCGAGGTTTTCGAATTCTACCGGGAAACCCACGAGGCGCTCGCGCCTCTCATGCACCGCATGGCGCGTCGCGGGCCACCGGCCCCGCGCCCGGTAGGGCAGAACGGCCTCGTCATATCGGCGAGAGCGGAGGCCATGACGGTCGCGCAACCCGCGGAGTAAAGTCTCGGTCCGGCGTTTACCGCGCTGGGCCGGGGGAGCTCTGCACGAAGCACCTTAGGCCGGGTCGACATTCAGGATTCCCAAATCACCTGATGGCTGATTCATAGGACACTGTGTTGAAGTACGGGGGTTGGGCATGGCGGTTAAGCGGTATGAACTGAACGATTTACAATAGACGAGGATTGCGCCTTTGTTGCCGGGCAAGGCTGGTGATCCCGGGCCGGACAGGCCTGAATAATCGGTTGTTTATCAATGGCTGCCTATGGATCCTGCGCTCAGGATCGCATTGGTGCGATCTGCCGGAACGGTATGGCAAGTGGAAGACCGTGCATACGCGCTTCAGCCGCTGGTGCCATACCGGCATCTGGGAACGGGTGCTTGAAACGCTGACGGCCGACCGCGACAACCTGTATCTGATGATCAACAGCACGATCGTTCGTGCCCATCAGCAGGCGGCCTGCGGAAAAGGGGGACAAAGGATCAGGCGCTGGGGCGTTCCCGAGGCGGACTGACCACCAAGATCCACCTGCTGGCCGATGCGCTGGGCCGACCATTGCGTTTCATCGTGACCGCCGGTCAGCTCGGCGACATCACGCAAGCGCCGGCTCTTCTGGAGGGCCAGAGTGGCGAAGCCGTTCTGGCTGACGAGGCCCATGTCGGCAATGCCTTGCTGTAAACCATTGCCGACATGGGCGCCGAGGCGGTGATCCCATCAAACAGCTCGCGCCAGATCATCATCCCCCACGATGAACGCATCTACAAACATCGCAACCGCATTGAACGCTGCTTCAACCGAATGAAGCACTTCCGGCGCTTCGCAACACGCTACGACCGCAGAACCATTCACTTCGAAGGCTTCGTCTATCGCGTCGCCGCGATGATCTGGCTGCGATGAATGTCGATCCGGCCTAGGCTCCCATTGGAGCGATAATGGCGAACATTGTGACGAGTTGTGGGATCGTTGGTTCGATTCCCACCAAGAGCTTAGAATGGAGAATGCGGCTTTTGATTTGCACTGATGGGTTGGATGCCTCTCCCGAAGCGCCAGAAAGTTGATTTCTGAGCCTACTGAACATGACCAGCAACGCTTAATTCACCTCATTTGCCGCGGCGAATTCAAGGCGACAGCGTAGCGTCTGTCTAACTCGTCGCATTCGTTCACGATAACTGAGCACGGATACCGGTGGTGAGCTCTTGCTGCCTTTTCACGCGGATCGCTTTTTTATCCAATCTCACGGCGTGTCAAAAATGGACGCAGACTCCCTTCGGGGATTCCGGTAGCGCTCTGTGCTCAGCAGGGGTTCCGTTCCTTAGATGCGCCGGAGCAAAACATTCGACGTCGTGGTGTGACGCTTTTCGGATTCAGGGTGCGGGTCAATGCGTGCTGGGCGTGAAGGTTGCAGCTATGAATAGAAGCAATCCTGGAAGCGCATGTGCTGGTTGGTGTGATTTATTGAGTTATTGATGGCGCGATGCCGCCGCTGGGGGATGATTTCGATGTGGGCATGGGGAACTGGGGCCTGGGGAGGCCTCGGCGCTATCTCTAAGCGTGGCTATGAACGCCTCATTTACGCTTGGCTTCTGGTGTTTTCGGCGATTTTGGCGCGTCTCTTCAAACCTCTTCGCGGCCTTTTTGCCTCAGCGGGAACGCTTCCCAATCGTAATCCGGCTCCGGCATTTCAGCGTGTTGTCGCAAGGTTGTTCACGGCGTCCGCGCCCCGCCTTGGGCAGTTTGTGTCGGCTGCGCTGCTTTTCATGGCTGTCTTTCTCGGCTCCAGCCTGGGGGGGGCGACAGAGAGCAGGGCTGCGGACTGCACCCTGTCCACGCTGAGCTTTTCGGCGGTGAACGATACGCAGACGCTCGATGGATCGAGCTGCGATATCTTCATCAACTACAATGGCGATTATACCTTCTGGGGCGGTTTGCATAAAGTTGCGGGCGAAAATGTCATTGCTCGACCTGGGGCTGGCTATGCGCAAGCCTTTCCATACCCAGCGGCGGATACGCTCGTATCCACGTCCAACGCTGTTTACAATTTCAGATCCAACAGTCCCCAGTCCGATTTCTCAGCCACCGATACCTTCACGGTGACGCTGATTTCGGTGAACCCCGATGCCGGCGCTACCGATACCATTACGCTCTACACCTGCCCGTCCTACGGCGGCGGGGAGAACTGCGATGCGACAAAGTCCGTTGCCATTTCGGTCAACCTGGATGTTCCGCTCAACGTCACCGGGGTTTCGCCGGCTACGGGGCCGGTATCGGGTGGCACGGTTGTCACCATCACCGGGGAAAACCTGTCCGAGGCGACGGGTGTAACGTTCGGCGGGGTTGCGGCGAGCGCGTATACGATCAACAGCGGCACGCAGATCACAGCGACAGCGCCGGCGGGCACTGCAGGTGCTGTCAGTGTGCTTGTAACCGCCCCTACTGGCAGGACCGCCATCGGCACAGGCAATCAGTTCACTTATATCGCCGCCCCGACGGTAACGTCGGTCACGCCGACAGCGGGTCCGACGGGAGGTGGCACGTCGGTTTTGATCACGGGCAGCGGGTTCTCGGGTGCGACGGCAGTGACGTTCGGGGGGACGGCTGCGATCGGCTATACGATCAACAGCAGCATGCAGATCACGGCGACGGCGCCGGCCGGTTCGGGAACGGTGGACATCCGCGTCACGACGGCGGGCGGCACGAGTGCAACGACTGCAGCGGATCAGTACACCTTTGTTTCGGCGCCGACGGTGACGTCGGTATATCCGACAGCTGGCCCGACGAGCGGTGGGACGACGGTGATTATCACGGGCACCGGCTTCGCGGCTGCGAGTGGCACCGGGGCGGTGAAGTTCGGTGCGACGACGGCGACCTATACGATCAACAGCAACACGCAGATCACGGCGACAGCGCCGGCCAATTCGGCGGGCACGTATGACATCACCGTCACCACCGTCGGCGGCACAAGCGCCACCAGTGCGGCCGATCAGTATACCTATGTTTCTCGGCCGACGGTGACATCGGTGTCTTCGACGGCGGGCCCGACGGCGGGTGGCACGACGGTCACCATCACGGGCACCGGCTTTGCGAGTACCATGGCGGTGACTTTCGGCGCTACGGCGGCGACCGGGTTTACCGTCAACAGCCACACGCAGATTACGGCGACGGCGCCGGCCGGTTCGGCGGGCACGGTGGACATCCGCGTCATCACCGTCGGCGGCACGAGCGCCACCAGCGCGGCCGACCAGTATACCTATGTTTCCCAACCGACGGTGACGTCGGTGTCTCCGACTGCCGGTCCGACGGCGGGCGGCACGACGGTTACCATCACAGGCACCGGCTTCGCAGCGGCGAGTGGCACGGGGGCGGTAAAGTTCGGCGCCACGACGGCGAGCTATACGATCAACAGCAGCACGCAGATCACGGCAACGTCGCCGGCTAATTCGGCAGGCACATACGATATTACCGTTACGACCGTGGGCGGCACGAGTGCGACGAGCGCAGCCGACCAGTACACCTATGTCGCGCCGCCGGTGGGCAGCAGCTTCACCTATGGATCGATTGCCCCGTACAATGACGGTTCGAACGCGAGCGTGTCGTTCAACCTGTCGAGCCAGGTGAGCAACAGTCCGACCAGTTATGCGATCGGCTCGGCGACGACGGCCCAGGGCGGCTCCGTCAGCATCGACAGCAGCGGCCAGGTGACCTATGTCCCGCCAGTCGGCTACCGCAACGCCAATGACAGCTTTACCTTCACGGCCACCAATCTCGGCGGCACGTCGAGCCCCGCCACCGTCACCGTGACGATCGGCAATCCGATGCTTTCGATGTCGCTGCCGTCGGCCACGGCCACCGTCGGCACGGCCTACAACACCGGCAGTGCCGCGGTGACGATCTCGGGCGGCAGGGCGGCTTACACGGTCAACAGCATCAGCGGCCTGCCGACAGGCATGACCGATAGCGGCGGGGGTGTCGTGAGCGGTACGCCGGCGACCGACGGCACCTTCACGGTAACCGCCAACATCACCGACAGCTCGCTCGGGGCAGGGCCCTACAACGCCAATGCGACGGCGACGCTGACGGTCGTCTTGCCGCCGGTGCCGGTGGTCTCGTCCTTGACGACGGCGGCAATCGTCTACAACGCGGGCTCGGCCACGACCTTCAGCCTTGCTGCCCAGGCCACCAACAACCCGACCGGTTATCAGGTGGGGGCTTCGTCCTATGGTGCCACGGTCAGCATCGATAGCGCCGGCCTCGTCAGCTACACGCCGCCCGTCGGCTTCCGCGGCACCGATGTCTTCAACTACGTCGCGACCAACCAGGGCGGCACCTCAAACGTCGGCCAGGTCTTTGTGCCGGTGAACGATCCCGTTTTCTCGGTCACGCTGCCGGCCTCTACCGGCACGGTCGGCGAGGCCTATAACAGCGCCGCCGCCTTCGTCAGCATCAGCGGCGGTAACGCTCCCTATTCCAACTTCTCGGCCAGCGGCCTGCCTGACGGCCTGTCGATCAGCAGCGCGGGTGTTATCTCCGGCACGCCGACGACGGCTGGCAATGCCACGGTCGTGATCACCGCAACCGACAGTTCGGGTGGACTTGGCAGCTTTACCAGCACGGCCTCGGCCAGCATCGCCATTGCCGTACCGACGATCACCATCGATCCCGCGACGCTGTCGAACGCCAGCGTTGGCGTGCCGTACGGTACGGCACTGAGCCATACCGGGGGCCTGGCTCCGGTGACCTTCGCGGTCACGGCAGGCTCGCTGCCACCCGGTCTGGTGCTCGATCCCGGTGGCACGATATCGGGCACGTCGACGGGGGGCGGAACCTACAACTTCACTGTCACGGCAACCGACAGCGCGACGGCATCGGGTCCCTATACGGGTGCCCAGGCCTATGCACTGACCGTCGATGCGGCAACGATTGTGCTGTCGCCTGCGGCAGGTGCTCTGCCGGGCGGAACGACGGGCATTGCCTACAGCGAGACGGTTTCGGCTTCCGGTGGAACGGCATCCCATAGTTTCGCCGTCACGGCCGGTTCTCTGCCTGGAGGTCTTACGCTTTCGCCCAGCAGCGGCGTCCTGTCGGGCACGCCGACGGCCAGCGGCACATTCAATTTCACGGTAACGGGAACGGACAGTTCGACCGGGCAGGGTCCCTATTCGAGTTCAAACGCCTATTCCGTGACGATCGGCATGCCGACGCTCGCACTCTCGCCCGCCGCGGGTGCGCTGCCCACCGGCACGACCGGTACGGCCTATAGCCAGACATTCACAACGTCGAACGGCACGGCGCCTTATAGCTATGCTGTCACCAGTGGCGCGCTGCCGAGTGGCCTGACGCTGAGTGCTGGCGGTGTCGCCTCCGGGACGCCCGGTACCGACGGAACCTCCAACTTCGATGTCACGGCGACCGATACGTATGGCGCCACAGTCACGGCGAGCTACAGCCTGGCCGTCGGTGTTCAGGTACCGATCGCCAATGCGGTGACGCTGACGGTGGCGGCCAATGCGTCGGCCCAGACGGTGACGCTGAACATCACCGGGGGTGCGGCAAGCACGGTCGCGGTGGCGACGGCGGCTTCGCACGGCACGGCGACGGCGTCCGGAACGACGATCACCTATACACCAACGGCAGGCTTCTCCGGCACGGACAGCTTCACCTACACGGCCACCAATGCGGCCGGCACGTCGTCGCCGGCAACCGTGACCGTGACGGTGACAGCGCCGACGCTTGCGCTCTCGCCCACTGCGGGGGCACTGCCTGCCGGCACGGCCGGTACGGCCTACAGCCAGACCTTCACCGCCTTGAACGGCACGGCGCCCTACAGCTATGCCGTCACCAGCGGCGCGCTGCCGAGCGGCCTGACGCTGAGTGCTGGCGGCGAGGTCTCGGGAACGCCCGATACCGACGGGGCCTACAGTTTTGATGTCACGGCGACAGATACCTATGGTGCGACCGGGACGGCAAGCTATAGCCTTGCCGTCGGCGTTCAGGCACCGATCGCCAATGCGGTGACGCTGACTATCGCAGCCAATGCGTCGGCCAAGGCAGTGACGCTGAACATCACCGGCGGAGCGGCGACATCCGTTGCTGTTGCGACGGCCGCTTCGCACGGTACGGCGACAGCATCCGGCAAGAAGATCACCTACAAGCCGGCTGCCGGCTATTCGGGCACGGACAGCTTCACCTATACGGCCACCAACGCGTCCGGCACGTCGTCGCCGGCAACCGTCACCGTGACGGTGACGGCACCAACGCTTGCGCTCTCGCCAACCGCGGGGGCTCTGCCGGCCGGCATGACCGGCACGGTCTACGGTCAGACCTTCACAGCAAGCAACGGTACCGCGCCCTATAGCTATGCGGTCACGGCGGGAGTGCTACCGGCCGGCCTCACGCTGGACGGCGCGACGGGCAAGCTCGGCGGCAAGCCGACTGTGGCAGGCGGATTCGACTTTGCCGTTACCGCAACGGACACCTATGGTGCCAAGGGAACGGCAAGCTACAACCTCATCATCGGTGGACAGGCCCCGATTGCCAATGCGGTAACGCTGACGGTGGCGGCCAATGCGTCGGCCCAGGCGGTGGCGCTGAACATCACTGGTGGTGCGGCGACATCCGTTGCTGTTGCGACGGCCGCCTCGCATGGCACGGCAACAGCCTCCAAGAAGACGGTCACCTACAAGCCCGTCGCCGGCTATTCCGGCATGGACACGTTCACGTACACGGCCACCAATGCGGCCGGTACGTCATCGCCGGCGACCGTGACTGTCACCGTGACGCCTCCGAAGATCGTTCTGTCGCCGGCAGCCGGTACGCTGCCCGGCGGCACGGTCGGCAAGGCCTATAGCCGCGTGCTGACCGCTTCGAAGGGCACGGCGCCCTACAGCTATGCCGTCACGGCGGGAACGCTGCCGACAGGCCTCACGCTGGATGGCGCGGCAGGCACGATCGGCGGGACGCCGACGGTGGCTGGCAGCTTCGACTTCACCGTCACCGCCACCGACGCCTATGGCGCGACGGGATCGGCCACCTATAGGATCCTCGTCAAGGCGCCGGTCGTGGTCTTTGCCTTCACGCCGCCCGCAGGCAGCCTTGGCGAGACGATGGCGGGCGAAGCCTACAGCCAGCAGATCAAGGCGACCGGTGGCGCGGCGCCGCTGCTCTACAGCCTTGCCTCCGGCAAGCTGCCGAAGGGCATGGTGCTGAATGTCTCGACGGGCGAACTGACCGGTCCGCTCGATGCGGCAAGCGAAGGCAACTATAGCTTCAAGATCGCGGTCAGGGACAACAACGGCGCAACGGGCTCGGCGAGCTATTCGCTCAAGGTGAGCCCGCGTCAGGTCACGGCACCCGATCGCGTGGTGGACGTGCCGGCCGGCAGCTCGCCCGCCGACGTCTATCTCAACGCGGGTGCAACGGGGGGACCGTTCACGGAGGCCGAGACGACCTTCGTGGAGCCGGCCAATGCCGGCACGGCGAAGATCATCCGCGGGCAGGTCGCCCAGGTGGGGCCGGTGAGCGAACCTGTCGGCTGGTATCTGCAGTTCAGCCCGAACCCCGCCTTCTCCGGCGTGGCGAAGGTTGGTTACCGGCTGGAAAGCGCACTCGGCACCTCCAATGTCGGAACAATCACCTACAATCTCCATCACGATGCCCAGCAGGTCGCCGAGGATATCGACGCGCTGGTGCGGGGCTTCGTGGAGACGCGCCAGGACCTTATCGCCAACGGCATCTATGTGCCGGGTCTTCAGGAACGGCGGCAGATGGAGCAGGCGACGGATACCGTGACCGCCCGCATTACGCCTTCTGAAGACGGCATGACGACAAGCTTCTCCACCAGCCTTGCGCAGATGGACGCGGCCCGCGACCGGGCCGATGGCGTCGAAGATGCGTCATCCTCCGCCTTCAACGTCTGGATCGACGGTACCTTCCTGGCCCACAAGCGTGACCAGAACGGCGGTAAATGGGGTAGCTTCGCGTTGCTTAATTTTGGCGCCGACTATCTGGTCTCGGAGAAGGCGCTGATCGGCCTGTCCTTCCATCTCGACCGGATGACCGATCCGAGCGATGCGGATGCGGAACTGACCGGCAACGGTTGGCTCGTCGGCCCCTATGCCTCGCTGGAGATCGGCAAGGGCGTGTTCTGGGATACAAGCCTGCTCTATGGCGGTTCGGCCAACGATATCGATACGGCGTTTTGGGACGGCTCGTTCGACACGCAGCGCTGGATGATCGACACGGCGATCAAGGGTGAGTGGCAGATCGGCGAGGCGACGGTGCTGACGCCGAAGCTCCGGGCGATCTACTTCAACGAAAAGGTCGACGATTACACGGTGCACAATGACGATGGCGACGAACTCACAATCGATGGCTTCGATGCGGAACAGTTCCGGGTGAGCCTCGGTGCGGAGATCACGCGGTCCTTCACGCTGGAGAGCGGCGCGACGATAACGCCGAAACTGGGTGTGACAGCCGGTTACGCTGGTCTCGACGGCTCGGGCCTCTACGGCTCCCTCAGCGCCGGCGTCGCCATGCAGACCTCGGACTTCTGGATGCTCGAAGCGAGCCTCCTGCTCAACATCGAAGGCGATGGACAGAAATCCGTCGGTGCGACCGTGCGAGCAGGCAAACAGTTCTGAACATCGAGCACTCAGCAACACACTGTAAAAGAGCCGGCGCGAAAATGCGGCGGGTCTGGTGTGTGATATTTCCAGGCGAATTCCTCCGGCGCGAAGCAATGGCTATAAAACACGCCATCGCTACATCGACGTCCAGAGCCTGCCGGCAGAACGAACCCTTGAAAAGCGAGCCGAACAGTGGCCGCAGCCGCATGAGCGTAAGCGTGGCTTTCGTTCCCGCCAGCCGTGCGCTTGCTGCAGCGCTCACGTGGGACAGCGCAATCCGCGTGAAGGCGATATACCGGCGAAGCTGACTGCGACGCGGCTTACCTCCTATCTCGCTGGCCGTGGCAAGGACACATTGACTGAAGTGATCGGGCAGGCCGATGCCGTCACCACGTTCTGGTTCTTCCGGCTGGAGGAACCGCTTTAACCTTAAGGGTGGCCGCACCCTCTATCGCGAACGCATGCCGGTGCCCGGTTCGATGTGGCAGCCTTGGCGATCCTTGTTTGGGGAGATTGGCTGCGCCAGGGCGGACTTCTTCGCGAATCCGGTCGTTTCCATCGGCGCCAGCCGGGCTGCACCGCTGATCTGCTACGAGCAACTGATCGTTTGACCTGTCCTACAATTCATGCTGCACGCCCCGGATTTCATCATTGCAGTTGGAAACGGCTGGTGGACGGAAGGGACGTCCATCGTCCCCTCCAGCGCGCCGCTACCACCGCATGGGCGAAGCTCTTCGCAAAACCGCTTGTCATTGCCTTCAACACCCGAGCGCCAAGGAGACACCATGCTCGACGCCGCCCTGATAAAAGTATGCGCAGACGCTTCCCCCAAGCCGGTTATCGTCGAGCAGTTCGTGGCTGCTGCGGGTTCGGCTGATCCTCTCGCGATCACCGTCAAATCGGGAGGCCGCTGATCCTCGTGCCGAAAGCGACGTCGGCCGAAGAGGCGATAGCGATCGTACGGCAATATGCTGGTCAGGCGGTCGTCTGCGTTGGCTTGACGCAGTTTCCGGCGGGAGTGGGAGTCAAGGAACCGGCGGATCTGAAACCCGATCTTGTCGATGCCTGCCAAAATCTTCGCAAAGGCACGGCGATGTTCGCCAAGGTCCTCAGGATTGTTGCGAAATGGTATGGCAACCCCACGAGCAAGAACGTCTTCCCCCAGATCTTCGAGGATGCGGTCTACGCGTGGAAGACCGGCGAGTTCGAGGGCGTGAGCGTGTTTCAGGCGGAGGATCCGGGAACACCGGGTGAAATACCGCAGCAAAGTAGAGAGAAAACCGCCGCCGAGGAAGAGGAGGACGCTGACACGAAGGCAAGAGAGGAACAGCCAGAGGCGGAGCAGGATGCTGCGCGCGCGGGATACGGATCGATCTGTCGCGCATTGGTGGTCAGCAATAACACCGAGTTCGTCTCGCATTGCGAAACGGTTCTCGGCGAGGCGGAATTTCAGTTTGAGTCAAAGGCATAAAATTAGAGTGACTCGAAAACATAAAATTAGTGCGGTTAAGAGACGTAAAACTAGTGTGATTCAAATTCATGATATTAGTGTTTTCCAAAGGCTTCAAATTAGTGCAACAACAATGCACGGAAGTAGTGGTCCACTACTCACCCACCGTCGCCGTAGGCCAACATGGCGAAACCCAACGAACTGCTCGCGGCATCCCTCGCTGAACTGAGGGGAGTGACGCAGAGCGGCACCCGATCGGTGGTGAAATCCGAAGAGCTCGGCCGTGTCCACCGGGAACGACTACAGGACAATGGGTTGCTCGAAGAAATCATGAAGGGCTGGCTTGCGGTGAGCTCGCGACCGTCGGTCAACAACAGGATCGACGCGGTGTGGAGCACCGTCTACTGGGAGCTCGTTGTCAGGTATCTCGACGACCGCTTCGCCGATGAATGGCGGCTCTCTGCCGAGGCATCGGTGGCTCTATGGTCCGAAAACCATTACAATCCTAGGCAGGTCATCGTCAGAAGCTCTAGGTGTTTGATCCCGTGCTTTGATGGTGCAATGTTTGACCTGCCGCTGCGAATTTCCTCCAGAATTGATTAGCGTCCGGCCCATTGAAGGACGGACGCATGAAGAAGCAGAGATTTACGGAAGAGCAGATTATCGGTGTTTTGCGTGAAC
>NZ_JBQVPI010000017.1:81135-106477 GCF_052438155.1 Shinella sp. | reverse complement strand
ACCGTAGAGCCCCGTTAAGAACGGGGGGATTACCCGCCCAAGGATCGCTGGGCATCAGACCTCCCTCTGTCACCTGATCCAGATAACGGGCAATAACACCGGATTCGAATAGCCATTCGTCGCGCCCAGCCCAAAATACCGGCACTTGAAGACCCGGCGATATATCGCCGAGCCAGGCGGGTTTATTGTCGAGGTCGATATCGATCCGTTCAAAGTCAATGCCTTTTTCGATCATGACGATAACGACCCTTTGCACATAAGGGCACAATCTGTGCCCTACGATCTTGTAGGGTTCCAACGGCATGGCTCAACTGACCATGCAGTGGACATTGAGTTTGTTGCCGTCCAGATCGCGGAAATAGGCGGCGTAAAAGCCCTCGGCCCGAAATCCGGGCTTGCCTTCATCGACGCCTCCCAATTTCAAAACCTTCTCATGCACCAGGTTAACCTGTGTCTGGCCGGATGCCGCGAGCGCAATCATTACGCCGTTGCCGACCGAATATTCTTTTCCGTTTTCAGGAACATGAATTGAAAAGGCAGCGCCGCCATTTTCGACTGCCCAGACGATGAAATCATCCATGTGCATCACCTGTTTTGCGCCGAACTCCGCCAATAATGCGTCATAGAAGCTTTCCGCGCGGGAAAGGTTGGCCGTGCCAAGCGAAGCGTATCCAATCATATTCATGTCCTTCATTGCCGTTGTCGATATGAGTTGAGGATATTCTGTTGCAGAAAAGACGGATATATGCATTTGTGAGATTTCTTATTGCAAATTTGAAATGAAGTTGGCCAGAATTTGGACTGGAACCTCGTCAAAGTGTTTCTCGCGGTTTGCGAAACGGGCTCTCAGGTTCGTGCCGCCAGGCTTACCGGACTGAGCCATGCGACGGTCTTCCGGCACATTGCCCTGCTTGAAGAGCAGACGGGCACGCGTTTGTTCGATCGTGTCAAAGGCCGGTTTGTGTTGACGGACGCGGGCAATGAAATGCGCGAGATAGGTCTTGGTATCGCCCGCTCTTTCGAGGCGATCGACCGGCGTGTAAGCGGCAGGGACGGAAATGCCGAGGGCATTGTGCGCCTTACCGCGCCGCGCAGTTTTGCCGACACCGTGTTGCCGCGTTATCTGATGAATTTCAGCGAGGCGCATCCCAACGTTCGGGTGGAACTTCTGGTTTCGAACCAGGAAATGAACATGTCCGACCGGGGCGCGGACGTCGCCTTGCGAGTCGCCCATAATCCGCCTGACCATCTTTGGGGGCGGCGTGTTCTCAATATCGATTGGGCTGTCTACGCGGCCCCCTCCTACCTCGAGACCGCTGCGCGGCTGGACGGCCCATCCGACCTTTCACAACATCAATTGGCCACACCGGTAGGACAATTGCTCCGTCATCCGGCTTTTCGTGACGTGTTGAATGAAAAGCAGCCTGTGACGGCAATCGCATGCGATGATCTCACCGCCATGGCGCGTCTGGCAGCGGAGGGCTGCGGTGTTGCGCTCTTGCCGGACGATTTGCGCCGTTCAGACCTGAAGCGGTGTTTCACCTATCACACGGCACCCGCGAACACGCTCTGGGTGCTCACCCATCCAGACCTTCGGGGTGTACACAGAATATCGCTACTGATGGGATTTCTTGCCAAAGAGTTCGTTCGAGATCCCTATTGGAGGCGGACCGCTGAAAAACTCATCGGCGAATAATAGTTCTTCAAGTTCAATGCAAAGCTGTCGTTTAGTCCCGCTGCAGCGAATTTCCGCTTTCAGAGTTCAATCATGAACCTTGAACATCCGAAATGAAGGCGCTTTGCTGATGTTCCGATCCCATGCTTTCCACTATCGGACGTTCAAAATACGGTTGCTCTCTCACGCATCTAATGAGACATCGAAAATGCCTCGAGCGAAAATTTGGGGCATTGCTGTAACACTAGCATGCTTCCTCGGTGATGGAGCGACCTCCTATTCCGCAGAGCGTATAGATGTCAGCGTGATGACAGGCAAATGCAGGGTCCTCATTGCGTCCGGCCACGACTTTTCAGATGCATGCGAAAGCAAGGTATTGAACTCTGGCCATGGGAATGGGCGTATCGGGTTCTATTTCTTCATCAGCGACAAAGCCGTGCTGACCATCAGCGGGGAAGATCGTCCGAACCCTTCTCCTGACACGGATGAGACTCGCGTCGACATGTTCCTGTTGAATCTAGGGATTGAAGGCGTGCCTCCATCGCAGACGAAGGCGTTCGGGAAGTGTTGGTATGACAATCCCTTTCAGGGAGTGCCAGCAAAGGTGCACTGTAACGGTACCATGGAGGATGGCTCACCATTTGATGCCCAATTTTTGACGGACGGGAGTGAGCCTCGAATGCTTACGGATCTAGAACTGGTTGATCTTCCGCCGGCGGTTCTGGAGGCGTTGAAGCCAGGTTTGGCTATTAATCCAAAATTGGAAGGTCAAAAGTGAAGTTCGTCGGTTACGTCTAGGGAGACGCTCGATTTCCAGGCTATAGGATCAGGCCATGGCTTCTGCATAATGCAGTGCTTGCTGGTGGTTGTCGGCTGGACGTCGTTGCTTTTAATGACCGAGCGATTACGTTTTACGAGGCTTGCGGGTGGAGGAGGGCAGGCGAGAGCTTCGAGGAAGTTGAGGGAACGCGGATCGCGACGGTTTTGATGCAGGTCGAATAAGTGGGCGCGGCCTGCCTCCCGACAGACCGCGCCGTTGTTGTCTTACTCTACACGAAGGCAAGAATATCGTCGCGATCCATCACCGATCCATCGGCAAACTTGATCTTCTCGATACCCAAATTATCGACGGTCGAGTAGAACTGGTCATCGACCGTAATAACGTCTCCTGTCGAGGTGACCAGTATCTTGAGTTCCGCACCTTCACGAGAGAGGCTGACATCCGATGTATTCAGGTCGTTGAACAGCAAGACGTCCACGTTCCACTGATCCGCGAAACCAACCTCGTCATCGATGGTATCTGAACCGTCGCCGCTGGTGTAGACATAGGTGTCGCTGCCAGCTTCGCCATTCAGATAGTCATCACCCTTGCCGCCGAGAAGATGTCCTTCTGGCCCCAAATCGCGCCGGTAATGCTATCATTGCCGTTAGTGCCGTTGTACGTCCACGCTTCATCCCGCGAGTGCGTCAGGTTGATGGACACGCCATCGGCAAAATCGATGCGTTCGAGGCCCCATCCTTCGTTTGCGTCATAGGACTGCTCGTCAAGAGTGATAACACCACCTGTAGAATTCACGGTGACGAATACGCTGTTCACGGAATCCAGCGTGAAGGTGACGTCGGAGAGATTGATGTCCGTGAATTTTAGGGCATCCACATTCGTCGTGGAGCCGGCCTCGTCGTCAATGTAATCGTTTCCGTCCCCCCTGGAGTAGATATACGTGTCGCTACCGCCGCCGCTCAGCAGTGTGTCGTCGCCAAGCTTGCCCCACAGGGCATCCCTCTGCCCGCCACCGTTCAGGGTTTCGTCCGAATCCGTACCACTGGCAACCGTGATGTCGGTCCCGACAACAACGATCCCCAAGCTTGTCTTCGTGGTCATGACTTCGTCGTCGCCATTCACGATATGGTAGCGGAATGTGTCGACCCCCGAGAACCCTGCATTGGGCGTGTATTCAAAACTTGAACCGTTCCTCAGAAGACTTCCATGCGTTACCCCCGAGACGATGAGAGCTGCTGCGCCGCCCCCGCTTGGGAAGTTATCATTGGCCAATGGGGTGGTAGTCGTCTGAGCGTTCAAAGACGTCGTAATGATATCGTCCGTACCGAGCCAACCCGTGTTGCCTGGATCTGTAGGGCCGGTCGGATCAGTGGGATCGGTCGGGTCAACCGGTCCAACCATAAAGTCGTAAATACCACCAAGTATAGCTAACTCTTCGCTACCAGGGAATGCGATCGTCAAAAGTATTTTTTTGAGCCGAAAAGTTGTCCTTTGAAAGTCTGAGTGACTTCAGCGCCTCCCCACATATATGTCACATCGGTGCCTAGATCATACATATTGTTGGTAAACTCCAACAATGTCGCGTCTTTAAAGTTCTTCGCCGTGATCGTAGCGCTCATTATATCACCGTAAAACATGAACTGGAAATGCGTGTTGAAATTTCGTCCTTACTGCCGACGAAATCAATTTCGTTATTGAAGGCGTTCATCATGAAATCTTCCGAGCTGGGACCGTCGAAATATGTCCTGTCGGAGTAAACCAGATAGATATCCGCACCACTGCCGCCAGACATGTAGTCGGTCACGCCATCGTCCCATTCGGTATTTTCTGTATTGAGGTTGAAACTCACCAAATTCGTCAGGGAGGTTTCGCCGGTCACCATTATATCGGCGTCGGCGTTTCCATAGAGGCGATCAATGCCCTTTCCGCCAATGATTTGATCGTTTCCATCTCCACCATACAAGTGGTCATCGCCGCCTCCTGCCTTCACCCGATCTGCGTTGCTCAGGCCGACGAGCAGGACGTCATCATCAATATCGCTCGTGTCGATAGCGTCGTACGCACGCGGATCAATAATGACGAGATTTACGAAAGCGCCGTTTGTGAGGGATTCTTCCTCCTGAACGCCAAGCGTCGCCAAGTCTTGGTCGGAGATCGTCGCAAAATACGAATTTCGGTCATTGGCGTCTCCGAGTTGAGAGAAAATAAGATTCTCAATGGGAACAGTCCCGCCGACGTAATCATATCCGGGGGGGGGCGTTAGGTTTATCGGATGGATAATGTTTGGATAGTCAAACGTGCCGGAGACGGCATGTATTATTTCATGTATGAGTATCTTTGAAAAACTATAATGAGAAACAACTCAAAAATTTGATACGATTTTTTTGGTCGCCCCCTGCTCAACGTTGAGTTTCACTTTAAACACGCCAATAGTCGACTCATTATGCGAGCCTTTTTTCAATTTCAAGGAGGCGATTTAAAGAGACTACAAGATCAAGCATTTGCTGCGCCCGGGGGCGAACCCGCATAAGTGTCTCGGACGATCTGTTCAATCTGCGCATGCTCGCCGGGCGTCGCACCAATGATGACAACGTGTGGCAGTACAGTTTCAATGGACATGGAAAGCTCCATTACCGACTAGATAAAACTTCCTTGGAAAAATTAAAAAGGTCAGCGCGGGACAATGATTTTGTGTAATCAATTTGATTGTTGTATTTTGACAGATTTATAATGGCCGATACGTATCCGCAGTGCGGCGAAGATTTATTCAAAGAGTATTTAATGTCCGCCAGGCAATATGTAACGTTTTCGAGTATTATTTTTCCCGCCTCGGCATCGCGGACGATCCTGTTCATTTCATGCGGATCAATCGTTGCGGCGTCTTTTAATTCTTTGATTTCATAGCGCGAAAGATTTTTCTTTAGAACGCTCAATAGTTCCGACCTATTGCTCCACGGTATAGAATCCTTGATTTCGCCACTTATTCGGAGATTAAGCATTGCTCCGCCGCAGTATCGCGAAATGTCTTCGAGGTTGGCTATAAGAGCCTCGTAGCAATAAGCGATCGTGTGATCAGGGTGAGTTTTCGATTTGAGGTCGGTTGCGCCAACGTGCGCGAACGGCAAAAAAAACACGCTGAGCGATAGGGCCATTGGAACGACACTGCATCTATGCAGGAGTGCCTTCCTCGTTATCCGGGCATATCGAGAAATGTGATCAACGTTGAATCTTGGGTATTCCGTAACGCAGGCCACCCATGTACTCCGACATTAATGTTGTTCATTGGACGAGGATCAAGATCGCGCTTTAATTGCGAGCCACCACGCTTAGACACCTACCTAGGATGGTTAAAGACGGTCAAGTGACGTTGTTGTGAAAGACGTGATCAGGGAAGACAAGCACTGCCGGATTACCTGTTTAGGTTACCCGATTTGAAAAGTTGTCCCTTTTGACACAACCTCCTTCGGAGAGCGGTGGCATCTGCGTTGCAGCCGCCGGATCGGTGAGCGCGCTGTCTGCGCGCGTGGAACCCTCCTTCCAGCTTACATCGACGTCAAGGCTTGACCCAATAGCCTCAGTCCCTCCGGCCCGCTCCATTCGGCCAGCCGCTGCGCTGGTCTGGCCTCCCGTGTTGGCGGGACCGTGCCGTTTCGCAAGCAGTGAGGCTTCGCCCCCTCCTTTCGATCGATCGATCGTCCAACTCGCTGTTTGCGGGTCTTCTGTAGGCCGCTCTCGAAAGACGGATGAAGGAGATTTGCGAGGAGCGTATGAATCTTCGCTAGTGCGGGATCGGATGTTGGGGCGGTCATTCGGTGGAAAGCTATCCGTGAGAGCGACCTATGACAACGCCAACTATGAAACGAACAACAACGAGCGGCCCAGAGAATTCGGTTGCTTTCAGACGATTGATGCGCAGAAGGGCGGGAATTCGGAAGTGTTCTCCCGCATAGTCCTTCGCTTGACACGCCCGGCGAACTGTTGAATGACTGCGCCGTCGCGCTGCCTTGCGGGTATGATGTAATGGTAGCTTGTCAGCTTCCCAAGCTGAACGCGCGGGTTCGATTCCCGCTACCCGCTCCAGCCCGGTTTGCGAGGGCCTTGCGCGACATCCAAGCCGATCGTCTTTCGGGCGGTTTTACGGTGTATTTTACATCTACCGTTCGCGATCCTGTCTGCATTCTCAAACGGTTTCGGGTGCTGACGGGCGTTCTGGCGCCGTTTGCGTGGGACGATGGGCCGTCTTGTTCCAGAAGAAGGGGTTGCTGCGCAATTCGCCCACGGCGCGCCAGGCTGCACGGGAGACGAGCAGCCAGTAGACGGGCGTCATCGTCCAGCGCCAGCCGACTGCTGCCCGTTCCTGCGGTGTCATGCCTTTGCGGCCAAGCGCAATGAAGACTGCGTAACTCCCGAAAATGTTGACGATGTCCACCGTAGTGAGGGTCAGGTGAAGTGGTCCGGCGAAGTAGGTCTGCTGGAAGGCTAGTTGCCAGGCGATGAGGCCGAGATAGCCTACAATGAGGGGGTGGGCCAGCGATGACAGAATAAGCCCGCCGATCAGCACCTGGAAGACAAGGCTCGGCCCCAGCCCCATATCCTGTACCAGCCGGGCAGGCTGCCGCATCAGCACCAGCCATGTTTGCAGCCAGCCCTTGAACCATCGCGTGCGCTGGCCGAGCCAGGCCTGCACCGTGGTTGGCGCCTCCTCATAGGTCGGCCGGCTGATCGTGCCGCACCGATATCCCAGCCGATAGAGACGTAGACCCAGATCGGCGTCCTCCGTCACATTGTAGGGGTCCCACCCGCGGACCTGCTTTAGAACGCGGGTGCGAAAATGGTTTGACGTGCCGCCAAGCGGCATCGGCAGGCGGGCGGCGGCAAGGCGCGGCAGAAGCACGCGGAACAGGCCGGCATATTCCAGGGCAAAGAGCGCGCTCAGCCAGCTCTCCTGCGCATTGGTGATGATGAGTGGAGCCTGAAGGCAGGCGACATCCGGCGAGCCGGCCTCGAACGTGCGCCAGGCCTCCTCGAGTTGCAGTGGGTCGATCCGGTCCTCCGCATCGTAGATCACCAGATATTCGCCGCGCGCCGCGCCAAGCGCGTAGGACAGCGCTTTCGGCTTCGTGCGGGGATGACCGGGCGGGACCTCGACCACTTCGTATTGCCGGCCGAGACGGATAGCGGCAAGCGCATCGAGCGTTTCCTGGTCGTCAGCCTCGCAGATCAGTTTGATGTCGAGGCAAGCGACCGGCCATTCCAGCCGATTCAGCGTGTCGATGAGTTGCGGGACTACGGCCGCTTCCCGATAGAGCGCGATGAAGACGGAGTAGATGGGGCGCCGAACCGCCGGGGGACGGGGGAGCGGCCGGTTTCCCGCGCGCTTACTGGCGCGCATGGCCGCAAGGCGTATGGAAAACGAAGCAAAGAAGAAGCAGCTCAGCACGATATGCAGCAGGAGCAGCGCGATCTCCGGCGCGGCGATGGTCAGTACGACCATGATCGATATCGCCGCTCCGGTATAAAAACCCTGCTGTCCCCACAATGTAATGCGAGCACTGGCCTCGGGCATGCCGCGAAAAAGCTGGTCGACCGTTTCGCGAAGGCGCCGCGAACCGCCGGCCTGCCACAAGGCCGCACGAAGAGCCGTGGGCGTGGTGGCGGCCAGCATCGTGCGAAGGGCGGGAGAGAAATGCAAGCTTTCGCCCAGATAGGCGAGCCTTTCGGCGCTCGGCACGATCACCGTGAGGGGAGCCTGGGTGGGATGGCGGATCCGGATAACGGTCGGCTCGATCAACTGCGTGTCGGCGTCGGGAATATCCTCGATCTGGTCCGGGTACAGTTGCGGCAGGAACGGCAGGCCCAAGATTTCGGCGAGCGCTTCATAATACGTCGCCTCGCAAACCGCCCCGCTCGCGAGGAACTCTGCCTCAAGGGTCGTGCCATGCCGGCTCGCCTGCACCAGCATCGTTGAGATCAATGTTTTGGAGAGACCCAGCCTGCGAAAAAGGCGGGCTTCCGACATCAGGCCAGGGGGGACGTGCAGCTCGGCCTGCGGTACCGGGCACGCCGGTGCAATGCCGATTGCAGTGGCGAAAGCGACGTCATCGGGATATTCTGCCAGTCGCATGCAGCCCCCGTTGCCGTTTAAACGGCAGCGCCCCATTGAAACCCCAAGTTGATTGTAATGGTGTATAACGGAATTTCATCCTTTAAATTTCACTGGCTTCTTGCGCTTTGCGTGTTGATAGCGGTGAGCCCGCCTGGTGCTGCCGCGCAGGAACGGCCGTCGGTCGACCTGCCGATCCTCTTCGACACGCGCGAGCGTATCGCTCGCCCGGATCTGTCGGGGATCGTCCGCCTGCGCTTTTTGACCACCGTGGATTTCCCGCCGTTCAATTTCATCGACCAGACAGGCAAGCTCGCCGGCTTTCACGTCGACCTCATTCGCGAGATTTGCCGCGAACTTGCCCTGACGGACAAATGCCAGGTCCAGGCCGTGACCTTCCCGGAGCTGGAGAAGGCGCTGTTGGACGGCAATGGCGAGGCGGTGGCTGCGGGCGTGGCCGTCACGGCGCAACTGCGTGAGCGTTTCGTCTTCTCCCGGCCGTTCATGCGCCTGCCCGCCCGCTTCGCAGTGGCAAGGAAAACGGCGCCAGCCGGGGAGACCGCTGCGGCGCTGTATGGCAAACGGGTGGGTGTCATCGCAGGCAGTGCGCACCAGGCGATGCTGGGCACGTTCTTCCCGCGCATCCAGCCTGAAGCATTTCCCGACCGAGCGGCGCTGCTTGCGGCCTTGAAGGACGGCAAGGTGGATGGGGTCTTCGGCGATGGCCTGCAACTGGCCTTCTGGACGAACGGGACGGATTCCGCCGGCTGCTGCCGCCTCTTCGACGGTCCCTACCTGTCCGAGCTGTTTCTCGGGGAAGGGTTGGCAATCATGGTCCGCAAGCAGGATGCCGTGCTTGCCGAGGCGATTGATCACGCTCTGCTGGCTTTGTCGCGCAACGGCCGTTTGCAGGAAATCTATCTGCGATATTTCCCGATCAACCTCTACGGCGGCTGAGTTAAAGCATTTCCAGCCGGCTACTTACTGGCTCGCCCAGATGATACGGGCGATCCAGTCGACATCGTCCATGTCGAAGTTGCGGTTGGGATGATCTGGGTTCAGCGAGACGAGCTCGATGCTGCGCGGGCTCTGGCGATACAGCACCTTGGCCATGACCTCGCCTTCCCGGGTCTTCACGACGACGCGGTCGCCGCGCCGCACCTGCGCGCCCGGCTCGACGATCAGGACGTCACCGTCGCGATAGAGCGGCATCATGCTGTCGCCCTGCACCTCCAGCGCATAGACGCCCGCCTTATGGGCCGGCGAGGCGGGAAATTCCACCACGTCCCAGCCTTGGCCGGCGGGAAAGCCGCCGTCGTCGAAAAAGCCGCCGGCGCCCGCCTGAGCGAAGCCGAGCAGGGGAATGGTGCCGATCTGGGGAGGAAAACCGTCCTGCTGCAGGACGGCCTCGCGCATCGCATCGGTGTGCGTGAAGAACTCGTCGATGGAGGCGCCTGTCGCGTCGAGCACCTTGGCAATCGATTCCGTCGAGGGCCAGCGCTGGCGCCCGTCCACGCCCTGCCGCTTCGATTTGTTGAAGGATGTCGGGTCGAGCCCGGCACGGCGGGCAAGCCCGGACGGGGAGAGCCGGTTGCGTTCGGCAAGGGCGTCGATCGCGGCCCAGATCCGGTCATGGGAGAACATGTTGTAAAACCCTGCCAAGGCCGCGGACCGGCCAGTGCCGGTCCGATTGATCGGAAGCATAGCCAAGGACGGTTTGCGAGTAAAGAAAAAAGGATTATTTTCCTGTTTCGTTTTTCGCCTGATTTTCGGCTGCGCGCCGTCGCGCCACGACGCTTTCGCGCCAGATGGTGAAGATGCCGGCGCCAACGACGATGGCCGAGCCCACGATCATGTTGAAGTTCAGCGTTTCGCCGAAGATGCTGACGCCGATGACCGCCGCCAGCACGACCTGGAGATAGGTCAGCGGCTGGACGGCCGCCGCGTCGAGCAGATCGTAGGCCCGGATCAGGAAGTAGTGGCTCGACGTGCCAGTGATGCAGAGCAGCCCCATCCAGAACCAGTCGACAGGGGCAAGGTTGGTCCAGAAGAAAGGCCCGACAAGGGAGATTGCCGCGGCACCCGCCACGCCGGTGTAGAAGAAGCTTGTCGCGGCCGTATCATCCCGGCTGACAAGGCGCGTTGCGATCACATAGAGCGCAAATATCAACGCGGATGCGAGCGGCAGCAGTACGGAGAGGTCGAAGTTGCTGCCGGCGGGGTTGAGGATGACCAGAACGCCACACAGGCCGACGCCGATCGCCGTCCAGCGCCGCCAGCCGACGCGTTCGCCGAGCAGCGGCATTGAAAGCAGCGCGACGAAAATCGGTCCCGATGCCAGGAGTGCCTGCGAATGGGCAAGGCCAACGGTGGTGAAGGCGGTGATGGTGATGACGATCTGGACGGCGAGAAGAATGCCGCGCAGGATTTGCAGGACCGGTCGCTTCGTCGCCGCCACGACTTTCAAACCACCCGAATTGCGTGCGCCCAACACCATGACGAAGGCGGCAAAAGCCCAGAAGCGCAGCATCGCGATAAAGACAGGCGGATAGACGCTGCCGAGATGTTTCGAGATGGCGTCCTGCAGGCTGAAGATCAGGATCGCAAGCAGGGTGAAGCCGTAGCCGAGTCGTTTGGAATCCATGGTCCGCGCATATACCCGTCCCGCCGTGCTTGCACGTGTAAACTTGCGCGTCGCCGCACTTTTCGTGGCGGTTTACGGGGCGAATTGCAGTGGGTGGGAAAAGTTTCCTCCCCCGTGATTTCCTGCCACTTTCGCTGCATCGAACGGCACGCTATCAAGGAGCAGGCGCGCCTTTGCCGCGCCGTCGAGGTTCATCCCGTGCAAAAGACTGTTTCTTCCGGCATTCTACTGACGTTGTTTGCCTATTTCCTGTTTTCCGTGCAGGACGCTTCCGTCAAATGGCTCGTGGTGGCCCTGCCGGTCTGGCAGATCCTTTTCGTGCGCAGCGTCACGATCTTTTTGCTCTGTTTCGCCTTTGGCGGGCGCCCGATCCTCAGGGCCGCGCGCCACTCGCCCGTGCTGAAGCCGCTCTTCCTGCGCAATCTCCTGTTGCTGGCGGCCTGGCTTTCCTACTATACGGCCGCGCGCGATCTCGGGCTGGCCGAACTGACGACGCTCTACTATGCCTCACCCGTGGTCATGACGATCCTCTCCGTGCCGATCCTCGGCGAGAAGGTGCCGGGCTATCGCTGGCTTGCCGTCGCAACCGGTTTCGTCGGCGTGGTGATCGCCTGCGGGGTCGCGGTCAAGGGGATCGAACTGTCGCTGCCCGTCTATCTCGCCTTGCAGGCCGCCATTTTCTGGGCGATCGCAACAGTGCTTCTGCGCAAGACGGCCCTGCAGGAACGGACGCAGGTGCAGATGACCATATCGAGCGGCTTGTTCGTCCTCTACACCGCCCTGGTCGTGCCCTTCGTCTGGCAGCCGATATCTGCCGTCGACCTCGCGCTGATGGCTGGAACGGGCGTGCTTGCCGGCATCGGCCAGTTCGCGCTGTTCGAGGGCATGCGTCGCGCGCCGGTTTCCGTGCTGGCGCCCTTTGAGTACACCTCGCTCGTCTGGGCTTTCGCACTCGGCTATCTCATCTGGAGCGACGTACCCGGCCCGAACGTCTTCGCCGGCGCGGTGCTGATCTTTTCCGCCGGCTTGATCATCATTGCCACTGAGCGGTTCGGGGGGCGTTTCCGGGTTCGCACTTGAGCCGTTAAGGTGCGAAACAACCAAAAGAATCCCCGCTTTTTGCCTTTCGTTGGTTGCGTGCAGGCCGCATGACGATATTGTCGCCGCTTGGCTGGCAGGTTTAACCGGGGGTGGAATGCCGATATCGAACGCCGCATTCGTGCGCTCGACCATTATCCTGCTGATAGCAGGCATGATCTTGTTGCTCGGCATCGTCGGCACATCCCTTTGGCTTGTCAGCAAGGTACAGACCAATTTCGCCGAACTGGTTGACGTGCGCGAGGTTCGCAGCGCTGCCTCCGACCTGCTTTCGACCCTCAAGGACGCCGAAACCGGCCAGCGCGGCTTCATCATCACCGGCGAGGCCAGTTTTCGCACGCCCTACGACGACGCGCTGAAGGCCGTTGCCAAGCGACAGAGGGTGCTGGAAGAGAAAGCCTCGCGCTTTGCCCATTATGCCGAGAGCATGCCCGACATAGGCCGCCTTGTCTCGGAAAAGCTCGTTGAGCTTGCCGGGACGGTCGAGGCAATGGAACAGGGCAGGGCAGCCGATGCGGTTGCCCAGGTCAAGACCGACCGCGGCCGTCTTATCATGGACCAGCTGCGCACCCGGCTTGGCGACATCATGGCTGATGCCGACCGGCGGCTGCACGAGAGCATCATCGATATGCTTTGGTCCGCTGGCGCGCTGCAATGGACGACAGTCATCGGTGCCATTGCCATTATCGGTGTGCTGGGCGGCGCCGCCGTCATTGTCGCCCAATATACCCGCGACATCGTCGTCGCGCGCCGCGAGGTCGAGACGCTGAACGCGACGCTGGAAAAGCGCGTGGACGAGCGGACGGAGGAACTGATCCGCGCCAACCAGGAAGTCCAGCGCTTCGCCTATATCGTCACCCACGATCTGCGCGCGCCCCTCGTCAACATCATGGGTTTTACCAGCGAGCTTCAGGCCTCGCTCGCCTCCATTCAGAATTACGTGCTGGCCGACGAAAAGCCGCCGAGCGTGGACGACATCCTCGAGGCACGCCGCGCCGCCTCCGAGGATCTGCCGGAGGCGATCGGCTTCATCCGTTCCTCCACCAAGAAGATGGACGGGCTCATCAATGCCATCCTGAAGATCTCGCGTGACGGACGGCGCGAACTCAAGATCGAGCGCGTGGACATCAAGGCGCTCATCGAGACGGGCGCTGCGGCAGTCAATCATCAGATCGGCGAATCCGATGGCGAGATCACCATCGACGAAAAACTGCCCACCGTCATTTCCGACCGGCTGTCGCTCGAGCAGGTGTTCGGCAACCTCTTCGACAATGCCATCAAGTACCAATCGCCGGATCGGCCGCTGCGCATCTCCGTCAGCGCCCGCAATGCGGGCCGGGCCGGCTTCTATATCGAATTCACCGACAATGGCCGCGGTATCGCGCCGGAGGACCACGAGCGGGTTTTCGAACTTTTCCGCCGCTCGGGCGCGCAGAACAAGCCCGGCGAAGGCATCGGCCTGGCGCATGTGCGTTCACTGATGCGCAATCTTGGCGGTGATATTGTCGTCAGATCCGAACTCGGGCAGGGGACGACCTTCGTGCTTCGTCTGCCGCCCGACCTCAGCAAAGTTGTCAGGAGTATGCAGGCATGAACGGACTGGGCAAGGAAGTCACCATCGTCATGATCGAGGACGATGAGGGCCATGCGCGCCTCATCGAGAAGAACATCCGCCGCGCCGGCGTGCACAACGAGGTCGTGCCCTTCACCAACGGCACGGAGGCGCTCGATTTCGTGCTCGGCAAGGATCGCTCGGGTCTCGTCAGTGCCGGCAGGTTTCTGCTGATCCTGCTCGATCTCAACCTGCCGGACATGTCGGGCATCGACATCCTGCAGAAGATCAAGACCAACACTCACACCAAGCGCCTGCCGGTGGTCATCCTCACAACGACGGACGACGAGCGGGAAATCCAGCGCTGCTACGATCTCGGCGCCAATGTCTACATCACCAAGCCGGTCGAGTATGAAAGCTTTGCGCATGCGATCCGCCAGCTCGGCCTGTTCTTCTCCGTGATCCAGATTCCCGAGACGCAGTAAATGAAGGAAGCCCCCGTCCGCATTCTCTATATCGACGACGACCCGATCCTGGCGCGGCTTGCCGAGCGGGCGCTCGGCCGTCTCGGTTACGAGGTGTCGCATGCGGAGGACGTGGAGCGCGGCCGCGCACTTTTTGCCGAGGGCGGTTTCGATGCCGTCGTGCTCGACCACTTTCTGAAATCCGGCACGGGCCTGTCCTTTCTCAGGGAGCTTGCGGATGCGCCGGGTGCCGTTCCTGTGGTCTATGTGACGGGGTCGAGCGATGCGCAGGTCGCCGTCGAGGCGCTGAAGGCGGGTGCGGCGGACTATGTCATCAAGTCTGTCGGCGACGACTTCATGCCGCTGCTCGCCAACGCGCTCGGCCAGGCGCTGGAGAATGCGGAACTGAAGCGTGCGAAGCTGAGGGCCGAGCAGGAAATCCGCGCCGCCAAGGAGCGGGCCGAAGTGCTGCTCGCCGAAGTGAACCACCGCGTCGGTAATTCTCTGGCGCTCGTCGCGGCCCTGATCCGGCTGCAGATGTCGAGCGCGTCCGACGAGGCGGTGAAGGAGGCGCTTGCCGAAACGCAGGCCCGCATCACCGCCATCGCCGGCATTCACCGCAGGCTTTATACGTCCGAGGATGTGCGCAATGTCGACATGGGCGCCTACCTCTCGACGCTGCTGTCCGAACTTGACACCTCGATGAAAAGCCAGGGCCGCAACGTGCGTCTCAACCGCACGCTGGAGCCGCTGCATATTTCGACCGACCGCGCCGTCTCGCTCGGCGTGATCGTCACCGAACTCGTCACCAATGCGTTCAAATATGCCTATGGCGAGACGGGCGGCGAGGTACGCGTCGGCTTCACCCGGCTCGATGCGCATAACGCGCTGCTCTTCGTCGAGGACGATGGGATCGGCTGGCGCGGCGAGGGGCCTGCGCGCGGCACCGGCCTTGGCACCAAGATCATCGGCGCGATGGCGGGCAGCCTCGGCGCCAAGCTGGAATATGCCACGCGCGCTGCCGGGACACGGGCCGAATTGCTGGTCCGCATGGGAGAGCCCTCCCGGGCGGCGTGAGTGTTTGCCCTGCAAGCAAAAGACCCGGATGCAGGGAACATCCGGGTCTTTGGGGAGGTCAGTAACGCTGCGGCTTACTTGCAGACCTTGATCCGCTTGATGATGACGTTGCCGTAGTAGTCGTAGGACTTCACCTTCTTGATGAAGCAATAGGGTTCGTAGCCGTAGCTGTAATAGCCGGCCTGCGAGGGAGCGGCGAAGGACACGGTGGCAACGAGGGCAACGGTGGCGGAAACGATGAACTTGCGCATGGGGTCTCTCCTGATCTCTGGTTGGGGATGAGCCTCTCTCATCCAGTGACCAGACTTTCCCACATCGCTTTCCGCCGTGCTGTTCCGCATGGAACAGGATGAAAAATGCCCCCTCGCATTTGTGAGGGGGCACCAGTGAGCAAGGCTTCGGCGAAGACGGCGGCTCAGGCCGCCTTCTTCTCCTGCGGGGCGAAGCGGCTGTAGAAGGTCTCGCCCTTGGCGGCCATGTCCTTGAGCAGCGGCGTCGGCTGGAAGTGGCTGCCGTATTTGGCGGCGAGCTTTTCGCAGAGCGCGACGAAGGTTTTGACACCCATGCCGTCGATGTAGGACAGCGTGCCGCCGGTGTAGGGCGCGAAGCCGAAGCCGAGGATGGAGCCGACATCGGCCTCACGCGGATCGGTGACGATGCCCTCTTCCATGGTGCGGGCGGCTTCCAGCGCGATGGTGACGAGCAGGCGCTCCTTGATCACCTTGATGTCGACATCGTCCGCCTTCTGCTGCGGGTAGAGGTCCTTCAGGCCCGGCCAGAGCTTTTTCTTAGCCGGCTTCGGTGGGTAGTCGTAAAAACCCTTGCCGGCCTTGCGGCCAAGGCGACCTTCGCCTTCCACCAGCCTGGTCACCAGCTCCATATGGCGTGGGTCGACGGAGTCCGGACCGAGGTCCGCGATGGAGGCCTTGAAGATCTTGTAGGACAAATCGACGGCGACCTCGTCGTTGAGCGACAGCGGGCCGACCGGCATGCCAGCCATCTTGGCGGCATTCTCGATCATTGCCGGCGGCACGCCCTCGATCAGCATGTCATAGGCTTCGGCCATGTAGCGGAAGACGCAGCGGTTGACGTAGAAGCCGCGCGTGTCGTTGACGACGATCGGCGTCTTCTTGATGGCGGCGACATAGTCGAGCGCGGTGGCAAGCGCCTTGTCGCCCGTTTCCTTGCCGAGAATGACTTCCACCAGCATCATCCTGTCGACCGGCGAGAAGAAGTGGATGCCGATGAACTGGTTCGGACGCTTGGAATTTTTCGCAAGGCCGGTGATCGGCAGCGTCGAGGTGTTGGAGGCGAAGATGGCGTCTTCACGCAGCACGGCCTCGATCTTCTCGGTGACCTCCTTCTTGACATTGCGGTCCTCGAAGACGGCCTCGATGACGAGGTCGGCATCGGCGAGGTTGGCATAATCCGGCGTCGGCGTAATCAGGGAGAGCAGCTTCTCGCCGTCCTCCTTCGACAGGCGGCCCTTGCCGATGGCGCCGGTGACGAGGCCTTCGGAATGGGCTTTGCCCTTGTCGGCGGCTTCCTGGTCGCGGTCGATGAGCACGACCGGAATGCCGGCAGCAGCGGTCACATAGGCAATGGAGGCGCCCATGAAGCCGGCGCCGACAACGGCGACCTTCTTGATCTCCGACTTCGGAACGCCGGCCGGGCGGCGCGCACCCTTGCCGAGCTCCTGCATGGAGATGAACAGCGACCGGATCATCGAGAAGGCTTCGGTCGTCTGGAGGATATGGGTGAAGTAACGCTGCTCGATCTTCAGGCCCGTCTCGAACGGCACTTGCAGGCCTTCATAGACGCATTTGAGGATGGCGAGCGCACCCGGATAATTGCCGGCGGTTTCGCGGCGCAGGATGGCGGGGGCAGCCGGCCAGAGCTGGGCAGAAGCGGGCGTCCAGATGCCGCCGCCGGGGGCCTTGAAGCCCTTTTCGTCCCATGGCTGGACGGGCTTCAGGCCGTCCTTGATGAGCTGCTTGGCAGCCGGGATGAGCTGGTCGGGCTCGACCACCTGATGCAGGAGGTTCATTGCCTTGGCGCGCGCGGCCGTCAGCGACGAGCCGGTCGTCATCATCTGGAGAGCGTCCTGCGCATTGGCAAGGCGCGGCACGCGCTGGGTACCGCCAGCGCCCGGGAAGATGCCGACCTTGACTTCCGGAAGCGCGATCTTGACGGACTTGGCATTCGAAGCGACGCGGCCGTGGCAGGCGAGCGACATTTCGAAGGCGCCGCCCATGCAGGTGCCGTTGATGGCGGAAACCCATGGCTTGCCGCAGGTTTCGAGCTTGCGGAACAGCCAGGTCATGCGGCCGGTGGCTTCAAACAGCTTTTCGACGGCGGTCGACGGATCGGTCGCCTGCGCGTCCTTCAGGAGGTCGAAGCTCGCCTTGATCATGGAGAGATCGGCACCGCCGGAGAAGGAGGATTTTCCAGACGTGATGACCACGCCCTTGACGACGGCGTCTGCCACGACCTGGTCGATGATCTTGTCCAGTTCGTCCATCACCTCGATGGTGAAGACGTTCATCGACTTGTCGGGCATGTCCCAGGTGACCAGCGCAATGCCGTCGGCGTCGGTCTCGATGGTGAAATTCTTGTATGCGCTCATGGTTTTCTCCCCCTCGGTAGAGAATGGGCTCAGTAGAGAATGGGTTCAATGTGCAGCGAGGCCTTGCCTCTGCCGCCATACGCCTGTTTCGTCGTGTTGATCGCAATGAGACGGCCGTCGCGCTCGAGGCGGATGGTGAAGCCCGGTGCTACCGCCTTGCGGAGCGCCGAACGTTTCACCCGCATCGAAAAGCGGATGAAATGCCGGTTGCCCTTGCTGTTGACCGTGGTCTGGGCGATGCGCCGTGCGGCCACATCCATGATGCCCTGCTCCTCGAGCCGGATCGTCAGCCGACCGACCGGAACCGGACCGCTCGCCACATTGGTGACAGTGCCCGACAGCACGAAGCTATCGCTCGCCTCAACGGAGGAGGCGATGAGGCCTGCCCCGACGAGGGTGAGGAAGCTGCGGCGGGTCGGGTTCGTCATGGTCAGGTCCTTTCGGTGATGAAGTTCTTGTCGCTCACGATGGGCTCCTCTTCCCAGAAAGTTTTCCTACCAGAGGTAGGCGATTGCGAGGCCGGATATGCCGATGAACAGGATGGTGAAGAGAAACGTGCCGCGGAGTTCTGCGCGCTGAATGCGCATCTCTTCCTTGGTCTTGACCTTGGTAAAGGCCTCGTAGTCGTCCCTCATGTCCTTGTCGCGATAGTGATGTGCAAGTTCTTGCTGCACCCCAGGTCGCTCGGCCCTGTAAAATTCCCGGTCCGGCCGCGCGTCGCCCATCTCAGACCCGTTCGATGATCGTCGCTGTACCCATGCCGGCGCCGATGCAGAGCGTGACGACGGCGGTGTTGAGGTCGCGGCGTTCCAGCTCGTCGAGTACCGTGCCGAGGATCATCGCGCCGGTGGCGCCGAGCGGATGGCCCATGGCGATGGCGCCGCCGTTGACGTTGATCTTGTCGTGCGGGATGTCGAAGGCCTGCATGTAGCGCAGAACGACGGCGGCGAAGGCTTCGTTGAGCTCGAAGAGGTCGATGTCGGAAAGCGTCATGCCGGCTCGGGCGAGCAGCTTTTCCGTGACGTCGACCGGGCCGGTCAGCATGAGGGCCGGATCGGAACCAATATTGGCGAAAGCCTTGATGCGGCCGCGCGCCTTTTTGCCGAGGATGTTGCCACCCTCTTTCGAGCCGAGCAGCACGGCGGCGGCACCATCGACGATGCCGGACGAGTTGCCGGCATGGTGGACGTAGTTGATGCCCTCGATTTCCGGATGGGCCTGGATGGCGACGGCTTCGAAGCCGCCCATCTCGCCGGGCATCTGGAAGGAGGGGTTGAGCGAGGCGAGCGCCTGCATGTCGGTGCCGGGGCGCATGTGCTCGTCATGGGCAAGGATCGTCAGGCCGTTGATGTCCTTCACCGGCACGACGGCGTTCTTGAAGTAGCCTTTCTCCCAGGCGTGCGCCGCCCGCTTCTGGCTCTCGACGGCATAGGCGTCGACGTCGTCGCGGGAAAAACCGTACTTGGTGGCGATCAGGTCGGCCGAGACACCCTGCGGCATGAAATAGGCCGGGAAGTTGACCGAGGGGTCCATGAACCACGAGCCGCCCGACATGCCGAGGCCGACGCGGGACATGCTCTCCACGCCGCCGGCGATCACGATGTCATCGGCACCCTGAGCGATCTTCGCAGCACCAAGGTTGACGGCGTCGAGGCCGGACGCACAGAAACGCGACAGCTGAATGCCGGGCGCCTTGGTCGAATAGCCGGCTTCGAAGGCGGCAGCCTTCGGGATGACAGAGCCCGCATCCATGACAGGATCGACGCAGCCCATGACGATATCGTCGACCTTGGCCGTGTCGAGCCCGTTGCGGTCACGCACCGCTTCCAGAACCTTGGCGGCGAGGCGGACGGACGGCACTTCGTGCAGCGAACCATCCTTCTTGCCGCGCCCGCGCGGGGTGCGCACATGATCGTAGATGAAGACGTCGGTCATTGATTTCTTCTCCCTAGCGGCGCGAAGCGCCTTAGAATTCGTGGCTCGCGGCTTGCGACTTTAGCCCCTCGCCCCGCAATGGGGGAGAGGGGCGAAGCATCAGAATGCTTCGGCAGCCAGTTCCATCGTCGTGTCCGCACCGGCCTCGATGCGGGTCTTGCGCAGCGTGGTTTCCGGCATCAGGCGCTCCATGAAGAACTTTGCCGTGATCAGCTTGTTCTTCAGGAAATCCTCGCGCTCGCCAGCACCATTGGCAAGGCCTTCTTCGGCAGCCTTGGCGATCTTGGCCCACATGTAGCCGACGACGACGAGGCCAAAGAGGTGCATGTAGTCGGTCGAGCCGGCACCGGCATTGTCGGGCTTGGCCATGGCATTCTGCATGAACCACATGGTTCCGGCCTGCAGGTCGTTCAAGCCCTTCTTGAGGCTCTTTGTGAACGTTGCGAGCTTCTCGTCATTGCGATTCTCCTCGCAGAAATCACCGATTTCCTTGAAGAGGGTCATGACGGCGCGGCCGCCATTCATGCCGAGCTTGCGGCCGACGAGGTCGAGCGCCTGGATGCCGTTGGCGCCCTCATAGATCATGGCGATGCGCGCATCGCGCACATACTGGCTCATGCCGTGCTCTTCGATATAGCCGTGGCCGCCAAAGACCTGCTGGGCCATGACGGCGTGGTCGAAGCCCTTGTCGGTGAGCACGCCCTTGAGGATCGGGGTCATCAGGCCGAGGATATCGTCGGCGTCCTGACGTTCCTTTTCGTCGGCGGAGCGGTGGGCGATATCGGACTTCAGCGCGGTCCACAGCGTGAAGGCGCGGCCGCCCTCGGTCCAGGCCTTGATGGTCATCAGCGTGCGGCGGATGTCCGGGTGCACGATGAGAGGATCGGCCTTGCCATTGGGGTTCTTCACGCCGGAGAGCGAGCGGCCCTGCAGGCGTTCGCGGGCATAGCTCGCGGCGTTCTGGTAGGCGACTTCGGCAATCGACAGGCCTTGCAGGCCGACGCCGAGGCGGGCCTCGTTCATCATCACGAACATGGCGTTGAGGCCCTTGTTCTCGGCGCCGATGAGGAAGCCGGTCGCCTCGTCATAGTTCATGACGCAGGTGGCGTTGCCGTGGATGCCCATCTTGTGTTCGATCGCGCCGCAGGAGACGCCATTCTTGTCGCCCGGCGTGCCATCGTCCTTGAGCATGAACTTCGGGACGATGAAGAGCGAGATGCCCTTGGTGCCTTCCGGTGCGCCCTCGATGCGGGCGAGGACCAGATGCACGATGTTTTCCGACATGTCGTGGTCGCCGGCGGAGATGAAGATCTTCTGGCCGGAAATCTTGTAGGAACCGTCGCCCTGCGGCACGGCCTTGGTGCGGAGCAGGCCGAGGTCGGTGCCGCAATGGGGCTCCGTCAGGTTCATCGTGCCGGTCCAGGTGCCTTCCACCATCTTCGGGAGATAGGCGGCTTTCTGCTCGTCCGAGCCGTGCACGAGGATCGCGGCGATCGCACCCTGCGTCAGGCCCGGATACATGGTGAGCGCCATGTTGGCTGACGACATGTATTCGCCGACGGCGGTGTGCAGCACATAGGGCAGGCCCTGGCCGCCGAATTCTTCCGGAACCGCAAGACCCATCCAGCCGCCCTGGCGGTAGAGGTCGTAGGCCTGCTTGAAGCCCTTCGGCGTCGTCACGGTGGCGTCGTCTTTGCGCACGCAGCCTTCCTGGTCGCCGGAGAGGTTGACCGGGAACAGCACTTCCTCGGCGACCTTCGCGGCCTCGCCGGCAATTGCCTCCACCATGTCTCCCGTCGCATCGGCAAAGCCCGGCAGGTTGTTGTACCGCTCGAGCGCCAGAACGTCGTTCAGGATGAAAAGCGTGTCATTCACGGGGGCCTTGTAGATCGGCATCTTTCGCGTTCCTCACCTATCCCACGGACATGAGTCCGGTCCTTGGAGCGGGATACTATAAAACTTTGACGTTTGCGTAAACGTCAAAACGCAAAGGGCAGCGAATTTTTCGTCGGGACGGGCGGAACGTGAGGTGGAGCGGCGGGCGTCAGCGCGCCGGATGTGCCTCCCATCAACGACCGCTGCTGTGCCGCAACCGGCCGTCTTCCCCTCCAAAGAGCATTCTATGAGCAAATCGTTAAAAAATTTCTGGGATAGTTAACCCCTTGTTTACCACGTTTCATGAATTGTGGCGCTTGAGGGCGTGGGATCGGGAATCATTCGTTTCCCTCTGTGAACCCCGGACGGCGAGTCCGGATTTGACAGGGACGATACTGTTTCCAACTGCGCATGCGGTGTTTGACGGCGGCGAAGAAACCTCCCGCTGAAAATGGAATAAAGGGCGCAGCCGGGCGGCAGTGCCTTCAAGGGTATCTCCCGGCAGCCGGATGGCCGCCAAAGTGAGGCAAAAGATGAACGGATCGCGAAACCCGCAACGCCCAGGCGAAAGATCCTCGCTGGATGCGCTCAATCGCACGATCGAAGGGCTCGAGGCCCGCATCGAGGGACTGATGGCGAACGGCCGCGACACGCGCGGACGGGGCGAGGAGCGTGCTCTGCCACGCGCCGAGCCTTCCCGCTACGAATCCTCGCGCACCATTCCGCTACGCGAAGACCCTGTCTCCGAAATCATGCAGCGCCAGCGCGCCATCGAAGGCGGCCGCGAGCGCGTCGCCCAGCGTGTCGAGCGCCGTCCGGTTTCCGGCGACCACCATGCTGCTGCCCAGCAGGCCCATGCCGCTTATGGTGGCCACCAGGCCGCGGCGCCCGCCCGCGCCGAAGGCTCGGTCGAGGACATCGCCAAGGCGCTCGTTTCGCTGCGCCTCGATCTGAAGAAGGATATTGCCGACGGCCTCGAGCGCGAGATGCAGACGCTGCGCTCGGAAATCCGCGGCATCCGCCAGAGCGCCGAAGGCCGTGGCAACAATGACGACCTGCGCGAAGAACTGCTTCGGCTGTCCACCGGCATCAACCAGCTCGGCCGGCAATCTGGTCAGTCGGCCGGCCAGACGGAAGGCCTGCGCGTCGAATTCGACGAACTGCGCTCGGTGCTCGACGGGCTTGCCCGCGAGGATTCCGTGCGCCGCATGGAAGATCGCTGGACCGGCGTCGAAAAGAAGCTCTCGGCTTTCGACCAGACCCGCGACGACGAACTGGTGGCGCTTGCCTACCGGCTCGACGAGCTGAAGAACCAGATCGGCGCGGTCAGCGCCACCCCGGCGATCCATGCGCTGGAAGGCAAGATGGAGACCATCGCCCGCGCCATCGACATGCTGGCGCGCCAGGCCAAGCCGGACGACGGCCGTTTCGCCTCCGCCGTCACGACGCAGTTTGAGGGGCTGGATACGCGCCTCGACGAGATCAGCCGCGCGATTGCTGCCGCAGGCCGCATGCAGCAGTCGTCGGTTACCGACAACCCGATGATGCAGCGCCTCGAAAGCCGCATCGCCGACCTCGCCAGCCAGCTCGACGTGATGGCGCACCGCCCGGCGCCGGTGCAGGAACAGGGCCTTGGCCTGCGCCTGGACGCGCTCGCCGGCCGCATCGAGGAAATGTCGAACGAGCGTGCGGCGCTGCGCCTCGAAGAGCGCATCGAGCAGCTCTCGCTGATGCTGGAGCAGAGCCAGCAGGCGGCTCCCGTTCGCGAAAACGAAGACCTCGCCTTCTATCTCTCCGACATCTCCCGCAAGATCGATGCGCTCGACCAGGGCAGCGTCAACGACCTGCTGGCCGAGCGCCTGGACGCACTTGCCCGTCGCATCGATGGCCTCGATACGCCCGTCGGCACGCCGTTCCAGGAAGACCGCTTCTCGCATATCGAAGGCCGGCTCTCGGCAATCGCTGACCGGCTGGATGCGACCCGCGTCGCCCCCGTCGGCGATCATGAAGCGCTGCGTGGCCTTGAAGCACAGATCGCGCATCTCTCCACGCTGATCAGCACGCCGTCTTCCGCCGTCGCCGCCATGCCCGCCGAGGTCGAGAACCGTCTCGCGACGATCGAAGATTATATGGCGACCAACGACGAATATGTCGTCGAGGCCGCACGCCAGGCCGCGGAAGCGGTGATGGAAGCCTACCGCCATGCCGGCCCGGCGGCATCCGCCT
The DNA here is from genome assembly GCF_052438155.1 of Shinella sp. NCBI lineage: Bacteria > Pseudomonadati > Pseudomonadota > Alphaproteobacteria > Hyphomicrobiales > Rhizobiaceae > Shinella > Shinella sp. Next base: position 82,421 of record NZ_JBQVPI010000017.1, on the reverse strand, counting down.
CTACCGACATGGACGCGATCGCCGGCCTTGCCGACGACCTGCGTGCACTGGAAGAGCTGACCCGGTCGAGCGAGGACCGCACCGCGCGCACGTTCGATGCGCTGCACGATACGCTGGTGCAGATCGCGAGCCGCCTGGAACAGCTCGACGCGCCGCGCGAAACCTTCGGCCGCCGCGAGGCCGCCCAACCCCGTGCAGAAATGGCCCGTGCAGAAATGCCGCACGCCGAAATGCCGGCCATGGATTTCGGCCGCGACGACGAGCGCGCCTCCAACCCCTACGGTAACGACTACCCTTTTGACGATGACGGCTTTGGCACGCGCGAGACCCGCCAGGCCGAAGTCGAGGAGCCGCGCGAGGAAAGCCGCTACGCCGAGATCGAGGTCGAGAACATCCCGGTTCCCGAGCGCGCCGCACCGGCCGAGGAAATCGCGGGACAGGCTGTTGTGCCGACCGGCGACGAGACGGCAAACGTACAGCCCAAGGTCGGCCTGCTGGCCGGCCTGAAGCGCCGTCTCGTGCCGGGCCGCAAGGACGCCACGCCGCCGACCGAGCGCCGCCAGATCGACCCGACGCCGTCGATCGACCCCACCGACGAGCTGGCGCCTGAAGAGGCGAACCAGCTGCTGGAGCCGGGCTCCGGCGTGCCTGACGTCCGCCGTATTCTGGAGCGCGTGCGCGCCGGACAGGCTTCGGGCAACCGCCCGGCAACCGGCGTCGACGGCGACAAGGCGGCCCAACAGATCGCTGCTGCCCGCCGCGCCGCAAAGGTTGCCGCCGAGGAAACCGACGCGATCTCCCGCGTTGCCCCGGCCAGGAAAGACGACAAGGTGGCAAAGGGTGAAAAGCCGGCCTCCGCCCTGTCGCGTCACCGCCGTCCGATCCTGCTTGCCGTCGGCGCCGTGCTTTTGGCGATCATGTCCTATCCGCTGGTCAGCACGCTGGTGACGGGCGACGAGGCGCCGGTCGTCGTCGAGCAGACCGCGATCAACACGAACGAGGCCGCACCAGTCGAAACCACGAGTGGCTCGGCCGAAGCCGTGACTGCCAACATTGCCGCTGCACCGGTCGCCGGCGACGAAGCGGTGACCGATCCGGCACCTATCGAGAGCGCCGACGAGCGCGGCCTTGCCGATACGCCGACGAATGCCGGCGCCGAGGCAACGCCGACCCAGACCGTCACAACCGGCAGCGCGGCGCTGACCGCGCCCGCCGAAATGAACGACGATGCCGCAAACGCGGGCTTCGAGCCGGTGACGACGCCGGACAGCACGCCTGTCTTCGGT
>NZ_JBQVPI010000017.1:0-81125 GCF_052438155.1 Shinella sp. | reverse complement strand
ACGACGGACAACGCGCCGGCCGAGGCCCAGTCGATTGACCAGACCCAGACGGCAGCGATCGTCGTCCCCGAAGCCATCAATCCGGCCTCGCTCTCCAAGGCGGCGACGGAGGGTGATCCGCTGGCGCTGTTCGAGATCGGTGCGCGCTATACGGACGGTCGCGGTGTTGCGACGGATCTTGCGGAAGCCGCCCGCTGGTACGAGCTTTCCGCCGCGCGTGGCTTTGCACCGGCGGAATATCGCCTCGCCAACCTCTATGAAAAGGGCCAGGGCGTCGAGCGGGACCTCGCCCGCGCCCGTCAACTGTACGAAATCGCTGCCAACAAGGGCAATGCGAGCGCCATGCATAATCTCGCTGTCCTGCTCGCAACGGGTGTCGGCACGGCGCAGCCGGATTTCGACGGCGCCGCGAAGTGGTTCCAGAAAGCGTCAGAATTCGGCGTGCGCGACAGCCAGTTCAACCTTGCCATCCTCTATGCACGCGGCAACGGCGTGAAGCAGGACCTCGAGGAATCCTACAAGTGGTTCGCTATCGCCGCCCGCGACGGCGACAAGGATGCGGCCGAGAAGCGCGACGAGGTGGCGAACGCCATGCGTCCGGAACAGCTGATGAGCGCTAAGGCGGAGATGGAACTCTGGAAGCCGCAGCCGCTCGACGAGAAGACCAATTCCGCCGACCTGCCCGACGAATGGGTCGGCAAACCGACGAAGACCGCCAGCGTCGACATGAAGAAGGCGATCCGCAACATCCAGGCGATCCTCAACAACAATGGCTTCAATGCCGGCACGCCGGACGGCGCGATGGGCAAGAAGACGGTCGCCGCGATCAAGTCCTTCCAGAAGTCGGTCGGCCAGACGGAAACCGGCGAGATCGACGACGCGCTGGTGACGGAGTTGTTGAAGCGCAACAAGCAGCCGAGCTGATCGGTCACATGCCGGGAACCCGCGTAAGCGGGTTCTCTGGTTGACTTGAGCACACCCGCACGGGCATCACGCTCACCACAGCACCGCGCGTCGTTAATGATGCGCAAAGGTCGCTGTGGCATTTTGTATGCGCTGCACGCCTTATCCTTAAATCGGCCCTGATTTCGGGAATTATGCAGTAGAAAAATTATGTGTCGCTCCAAGATGATACGCGTCCGTCAGACGTCTTATCCTAGAGGGCGGCAACGGCGCGCCACATTGGCTGCGCCGATTGACCGATCCTTGCGCGATGCAAGGCGCGACCGGCCGATGGAGGGGGCCTCCCTTCCCGCGGCGCGGCGCTTCCGTGCATCCGCAGCTTGCCGATGGAGTGTCTCGTCGGGAGGTAACGAAGGTGAATGCGACTGCGAGAATAAGCCCGCTTATGCGGGGAAAATTGCCGATCGGGGTATCGTTGTGACTGTTTATCTGCCCATCGCAGAGCTCTCGGTGAATATCTTCATTATTCTCGGCATGGGCGCGGCCGTCGGTTTCCTGTCCGGCATGTTCGGCGTCGGCGGCGGCTTCCTGATCACGCCGCTGCTGATCTTCTACAACATCCCTCCGATCGTCGCCGTTGCGACCGGCGCCAACCAGGTCGTCGCCTCGTCGGTATCCGGCGCGCTCTCGCATTTCCGGCGCGGCACGCTCGACATCAAGCTCGGCACCGTGCTGCTTGCGGGCGGCCTTGCGGGCGCCACCGTCGGCATATGGATCTTCGCCCTGCTGCGCCGCGTCGGCCAGCTCGACCTCGTCATCTCGCTGCTCTATGTCGTGCTGCTCGGCACCGTCGGGACGCTGATGCTGCTTGAAAGCATCCGGGCGCTGCGCCGCGCGGCCACCAACCAGCCGGTGTCGCTGCGCCGCCCCGGCCAACACAGCTGGGTGCACCGCCTGCCGCTGAAGATGCGCTTCAAGAAGTCGAAGATCTATCTCAGCGTCATTCCGGTGATCGGCCTCGGCTTCGGCATCGGCATCCTCACCTCCATCATGGGTGTCGGCGGCGGCTTCATCATGGTGCCGGCGATGATCTACCTGCTGCGCATCCCGACCAATGTCGTCGTCGGCACCTCGCTGTTCCAGATCATCTTCGTCACCGCCTACACGACGATCGTGCAGGCGACGACGAACTATTCGGTCGACATCGTTCTGGCCTTCATCCTGATGGTGGCGGGCGTGATCGGCGCGCAATATGGCGTGCGGGTCGGCCAGAGGTTGCGCGGCGAACAGCTGCGAGCGCTGTTGGCGCTGTTGGTTCTGGCCGTCGGCGCCCGTCTTGCGGTCGATCTTGTCGTCACGCCGCGGGATCTCTACTCCGTCGTCAGCGAGGGGGTCTATCGATGAGAACGATAGCCGCCCTCCTGCTGGCGCTTGGTCTTGCCTTTCCCGCCGCCGCGCAGGTGCTGGAAGACAGGCCGGTGGAGTTTCCCGAAAAGCTCGAAATCGGCATTTCGACGGACGAGATCGCCATTTCCTCGGATTTCCGCGGTGCCGACCTGACGATCTTCGGGGCGATCGAAAACTATGATCCCGCCCTGCTGGCTCAGGGCAAGTACGACATCGTCGTGGCGCTCGAAGGGCCGAAGGACAATAATACGGTTCGCGTGAAGGAGCGTGTCTTCGGCATCTGGGTCAACCGCCGCTCGATGACCTTCGAGCTGGTGCCGGAATCCTATTCGCTGTCGAGCACGCGCGATGTCGAGACGATCGCCGAGCCCGCCATGCTGAACGGCGTCGGGGTCGGCATCCAGCATATCCGCCTGTCGCCGGTCGGCTATCTCGGCGACGGCAGCAACCTCACCGAATTCCGCGACGCGTTCCGGCGGCTGAAGGAGAGCGGCGGGTTCTACCAGAAGGATCCGGGCGGCGTGCAGTTCATCAGCGCCAGCCTGTTCAAGGCGACGGTGCGGCTGCCGGCGAGCGTGCCGAACGGCACGCATGTCGTGCGTGCGCATCTCTTCCGTGATGGCGTGTTCATCGCCGAGAAGGCGCTGCCCCTGCGCGTGATGAAGACCGGCATCGAGCAGATGATCTCCAATGCCGCCTACAACAATTCGCTCGCCTATGGCGCCTTTTCCGTCTTTCTCGCCCTTCTTACAGGCTGGCTCGCCAGCGTCGTCTACCGCAAGGATTGAGGTCAGGAACGGTAGACGAGCACCGGGATGGTCGAGTGGCTGAGCACCTTGGTGGTGACGCTGCCCATCAGGAAGGCGCCGATGCCCCGCCGGCCGTGCGAGGCCATGGCGATGAGGTCGCAGCCGCGCTCCGTGGCCGTATCGATGATCGCCTGCCAGGCATCACCCGCCGTCACCTGCACCGTCGCCGCCGAAACGCCCGCCGTGACGGCCCTGTCTTCCGCCGAGCCAAGAATGCGCAGGCCCTCCTGGCGCACCTGTTCCTCGTATTCCGCCCGCACGTTGATCACCTTGTCCGGCGTGATCGGCAGGATGTGCAGCGGCTCGGCCACCGTCATGACCGACACTTTCGCACCAAGCGCTTTGGCAAGCTGAAGCGCCTGCTCGACGGCGGCCGAGGACAGTTCCGAACCGTCCGTCGGAACGAGAATATGCTTGTACATGACACGATCTCCTTTTTGCCCAATCTAGGGTGCGAACCGGCTGTGGCCTTGATGGAAATCAACAGGCGGGCATCCGTCAAGCCGGCGCCGTCGATTTGACGCCGCGCGCGACGGTCGCCGCGTAGGCGGCCTGCAATTCTCCGAAGACCGAGCGGGCCGGCGGCGGGCTGCCCATATGGATGGCACGCAGCTCCTCCATGAAGGCGTCCCACATCTCCGGGCCGCCATCCTCCAGCAGTTCCGCGCGGATCGACAGGTCCTCCGTCACCGGCAGGAAGCGCCGGCCCCAGGCGCCCATCATGGCGAAGACCGGCACCAGCGCGATGCCCATTTCGGTGAGGCTGTAGAGCGCCTTCTGCTTGTGGCTCGGATCGTCTGCCTTGCTGATCAGGCCTTCGTCGACAAGACGGCGCAGCCGGTCCGCGAGAATGTTCGAAGCAATACCTTCTTCCGATTTCGTCAGCAGTTCGCGAAAATGGCGGCGGTTGCCGAACATCATGTCGCGCAGAATGATCAGGCTCCAGCGGTCGCCGAGGATTTCAAGTGTCAGGTTGATCGGGCAGCCGGAACGGTGGGCGTCTTTCATCAGGATCTCCAAAACTGCTTGCAGAGTACAATCGGTTTTGCTATCTATCAACCAGTTGCAAATCGCAACTGGTTAGAAAAGCGGCACCACCACGGAGGAAATGGAGATGGCAAAGGTAATCGTCTGGAACCTCGTGACGCTCGACGGCTTCTTCGAGGGCGAGAAGAAATGGGACCTCGACTTTCATAACCGGGCCTGGGGACCGGAGCTGGAAAAGCTCAGCAGCGACTTCGGCGCTTCCGCCAGCCTGCTCGTCTTCGGCCGTGTCACCTATGAGGGCATGAAGGCCTACTGGACGACGGCGGAGGACGAGGGTGAGGTGAAGGCCTACATGAATGCCCTGCCGAAACTTGTTGCCTCGCGCACGATCGTGTCGTCCGATTGGAACAACACCGAAATGACGGCCGACATTGTCGGCGAGATCACGAGGCGCAAGCAGGCGCTCGACAAGACGATCTACGTCTTTGGCAGCGCCGACCTGACGGATTCGCTCCTGAAGGCCGGGCTCGTCGACGAGGTGATGCTGGCGATCGTGCCGGTGCAGCTCGGCAAGGGCACGCCCTTCTTCAAGGAGGGCGCGCGGCGGGATTTCGATCTGGTCGAGGCCAAGCCGCTTTCGAATGGTGCAATTCTCGCACGCTATGCGCCGGCTGCGGCCTGATAAACATTTCTTGAAGAGATGTGTTGAAACAAACCACGGTGTTGACCCCTTGCGGCGCTAAGGCGGGTTGCGGACGCGGCCCGTCGTCTCGTTTGCGATCGAACAAGGGAAACCACCATGCGCACGAACATACGTCTCGCAGGAACCATGCTCGCCGCCACACTTCTGGCTGCTCCGGCTTTCGCCCAGACGGCAAAGACGGCCGAAACCGAAAATGCCAACGCGCCTGACCAGAAGCCGGCCTTCGAAAACCAGACCCGCGCGGCTCTTCCCGATGCGGTGCCTGAGATCAGCGTCGATGTCGTGGCGGAAGGCCTGCCGCATCTTTGGGCCATGGAATTCCTGCCCGACGGCCGCATCCTCGTGACGACGAAGGAAGGCGCCATGCATGTCGTCTCGCAGGAAAACGGCGAGGCAAGTCCGCCGATCGAGGGCGTTCCAGCGGTCATGTCCGAAGGGCAGGGCGGCCTGCTCGACGTGGCGCTGGCCCCCGATTTCGAAAGCTCCAACCGCATCTACGTCTCCTTCTCCGAACCGCGCGAGGGCGGCAACGGCACGTCGGTCGCCTCAGCGCGGCTGACAGAAGAGGATGGCAAGCTGGCACTCCAGGACGTGAAGGTGATCTTCCAGCAGATGCCGACCTATGACGGCGACAAGCACTTTGGCTCACGGCTGGTTTTCGGCCCGGAAGGGCAGCTCTACGTGACCGTCGGCGAGCGCTCGGACCGCGAGACGCGTGTCGGAGCACAGGATCTCGGCAGCGGCTTCGGCAAGGTTTTCCGTATCGACGCGGAGGGCAAGGCGCTTTCCGACAATCCCTTTGCCAAGCAGGACGGCGCGTTGCCGGAAATCTGGAGCTATGGCCACCGTAACCTGCAGGCCGCCACGCTGGATGGCCAGGGCCGCCTGTGGACCGTCGAGCATGGGCCGAAGGGTGGCGACGAGCTGAACCGCCCGGAGGCGGGCAAGAACTACGGCTGGCCGAAGGTGACCTATGGCATCGAATATAGCGGCAGCCCGGTCGGCGAGGGCATCACCACGCTGCAGGGCACGGAACAGCCGGTTTATTACTGGGACCCGGTAATCGGCCCCTCCGGCATGGCCTTTTATAACGGCGACGCCATTCCGGAATGGAAGGGCGCCTTCCTGATCGGCGGCCTCGTCAGCCAGGGCCTCGTCGTCTTGCACATGGAGGGCGACAAGGTGGCCCGCGAGGAACGCGTGCCGCTCGACGCCCGCATCCGCGACGTGAAGGTCGCGCCGGACGGCACCGTCTTTGCGGTGACGGAAGGGCGAGGCGGCGGGGAATCGACGATCCTCAGGCTGGTGAAGGCAAGTTAGCGCCGGGAAGCAATCAACCGCGCAGGTTCGCGAAGCGCACCGAATAGATGCGGTCGCGACCGAGCATGTGGGCGATGAGGTTTGGCCGGTCGAAGAGGCCGATCATCGCCTTGTGGCGCAGATCGAGGCCGCCGGTCATCAGACCGAAGGCGGGCATCAGCATCCGCTTCCCATCGGTTGCAAAGCAGGGGCGGCGCACCGCCTTCTCGCGGCGGACGACGGTGGCGGCCGGATGCAGGTGCCCGGCGATCTCGCCGGCGGGGGAAATCAGCGACGGCTCGTGGCGGAAGGCGAGGCCGGCATAGTGCAGTTCGTCGGCGGATTGGCCGGGCAGGTCCACAGTGCCGTCCGGATCATGGTTGCCGTTGATCCAGATCCAGTCGCGCCCGCGCGCAAGGTCGGTGATCTTGCTGCGGAAAATCTCCGGAAGATGGGCGGAGCCGACACGGTCATGGAAATTATCACCGAGGCTGACGACGATTGCCGGATCGTGCCGGGCGATGACGGCTTCGAGAACCGTCAGCGTGGCGAGCGTATCGTAGGGCGGCAGCATCATGCCGCGGCGCGCGAAGGCGGCACCCTTTTCCAGGTGCAGGTCGGAGACGACCAGCAGCCGGGTTTCCGGCAGATAGAGCGCGCCGAGCGGATCGCACACGGCCTCGACGCCGGCAACGACGGTGCGCGCCGAGACGGCGCCGAAATCCTGCATGTCCATCGATGCCAGAGCCAACCTCTGCATGCGCGTCCTATTCCTAAATCTGTGTCTCGCCCATCGCCTCGGCGATCAGGTCTTCGGCTGCTTCTGCCAGCAGTGAATCCTGCGCCTCGCCTGCCACCGGTTCCTTGCCGATTTCCAGCATGATCGGCACGGCGAGCGGCGAAATACGGTCGAGCCGACGGTGCGTGATGTGGCCCTTGATTCGCATCAGCATATCGCCCAATCGCTGAATATCCAAAAGCCCCGCCGCTGCATCGCTGCGCGTAGCTTCAAGCAGGATGTGGTCCGGCTCATGACTGCGCAACACGTCGTAGATCAGGTCGGCGGAAACGGTGACCTGCCGCCCGGTCTTTTCCTTGCCCGGATGGCGTTGCTCGATCAAGCCGGCAATGACGGCGCAATTGCGGAAGGTGCGCTTGAGCATGAAACTCTCGTCGAGCCAGGCCTCCAGGTCATCGCCCAGCATGTCCTCATCGAAGAGGTTTTCGAGCGACGGGCGTTCGACGGCGAATGTGTAGCCGAGATCGTCGAGCGCCCAGATGGCGAGCGAATAGTCGGTCGCGACGAAGCCGAGCGGCCGCCGGCCGGCGCGCTCCAGCCGGCGGGTCAAGAGCATGCCCAGCGTCTGGTGTGCCAGCCGTCCTTCGAAAGGATAGGCGACCATGTAGTGGCGGCTGCCGCGCGGGAAGGTTTCGATGAGCAGTTCGTCGCGCTTCGGCAGGGCTGAAACATCCCGTTGCAGGGCGAGCCAGTCGCGCACCTGCTCGGGCAGTGCGCCCCAGCGCTGCGGGTCGTCCAGCATGCTGCGCACCTGATCGGCGAGGTAGGTGGAGAGCGGGAATTTGCCGCCGGCATAGGCCGGAACCTTCGGGTCGAGCGAGAAGGCCTGGGAAACGAGACATTCGTTCTCGCGGATGCCTTCGAAGCGCAGCACCTTGCCGGAAAACAGGAAGGTGTCGCCGGGCGCCAGCATTTCGAGAAAATACTCTTCCACCTTGCCGAGCGAGGCGCCGCCGCGGCCGATGGCACCGCGTGCACCGCGTTTGACCATGCGCACGTTCAACATCGGCATTTCAACGATCGTGCCGAGGTTCAGGCGGTATTGCTGGGCAACGCCCGGATTGGAAACACGCCAGAGCCCGTCCACCGTCTTGCGGATGCGGGCATAGCGCTCGTAGGTTTTTAGCGCGTAGCCGCCGGTCGCGACGAACTGCACGATCCGGCCGAATTTTTCGCGGGGCAGATCGCTATAGGGCGAGGCGGAGGTGATTTCGGCAAACAGCACGTCTTCGTCGAAGGGCGCGGCGCAGGCCATGCCGAGCACGTGCTGGGCGAGCACGTCGAGCGTGCCCTGGCCGACCGGCGGTGTGTCCTGCGCGCCGAGATAGTTGGCGTCGAGGGCGGCCTGGCATTCCATCACCTCGAAACGATTGGCGGGAACCAGGATCGCGCGGCTCGGCTCGTCCATGCGGTGGTTGGCGCGGCCGATGCGCTGCGCCAGCCGCGAAGCGCCCTTTGGCGCGCCGACATGGATGACAAGATCGACGTCGCCCCAGTCGATGCCGAGGTCGAGCGTCGAGGTGGCGACGACGGCGCGCAGCTTATTTTCCGCCATGGCCGCCTCCACCCTGCGGCGCTGACCGACATCCAGCGAGCCGTGGTGCAGCGCGATCGGCAGTGTGTCCTCGTTGATGCTCCAGAGCGCCTGGAAGAGAATTTCCGCCTGGCTGCGCGTGTTGACGAAGAGCAGCGACGTCCTGTACGCCTTGATCGCCTCGTAGACCTCCGGCATGGCGTACTTCGCCGAATGGCCGGACCACGGTACGCGATCCTCGCTCTTGAGGATGGTGATGATCGGCTTCGCGCCAGAGGGGGCGATGACGAGGCCGGCATGGGTTTCCCCGCCCGGCTGCTGCGCGACCAGCCAGCGGCGCAAATCCATCGGCTCGGCGACCGTCGCGGAAAGCCCGATGGTGCGCAGGCCCGGTGCAAGACGGCGCAGCCGGGCGAGGCCAAGCGAGAGCAGATGGCCGCGCTTGGAGGTGACGAGCGAATGCAGCTCGTCGAAGATCACATATTTCAGGTCCTTGAAGAACCGCTCCGCCTCGCCGTTGGCGATCAGCAGCGCCACCTGTTCCGGTGTCGTCAGCAGGATGTCCGGCGGGCTGAGCCGCTGGCGCTGGCGTTTGGCCTGCGGCGTGTCGCCGGTGCGGGTCTCGACCGAGATTGGTAGGCCCATCTCGGAAACAGGCTTCATCAGGTTGCGCTCGATATCGACGGCAAGAGCCTTCAGGGGCGAGATGTAGAGCGTGTGGATGCCGGTGAAAGGGCTGCCTGGCGGGGTTTTTCCGCGGCGCGTGAGGTCGGTCAGGGCAGGGAGGAAGCCTGCCAGTGTCTTGCCGGCGCCCGTGGGGGCGATCAGGAGCAGGCTTTCGCCGGCCGTGGCGCGCGCGAGCAGCTCCAGTTGATGCGCACGCGGCTGCCAACCCTTGGCCGAAAACCAGGCGGTGAAGGGGGCGGGAAGGAGATGCGCATCCACTGCCGGGCTTGCCCTCATCTCATGTCCACTGGGGCAGGCGGAAGCTGGCGTGTCGCAAACAAAACATGATTTCCACCTTGGGTAATTTTATGCAATATTAGTAAACCCTAGGATTCATTAGGGACCACTGAGGGAGAGGCAGATGCCGTTGAATGTCGAATTCTCCAAGCTTGTCACCTTGTACGCAAACCAGGCCATCGAATTCCCAAAGCTTAAACCAGTGACCCTTGCAATGTGGATACTGGAATCTGGCCGGGGAACGTCCGAGCTTGCGAAAAAACACAAAAATTACGCCGGGATGAAATGGCGGGCTCAAATGGAGCCGTTCGCCACGCCCGTGGATTATGAAGCACATGACGGAACGGCGAAATATTGCAAGTTTGCCAACCAGGAGAACTTCATTCGCGGCTTCTGGGCCTTTCTCGACCGCGCACCGTATGAAGGCTGGCGCAGTCGGGTCAGCGACCCGGAGCTCTTCATTGCGTTTATCGGCCCGATATGGGCTGAAAATTCGAGCTATGCCGAGAAAGTCATCAACCTGCTGGAGGAGGCCGAGACCCAGCTTGGGCAGTCCGGCGCGACGCAGCATGGGGAAATGCATTCCTCCGGCAATTTTGCCTGTGAGGCCTGTGGCTCGGGCGATGGGGCGGAGGATCAAAAGCCTCCCGTCAATCGCTGGGAGCCAACATCGCATCAGTCGAGCAGAAACAACACCGATATCGACCATATCGTGGTTCACTATACGACATCCCGCAACATTGAGGGATCGATCCAATGGTTCAAGCACGGTAATCCGCGCACGTCGGCACATTACATCGTCGGCCGTGACGGAGCCCTCGTGCAAATGGTCAATGACAGCGAACGCGCATGGCATGCAGGATCATCTGCCATGAATGCCCGGTCTATCGGGATCGAGCATGTTGCAGCGCCGGGAGACGAGATCACACCCGAGCAGGAAAAGGTATCAGCAAAACTGATACGCTGGCTCATGCAGGAGTATGAAATCCCGAAAGCCAATGTCATCCCACATGTCTGCGTCAAGCCGACAAGCTGCTGCGGCGACCTGTTTCGCAAGTATGGAGGCAGAGCAGGCGGAAGTTGCGATGTCCAGAAGGAAGCCGTTCACGAGTGGATGAGCGCAATGGGTCTTTGACAACGGCGTCAGAAGCAACGGTCCTCAAAGATTTCACATGGCGATATAGCGGTCGGCGCGGTGGTTTACGGTGAGGAAGAGGTTCAGCACCACGGCGCCGACGACCGAGCAGAGCACGATGAAGGGCGGGGCGACCAGAAAGGCGGCGGCCAGCACGAAAAGATCGAAGGCAAGCTGGACGAGACCGGCGCGGATATCGAAACGCTCCTGCAGGTAGACCGCGAGCACTCCGACGCCGCCGAGGCTGGCACGGTGGCGGTAGAGGCCGAGCAGGCCGAAGCCGAGCAGGATGCCGGCCAGCACCGCCGTCCACATCGGATCGATGCTCTCGATGCGCACGAAATGCGGCTGCAACTCGGTGATGACGGAGGTGAGCGAGACGGCGATGATCGTCTTGATCGTGAAGGCCCAGCCGAGGCGTTTTAGCGCCAGCACGTAGAAGGGGATGTTCACGACGGTGTAGAAGAGGCCGAAGCTGTAGCCGGTGAGATAGTGCAGGATGAAGGCGACGCCGGCCGTGCCGCTTGCCACCAGCCCGGCGCTGCTCATCAAGGCGAGGCCGAGTGCGGCGATCATGCTGCTCGCAAACAGGCCCTGCGCATCTTCCAGCGGGGTATGGCGGGTCGGGGTGGGGTTCCAGAAGCCGTAACGCCGCTTGTCAACGTCCATGCCTGATCTCCGATGATCTTTGTGTTGTATAGGGCGCCGCCGCCCGTGCAAGCTTATCCCTGCCGCCGCGCGAAGAAGAGCAGGCCATGCACCGGCTGGCCGGCATCCCGCCGGATCACGCTCTTTTCCAGCGCGACGAGGTCGAAGCCGTTTTCCACCATCCGTCGGCGGATGAAGGCTTCCGGATGGGCATAGCGCAGCGACGGGCGCAGCAGGGGCGCATCGCCCTCGCCGCCATCCTCGACCGAAAAGGCGAAGAGGCCGCCGGGTTTGACAAGCCGGGCAGCGCTCGGGAAAACCTCTGCCAGATCGCCGAGATACATCAGCACGTCGGCGGCGCTGACGAGGTCGGCGCGGGCTTCCCCTGCCGCGGCAAAGAGGCCGCTTGTTTGCGCCGGCAGCGACAGGTCGGCCCGCGCCAGATGATCGTAGACCGCCTTTTCCCCTGCTTTCGCCAGCATGCCTGCGGACAGGTCGAAACCTTCGAGGCGGCCGGCATGGGCACGGATTTCCACGCCGAACAGGCCGGTGCCGCAGCCGATATCCGAAACGAGGCCGAACCGTGCATCGTCGCCGACATGCTGGAGCACGAGGCGAGCGAGCGTCTGCGGTACGGTGTAGTCCAGCCGCTCGACGAGAGCCGTGTCGAAACGGTTGGCATAGTCGTCGAAGAGGCGTTCGACATAGGAGCTCGGGGGCGTAGCGGGGGCTTCTGCGGCGCCCAGCACGGCAAGTTTCAGGCCGGCGCCGAAAATATCGGTCGGGTCGAGGGCCACGACTTTTTCGAGTGCGGCGGTCGCCGCCTCCTTGCGGCCCGATTTCTCGGCATATTCGGCAAGCCGGAACCAGCCGGCGGCCCAGGTCGGTACCTGTTCGAGCGCCTGTTCCATGACCTCGTATGCCTCCGCGAACTCGCCCGATTCCGCAAACATGCGGGCATAGTCGGCACGACGGTCGGCGATGAGGTCGCCGGAGGAGAAATGCGGGCTCGTCATGTGGGCTCGGAAACGGGGAACTGCGACGCTACATGGCAGGGCCGCGGCAAAAGGCAAGCGAATTCTCGGACCGGCGACCGTTGCTTGCGGCGCAAGGGTTGAGCGCTTATCTGAAGGACACGAATTTTTGGAGAATCAGCGGATGTCGAATGGCGTGAACGGGTTTCTTGGCGACAGCCCCCTGCGCGTGCTCATCAAGCTCCTGATCCTGTCGGTGGCGGTGGGCTTCCTGATGTCGATCTTCGGACTTTACCCGGACGATATTCTGTTTGCGGTGCGCGATTTCTTCCTCGACCTGTGGAATACCGGCTTCAAGACGCTCGGGCGCCTAGGCGATTACCTGCTGCTCGGTGCCGTCATCGTCATACCGGTCTTCATCCTCATCCGCCTCGTGAGCTATCGCCGCTGATCATGCTGTCCCGCCGTTCTCTTCTCACCGCCTCCGCGGCGGCCGTCGCAGCGCTTGCCGCGGGCTGCTCCACCACCAGTGTTTTGAGCCCGTCGGCCGGCACCGGCAGCGACCAGACGCCGGCCTCGCTTGCCCTCGTCAACAAGCTCAGGGCCGACCGCGGCCTGCCGGCGCTTTCCATCGACAAGGCGGCGCAGCGTGCGGCGATGGACCAGGCAAGCCGCATGGCCTCTGCCGGCAAGATGGAGCACAATATCGGCTTCGGTGCCAATTTCGCCAAGCGCATGAAGGGCATGGAGGTGGCGCTGCCGGCGGCGGAGAACATCGCCACGGGGCAGGATAGTGCGACAGAAGCCTTCGATGCCTGGTATCGTTCGCCAAAACATCTGGAAAACATGTTGGGGAAGAGCTTTCAGGGCCTCGGCGTCGCGGTGGTGTCCAATCCCTCGTCCGGCAACCGGCCTTACTGGGCGATGGTGCTGTCTGGCTGAGTTTCCATATTCGTAGCCATTGGAGCGGCGCGTGGACCGAAATCGAGATCAGCAGATCGTCCGGATTGCCGAGCTCGAAATCGACCCCGCGCAGCTGGACGCGTACAAAGCCTTGCTTGCGGAAGAAATCGAAGCATCCGTTCGGCTCGAACCGGGCGTCCTGATGCTGCATGCGGTTTCCCTTGTCGAAGCGCCGGAGAAGATCCGGCTGCTGGAAGTCTATGCCGATGAAAGCGCGTATCAGGTCCACCTCGCCACGCCGCATTTTCAGAAGTACAAGATGCTCACGGCCTCCATGGTTCGCGCGCTCCGCCTCGTGCCGGTGACGCCGATCCTGATGAGTGCCAAGTAGAGGGCAGGGCATGAGCGCGACGGCAGCAAGCGAAAACGAGGGCGCCGGTCCCTTCGAGGTGACGCATCGGCTGGTGCTGGCGATCGCCATTCCCATGACGCTCGGTTTCCTGACGACGCCGCTGATCGGGCTGACTGACACGGCGGTTGCCGGCCGACTAGGCTCGGCGGATGCGCTCGCCGGCATGGCCATCGGCGCGGTGATCTTCGATCTTCTGCTCGGCAGTTTCAATTTTCTGCGCGCCTCCACCACAGGCCTCGTGGCGCAGGCCTTCGGCCGCGGCGACCGGCGCGAAGAACAGGCGGTCTACTGGCGCTCGCTGATCATCGCGCTCTGTTGCGGGCTTGGAATCGCATTACTCTCGCCGTTGCTGCTGTCTGCCGGGCTCTTCCTGATGGCGCCGTCGCCGGGTGTCGCGGAGGTTACATCCACCTATTTCACGATCCGCGTGCTGGCCGCCCCCATGGCACTTGCCAACTATGCGCTGCTCGGTTTCGTGCTGGGCCGCGGACAGGGCATGACGGGGCTGCTGCTGCAGGCGATCATCAACGGCATCAATATCGTGCTGTCGATTACGCTTGGCCTCGGGCTCGGCTGGGGCATTGCCGGCATCGCCTGGGGCACCTTTGCCGGCGAGACGATCGGCATGCTGGCGGGTCTCCTCATCGTCGTGTCGCGCTTCGACCGGGCTCATCGTCCCGCGCGGGCCGAAATTTTCGCGCGCGAACGGCTGCGGGCGCTGTTCTCGCTCAACCGGGATATCATGATCCGCACCTTCGTGCTGATCGGCGCCTTCGCCATCATGACGCGCATTGGCTCGTCGATGGGGCCGCTGGTGCTTGCCGCCAATGCGGTGCTGATGAACATTTTTCTCGTCGCCGGCTATTATCTTGATGGCATCGCCAACGCGGCCGAACAACTGGTCGGCCGGGCCTTCGGCGCGAATTTCCGCCCGGCTTTCGACCGCGCGGTGAAGCTCACCATGCTCTGGTCGTTCGGGCTCGGCGCGATCACGACGGCGCTCTTCCTCGCCTTCGGTACGGATGTGATCGGCTTGTTGACGACGACGGAAAGTGTCAGGGCGGAGGCCGCAAAATACCTGCCCTGGGCGGCGCTGACGGCGATCACTGGGGCACTTGCCTTCCAGATGGACGGCGTGTTCATCGGCGCGACCTGGTCGTCGGCGATGCGCAACATGATGCTCGCAGCCTTCGCCGGCTATCTGATCGCGCTTGCAGTCTTCGTGCCGCTGTTCGGCAATCATGGGCTCTGGCTGGCGCTCAATCTGTTTCTGGCGTTTCGGGGGATTTTTCTTGCCCTGCGCCTGCCGGTGCTGACGGCGCGGCAGTTCTCCGGGGTGGGCCGGAGCTAGGCTCCGACCCATGCCATTCAGAACGGCTCGTCAAGCTGGGCGTCGATGTCGCGAGCATCCAACGGCTTTTTCACCTGTTTCGGCTTCAGCCGGACGATGCGGTCGGGATTTTCCGCCGTCGGATTTTCCGGCACGGTGCCCGGTGGAAGCGCGTTGAGGGCGATATCGGCTTTGCTGGTCCGCTCGATGGCCTCGCCCGAAGATTGGTCCCGGCGCTGGACAAGACCGCTGACCTTGCCGTCTTCTTCTTGAATTTCCGCACGGGCGCGCAGCCAATGCGAATATTCCCGGCCCTCCGGACGGCCTTCTTCCTCCCAGATGTCATGGGCTTTTTGCCGGATCCGTTCGTCGTGATCATCCATCGTATCGTCCCTTCCCGGCCTTTTCGGCCGTTTCGGCGGGATCGGTGCAGGCTACCGTCGATGCGAATCGGCTTTTGCCGGACACTCCACCCGCAGAAAAATAACCCGGATGGAGAGCTTTGGTTCCCTTGTGATCAGAGGGGACGGTCCGCCCAATGGGCGGTGCGCGTGCTGCGAAGCGCGGAAATCGAGGCGATCTGCTCGCGATCACAAAGGCGCGATAAGCCGTTCACGATCTCGCCCGGCAGGGTCGGACCTGCATAGATCATGCAGGAATAGAGCTGCACGAGGTTCGCACCGGCGCGGATCTTTTCCGCTGCCGTCTCGGCTGAGGAAACGCCGCCGACACCGATGATCGGCAGGCTTTCGCCGACGCGCTTGCGCATCTTCGCAAGCACGATCGTCGATTTTTCAAACAGCGGCTTGCCGGAAAGGCCGCCCGCCTCGCCGGCATGGCTCGTATTGCGAAGGCCGGCATGCGACAGCGTCGTGTTGGAGACGATGAGGCCGTCGAGCGGATGGGCAAGCGCCACCTCGGCGATGTCGTCGAGGCCTTCTTCCGTCAAATCCGGTGCGATCTTCAGGAAGATCGGCACCTGGCGCCCGCTGCGGGCCGCTTCTTCAGCACGGGCAGCCAGTACCGAGGACAGCAGCGCGTGGAGACTGTCTTTTGCCTGAAGGTCGCGCAGGCCCGGTGTGTTGGGCGAGGAGATGTTGGCGGTGAAATAGCGGGCGACGTCGTAGAAGGTGCGGATGCCCGCAACATAGTCCGCGATGCGGTCGGTGCTGTCCTTGTTGGCGCCGATATTGACGCCGATCAGCGCATCGCGCCGGCAGGCCTTCAGCCGCTCGAGCGCTGCCGCATGGCCGGCATTGTTGAAGCCGAGGCGGTTGATGACGGCATCGTCCTCCACCAGGCGGAAGATGCGCGGCTTCGGATTGCCCTCCTGGGCGCGCGGCGTCACCGTGCCGATTTCCGTGAAGCCGAAGCCGAGACGCAGCAGGGCTTCCGGCACCTCGGCATTTTTGTCGTATCCCGCGGCCAGGCCGAGCGGGTTGGGAAAGGTGAGGCCGGCAATGGTCTGTGCAAGGCGCGGATCGGGCTTTGCCGGGCAGGCCGGTACGATGCCGGTCTTCAGCGCGGCGATCGACATGCCGTGCGCGGTTTCCGGGTCGAACAGGAAAAGGCCCTTGCGGCCAAGCGTCGAAAGCAGCGACATCAGAGGGACATCTCCGGAAACTGGTGGGTGCCGTCGGAGCCAAGCGGCAGGGGCTTTTCCCAGAGTACGGCGGACAGCGGCAGGGCGCCATAAAGATGGGGGAAGAGATCACCGCCCCGCGACGTCTCGTAGACGAGTTTTTCGCCGAGGGATTCTCCGTCGACGGCGACGAGGAGGAGATCGTTCTGGCCGGCGAAATGGCGGGCGGCGGTTTCCTTCGCCTGGGGGGCGGTGGAGAAATGGATGAAACCATCGGTCAGGTCGATTGCGGCGCCCTCGAAAAACCCGGCCTCCCTGGCTTTTTGCCACAGACTTGCCGGAACGATCTTGTAGATTGTTTTGGCCATCTCGCCCGTTTCTCCCATGGCTACCGCATTCAACGGTAGCGCTTGCCGCAAAGAACGGCGAATGTCCACCGGCGACAGGCCCGGAAACCGGCTCTTGGAGGATTTTGCATGCGAATTCACGCTCTGCCCCTGATCGTCATTGCTACCTTCCTGGCGGGCTCTGCCCAGGCCGAGGGCGAGGGGCGCTACCGCATGGACAAGACCGAGGGCGGCTTTGTCCGTCTCGACACCGCGACGGGCGAGGTTTCGCTGTGTCGCGAGCGGGATGGCCAGATCGTCTGCCGGATGGCCGCAGACGAGCGTGCCGCCTTCGAGAAGGAACTCGATCTGCTCACCAAGCGTGTCGAAGCTTTGGAAAAAGGCGGTGCAACCGCACTGACCGATGCAAAACCCGCACTACCGACGGATGAAGAGATTGACCGGACGATGAGCATCATGGAAAAGATGATGCAAAGGTTCATGGGCATCGTGAAAAACCTGGAGGACGGCGAGGAGGAAACCGTCCCCGGGAAAGACACGATCCCGCAGAAGACCTGACGGAGTATTCCGCGCCGGCTGAGACCGTGCTGCCTCCGTCACGAGGTCCATATACTCTTGGGAGGGAGCGCATGGCATCGGCACTCACGATCATCATCGCGGATGACCATCCGCTGTTCCGCGGCGCGTTGAAACAGGCGCTGACCGGAATGGACGGCAATCCCGATATCGTCGAGGCGGGGGATTTCGAGGCGGCGCGCAAGGCGGCCGAGGCCAATGCCAATGCCGATCTGCTGCTGCTTGACCTCGCCATGCCGGGCGTCAGCGGCCTCTCCGGCCTCATCTCGCTGAGAGCCGAATTCCAGAGCCTGCCGGTCGTCATCGTTTCGGCAAGCGACGATCCGGCCACCATCCGCCGCGCGCTCGATCTCGGCGCCTCCGGCTTCATCTCCAAATCGGCCTCCATCGAGGACATCCGCGAGGGTATCAGCCGGGTGCTGGAGGGCAATATCTATACGCCCGGCGGCTATGTGCGCGGACCCGAGCAGGACAGCGAGGTGGCAGACCTCATCGCGCGGCTGCGCACGCTCACCCCGCAGCAGTCCCGCGTGCTTGCCATGCTCGCCGAAGGCCTGCTCAACAAGCAGATCGCCTATGAACTCGGCGTCTCCGAGGCGACCATCAAGGCGCATGTCTCGGCAATTCTCCTGAAACTCAATGTCGACAGCCGCACCCAGGCGGTCATCCAGCTCGGCAAGATCGGCGCCGCACAGGCGGCCGCCTGATCCTACTATTCCGCGGCCTCGCGCTGCATCGTTGAAAGCTGTGTCAGCCAGGCCCGCATGGAGGCGGGACGGACAGGCTTGTTCTGCACGATGATATTGTCGCGCTCCGCCTCGGCGCGCACATCCGGCGTGCGGTCGGCGGTGACGAGCAGGGCCGGCACCTCGCGGCCGCGCGCCGCGCGCAATTTCCCGATCGCCGCAATGCCGGTGCCGTCGCCGAGATGGTAATCGGCAATGACGGCATCGACTGGGGGTGCGCCCCCCGCAACCATCGCCTCGACCGCCGCCATCGATTCGGCGAGCGTGACCGTGCAGCCCCAGCCGGAGAGCAACAGCCGCATGCCGTCGAGGATTTTTGGTTCGTTGTCGATGCACAGCACGCGCAGGCCCTTCAGCGGCTCGTCACTCGCCGGCACCTCCGCGGGTTTGTCGGCGACGTGCCGGCTGGCGGCGGCGTCGATCGGCGCACGCACCTTGAAACTGGTGCCGCGGCCGGGCGTCGATTGCAGTTCGACCGGGTGGGAGAGCACGCGCGAGATGCGGTCGACGATCGAAAGGCCGAGCCCGAGTCCGGGGGCGGTGCGCGCGCCCTCGTCGAGACGGGCGAACTCCTTGAAGACGGTGCGGAATTTCGAGGCGGGGATGCCGATGCCGGAATCGAGCACCTGGATGATGGCATGGCCGCCCTTGCGCCGCACGCCGACCAGCACCTTGCCGGAATTGGTGTACTTGATGGCGTTGGAGACCAGGTTCTGCACGACACGGCGCAGCAGGTTCGGGTCCGTGCGGATGGCAAGCGACGAGGACAGCACGGTGAACTTGAGGTTCTTTGCGCGCGCCATCGGCGCGAAGTCGGTCTCGATGCGTTTCAGGAGATCCTTGAGCGGCACCGTCTGCACACGCGGCTTCATCGCCCCGGTGTCGAGACGGGAAATATCGAGCACCGCGCCGAGGATGGCTTCCACCGATTCGAGCGAAGAATCGATGTTGTGGATCATCTCACGGTTCTCCGTCTCGCCGAGCCGCTCCACGAGAGTGGACGAATAGAGGCGTGCCGCATTGAGCGGCTGGAGAATATCGTGGCCGGCAGCGGCGAAGAAACGCGTCTTGCCGATATTCGCCTCTTCTGCCGCCGCGCGTGCTTCGGCAAGCTCGGTGTTGACGCGGGTGAGTTCGACGGTGCGCTGCGCGACGCGCTGCTCCAGCGTTTCGTTGACCTGCTTGAGCGCCCGGTCGGCAGCCACCCGATCGGTGATATCGGTATAGGTGGAAACAAAACCCTTTTCCGGCATGGCATTGGTGCGGATTTCGACGATGCGCTCGCCGCCACCAAGCACCAGCGCAAAAGGCTCGTCAAAGGTCATGGTGCGGGTGATCGCCGCCTCGCGATCGGTCTCCGCAATGTCGCCGCGTTCGACGAGGATTTCGACGATATCGGAGAGCGGAAAGCCGACCTGGCCGACATATTCCGGCAAATCGAGCAGATGGCGAAAGCGGCGGTTCCAGACGGTGAGGTTGCCGGCGCTGTCGAAGACGGCGATGCCCTGGTCCATCTGGCCAAGTGCGGTCTGCAGCATGTCCTGGTTGTATTGCAGGGCTTCGCTGGCCTGGTCGAGCAGCCAGTCCGTATCCGTCGGCGTGTCGTCGATGCGCTGGAGCACGAGCGAGAGCA
Source organism: Shinella sp. (assembly GCF_052438155.1). Classification (NCBI taxonomy): domain Bacteria; kingdom Pseudomonadati; phylum Pseudomonadota; class Alphaproteobacteria; order Hyphomicrobiales; family Rhizobiaceae; genus Shinella; species Shinella sp. The sequence continues at coordinate 61,435 of NZ_JBQVPI010000017.1, read as the reverse complement.
CGAGGCGGGCGGAGGAGGAGCCGATGGCGCTGCCGAGCAGCTGTTCGGAGAAATGCACGATGGCGGCGTCGGCCGGCGCATTGTCCTCCAGCCAGCGGCCGACCTGTCGCTCATAGGTGTGGAAGGAGCGCTGCATACGCTCCTCCCCGAGGTATTTGGCGATGGTGCTCTTGAGGTCGCGCACGGTCACTTTCGTGCGGCGACCACGGAAGGCGCGTTCGAGGCGCGGTTTCGAGCGAATGAAGGTGCCGGCCTGGAGGCGCTCCAGCGAGGTCGGGTTGCGCGTCAGCGAACCGATCACATAGGCGCCGATATTGACCATCATGGAAAGCAGCGTCGCGTTGACCAGCGGATCGGCTGCCTCACCGGTAAAGATGGTGGAACCAGGGAACAGGAAGCCGAGCACGGTTTCAGCGACATAGGCATTGTCTGCGACGCCGATGCTCGGCAGGAAGAGCAGATACGCCCAGACGACGAGGCCGCAGATCATGCCGGCCATGGCGCCGCGCGCATTGGCATTGCGCCAGAACAGGCCGCCCAGCAGTGCCGGTGCCACCTGCGCCACGGCGGCAAAGGCCAGCAGGCCCATCGAGGCGAGGCCGGCATTCGCCGTCGCCGCACGATAATAGGCATAGCCGAGCAACAGCACGAAGAAGATGGCAAGGCGCCGGATGCGCAGCAGCATGCGCGAAAGATCGTCCTGCTGCGCGACCCCGCCGATGAGGTTGCGGCGCAGCACCACCGGAATGACGATGTCGTTCGACACCATGATGGAAAGCGCCACCGACGCGACGATGACCATGGCGGTGGCGGCGGAAAAGCCGCCAATGAAGGCGACCAGCGTCAGCACGGGCTGGTCGAGCGCGAAGGGCAGGGTCAGCACGTAGAGATCGGGATCGCCCGTGCCGTTGAAGGTCAGCACGCCGCCGATGGCGACGGGCAGCACGAAGAGATTGATGGCGATGAGATAGAGCGGGAAGAGAATGCCCGCTGTGCGCAGTTCGCCGGCCGTGCGGTTTTCCACCACCGTGACATGGAACTGGCGCGGCAGCATGATGATGGCGAAGGCGGAGAGCGTGATTAACAGGATCCACCGCGCGATCGGCGTCTCATAGGTCAGCGCCTGCATCATGCGCTCGTTTTCCGACGCACGCTGCCACAGGTCGCCCGGCCCGTCGAACATCACATAGATGACGTAGAGGCCGACCGAGGCGATGGCGATGAGCTTGACCAGCGATTCCATCGAGATGGCGAGGATGAGGCCGTCCTGGTGTTCGGTCGCATCGGTGTGGCGCGTGCCGAAGACGATGGCGAAGCAGGCGAGGAACAGCGTCACGACGAGCGGCAGGTCGACGAGCCCGCCGGAGGCGGCGATACCGAAGCCCGTCGTATCGACCATGGCCGCCACGGAGTTGGAAACGGCCTTCAATTGCAGCGCGATATAGGGAATGTAGCCGATCAGCGAAATGAGGGCGACGACGGCGGCGACGCCCGGATTCTTGCCGTAGCGTGCGGCGACGAAGTCGGCAATCGAGGTGAGGCGTTCGGATTTGGCGAGCGTCACGATGCGGCGAAGAAGCGGCATGCCGAGCGTGAACATCACGATCGGGCCGATATAGATGCCCAGGAATTCGAGGCCATGGGTGGTGGCGAGACCGACCCCGCCGAAATAGGTCCAGGAGGTGCAGTAGATCGCGAGGCTCAAGGCATAGACGAGCGGCCGGCCCTTCGAGGTGTGCCCGGAGCGTTTGGCCTTCCGGTCACCGTAACTTGCTACCGCGAAGAGCAGGAGCAGATAGGCAAGCGCCAAGGCGAATATCAGCGAGCCCGGCATGCTTCCTCCCGCAGTCCTTCGGCCTTTTCGGCAGAATAGGCCAAAGCGGGCGGGAAGGAAATTGCGTCTAAGGTCTGGGGTGGAAATGTGTCGTGCGTAACCTCCTCGACATTGACAGATCGCAGTTCCCTCTCAGGAAAAACTAAACTAGGTTGCCTCTGCAGCGCAGCAAAAGGAGACCCTCATGTTCAATGAGTTCAAGGCGTTCATCGCCCGCGGCAATGTCATGGACCTCGCCGTGGGTGTCATCATTGGTGCAGCCTTCAGCAAGATCGTCGAATCCATCGTCAACGACCTCGTCATGCCGATTGTCGGTGCCCTGACGGGCGGCGGTTTCGACTTTTCCAACTACTTCATTGCGCTGTCGGGCAATGTGACGGCGACGTCGCTTGCGGCGGCCCGCGAACAGGGTGCGGTCTTTGCCTATGGCAGCTTCATCACTGTCCTGATCAACTTCCTGATCCTCGCCTGGATCATCTTCCTGATGATCAAGGGTGTGAACCGCATGCGCGCGTCGCTGGAGAAGGAAAAAGCTGCCGGTGCCGCCGAACCCGCGCCGCCGTCGGAAGACGTTCTGCTTCTCACCGAAATTCGCGATTTGCTGAAGAGCCGCCCAGCCATCTGAGGCGCTGCTCTCCTGTTTTTGAACGAAAGGCCCGGCTTGCCGGGCCTTTTATTTTATGGCCCAACCCTTCAGGCGGGCGCGCTCGATGGTTGCAAGCAGGGCTTCTTTCGGAGAAAGCCCCAGGCGCTCGGAGCGCCGCAGCAACCAACCGGCATGAACGAGGCGGATTTCGACGGGAACACTGTCGATGCCGAGGGCAAGTGCTGCCGCCATGCGGTGCTTGCCGCTCGTGTGGCGCACAAGACGCCCGCTGGCATTGATCGCAACGCCGATATCGCGTTCGGCCAGGTCCTGCCACAGCGAACGTGTCCAGCGGTGCCATTGCCCGGTCTGGCCCTTCAGGCCGAGATCGCCACGTGGCACGATCCCGTTCTCCTCGATGTTCTCGATAAGGGCGAGATAATACTCGAAGTAGCTGTCCAGCTTGTCTATCGTGTCGATAGCCACGCGATTTCGCTGCACCGCCACACCGCTGTTGATGCTGTCGGCATAGCGGCGGTAGCAGAGGCCTTCGCGAAAATTCCGCCGCAGCCGGCAGATTTCCACGATCTCGCCATGGGAGAAGGATCTGTCGATCGGCTGTAGGATCGGTCTCCAGTCGCCACCATCGAGAAAATGCCGGCCGATCCATCGTGGACGCTTGCCGTCCAGAATGTTGTCGCGCAGCCGTGTACGCACGATTTTCGGATCGATCGTCAGGAACAGGGCATCGCCGAAATGGAAGTGGCTCTGCGCGGCAGACAGTCCCGATCCGCCCTCCGTGGCAAAGTGCGCGACGGTGCGATTGAACCGGCTGGTAAAACCGAACTGGGCCGCCAGAAAATCTTGCACCGGGATCCAGTCGAGAAAACGCCGGGCAAGCGACGGCGCTGGCGGCCGCATGTCGGGCGGCAGCCGTTGGTAGACGGGTCCTGGAAACGTGTACTGGTTGGCCAACCCTGTATCCGACTTGCTTTCGATCACCGCGCGCGCGGTTGGGCGGCAGACAGTGCCGCATCCATGACAAATAAAACACTGTTTGCAAAGGCGCAGGTGAAGTCGCCAACAGGGTTTACCGCCTTCACGGATCACTCCTGAGGAGTTCATGTCCTCTCGCATGGACGGCGGCTGCCCACTGCTGCCGTCCATGGAGGGGGCAGATTACGCCGTCGCTCCGATTGTTTTCGTCTGGTGGATTTCGACGAGGCTTGGACCCGTCCGGGCTGCGGCCCGCTCCAGTGACGCCGGGAGATCGCGCACATCGGCGAGGCGTTCGGAGGGTAGGCCGTAGGCGCTGCCGATGGCGACGAAATCGGGTGCCGAGGGTTTTACCCCCTCCGGCGTGATGCCGGCATCGATCATGAAGTTCTCGATCTCCTGGTAGCCGTCATTGTTCCAGACAAGGAAAACGACGCGGGCATTCGCATCCGCCGCCGAGCCGATTTCCGACAGGGAGAATTGCAGGCCGCCATCGCCGACGAGGCAGATGATCGGCGCATCGGGTTCGGCGAGCGCCGCACCGACGGCCGCCGGCGGCGCATAGCCGAGCGCGCCGTAACCGGTCGCGGCATTGAACCAGCTGCGTACGCGCGGCGCGTCGCAATAGTAGTTGCCGGCATAAACGGCCTGCGTGGAATCGCCGACGATGATCGCCTTCGGCAGCGTTTTCCAGATCGCATCGATAATGCGGACTTCGGCCTGCATCTTCGGCGTCAGCTCGTTCCAGGCATTTTTACGCACCGTCTCGGCACGCGCCGCACCGTTGCTGATCGGCTTGTGGCCTTCCAGGAAGCCCAGCATGCCGGCTGCTGCCGTCTTGGCGCTGGAGAAGATCGACAGGCCGGATTGCGGCGTGCGGGCGAGCTGTGCCGCGTCGATGTCGATGCGAATCAGCGTCTTGAGGCGAGGGAATCCGCCATCGACATTGATGTCGTAGTCCGTTGGGCCAAATTCGGTGCCGAAGGCGACGACGAGATCGGCATCGGCGAGCAGCCGCCGCACGGCCTTCAGGCTGGGGCTTGCCGGAATGCGCAGCGGATGGCCGCCGAGCAGGCCGCGGCCATTGACCGTGGTGACCACCGGTGCGCCGATCCGTTCGGCGAGTTCGCGGATTTCTTCCTCCGCCGTGATCGCGCCGCCGCCCGCAAGAATGACGGGGCGGGACGCATTGGCGCAAAGGATCGCGGCGCGTTGCAGGGTTTCCGCATCGGCGCGCGGGCGGGTCGCGACGGTAGCCGGGAAGCTGCCGGTCTCGATGGGTTTTGCCATCACGTCGGTCGGGATTTCGATATGCACGGGGCCTGGGCGACCGGAAAGCAGCACCGCGAAGGCGCGTTCCACGACGAGCGGCAGGTCGGCCGGATTGAGAAGCGTGTGCGAATAGAGCGCCAGCGTCTTCATCATGCCCTGCTGGTCCGGCAGCTCATGCAGCAGGCCGCGGCCGTGGCCGAGCGAATCGCGCCGGTTGACGCCGGAGATCACCAGCATAGGCACGGAATCCTGCCGCGCCTGCGCCATGGCGGTGATGGTGTTGGTAAGGCCGGGGCCGGTGATGACCAGCGCGACGCCTGGCTTGCCGGAGACGCGGGCATAGCCATCCGCCATGAAGCCGGCGCCCTGTTCGTGGCGCGGCGTGATGTGGCGGATTTTCGAGGCGGCGAGCCCGCGATAGAGCTCGACCGTGTGCACGCCCGGAATGCCAAACACCACCTCGACGCCATTGGCTTCGAGCAGGTCGACGAGAACTTCGCCTACGGTTTTTGTGGTCATGCGCGGCGCTCCTTGGGGCTTGCGGATCGGGCGGCGAGCGCTGCGATGCGCCGGCAGGCCTCGTCGATATGATCGTCGGGTACGGTTAGGCTCAGGCGGATATAATTTTCCGCCTCATCGCCGAAGGACGACCCTGGCATGACGGCGACCAGTTCTTCGCGCAGCAGCGCCCAGGCGAATTCCTCGCCACTCAAGCCGGTTCCGGCGACATCGACCACGATGAACATGCCGGCTTCCGGAGGCAGCGGCAAAAGACCTGGAGCCGCCGCAAGCGCCGTGGCGAAACGGGTGGCGCGCGCCTGATAGGTGCGGCGCATCGTGGCGGCGGTCTCGATCGGATTGTCGAGCGCATAGGCCGTCATGTCGGCGATGAAGGGCTGGCCGCCGAACAGCATGGTTTCGGACACCGAGAGCAGCCGCGTGCAGAATTCCGAAGGCCCTATCGCCCAGCCGCTGCGGAAGCCGGGGGCGGCATGGGACTTCGAGATCGAGGAGACGACGATGGTGCGCTCGGCGAGATCCGGATTGTCGAAGGGTGAGGCGAAGCTGGCGTTGAAGACGAGTTGTTCATAGACCTCGTCGCAGACGATCCAGAGATCATGCTTGCGGCAGACGACACCGATCTCGGCAATTTCTTGCGCGGTCAGCACAGCGCCGGTCGGGTTGTGCGGCGTGTTGAGCAGCAGCACGCGGCATTCCGGCGTGATCGCGGCTTCAAGGTCGGCGGCCTTCATGTGAAAACCGTTTTCCGGGCGCAGCGGCACGGCAATGCGCTCGGCACCGGTGGAGCGGATGACGCCTTCGTAGGTCGCATAGAGCGGATCGCCGACGAGCACGGCATCGCCTGCCTCGACCAGGCCGAGCATGACGGCGAAGAGGGCGGTCTGCGTGCCCGGGAAGCACAGCACGTTTTCGGCCGTCACGTCGCTGCGGCGCTTCCGGTATTTCCGCACGAGGGCGTCCACGACGGAGGGCTCTCCCCGGCCGTTGGAATAACGGTGGCGGCCGGCATGCATGGCGCGCACGGCCTCGCTGAGCAGCATCGGGTCCGGGGCCACGTCCGGCTCGCCGATGGTGAGCTCGATGATAGCCTTGCCTTGCTTTTTCATCCGCCGTGCTTCGGCATGGATGGCCCATTTTTCTGAGCCGAGATTGGCAAGCCGGTCTGTGATGGATGCGTAGCGCATGGCCGTCCTCTGCATTTCATTTTGGGTGTGGTTTAGCGATCGGCGCCCGCGGCGTCGACCGGCTTGAGGCGTATTCCGACAATCGCCTCGATGGATGTCAGGGCGATTTCGACAAGTTCGCTCTCGCCGAAAAGTTCGCCGGCGAGACAGCCTTCCAGCCAGAGGCCATCGAGCAGCCCGTTAACCGCGATGGCGAGCGTTCGGCAGCGCTCCGGCGAGGCGTCTTCACCACGGGCGGCGAGGAAATCGGCAAGCAGGCTTTCCAGCGTTTCGCGAAAGCTCAGATAACCTTCGCGGTGGATCGCGGCGAGTTCGGGATCGACGCTGACCCGGCTGATGAACGAGGCCCAGAGCGAGAGGCTGCGGCTGTTGGCGACCGGCTCCGTCAGGTTGATGACGATGAAGTCGCGCAGCCGCGTTTCCGGATCGCCCGTCATCCGCTCGGCCTTTTCGGTCAGCCGCGCGATGACGAGGCGATAGGCCTCCTGGAGGATATGCTCCTTGGACTGGAAATAGTGCCGGATGAGCCCCGCCGTGACACCCGCCTTGATGGCGATCTGCCGGACCGTCGCGCCCTGCAAGCCGTATTCGGCGATGCAGTCGAGCGTCGCCTCGATCAGATCGTGGCGGCGTTCGGCTTCTGGGGCGCGATGGAAGGTCCGGCGGGCCATGTTTTCCTCGTTCAGGCGGCGCGGCGCAGCACCGGCCGCGTCAGGCAGGTCGGGCCACCCTCGCAGGCGATGCAGAGCGCGTCGGCTTCAAACGTCTGGACCGTGCAGCCGGCTGCTTCCATCGCCGCCTTGGTGGCCGGGAAACCTTCCACCATGATGACCTCGTAAGGCCGGGTCGGCAACACGTTCAGCGACAGGCCGTTGCTGGCATGAAACTCGTCGGCCGGCGCCTCGATGAGGCGGATGCCACGCTTCTTGAGCAGTTGGTAGAAGGCCGCCGGTAGAAGCGGCGCGAAGACCAGCGCAAGATCGTCGGCAAGCGGGCTCATCACGCTCATCAGATGCAAGCATGCTTCTTCGCCGTGCCAGAGCGGCAGGTCATAGGCGAGCACGGAGACGCCATGCGGCGCGAGGATCTTCGAGATCTGGTCGATGCCCTCCTGGTTGGTGCGCACGCCGCGGCCGATGACCAGTGTCTTGGCATCGAGCCAGATGCAATCGCCGCCTTCCACAGTGCCTTCACCCTCGATGCGGCCGAGGATCGGGATCTGGCGCTCGGCATAGGCCTTTTCGTGCAGGGCGGTCTCCGCCATGCGCAACGGCTTGCCCATGCGCAAGAGGATCGCGCCATAGTCCGACATCAGCGACGGATCATGGGTGAACATGGCGTCGGCAAGGCCATCGCCCTCGTCTTCCAGCCAGATAATCTCGGTGCCGGACTTTTCGACCAGCTCGGCGAAGGCCTTGTACTGGTGCACGGCGCGCGCCCCATCGAAGGTCGGGCCGTAGTGCCACTTGGCGGGATCGGCAGCCTTCAGGCTGTTGCCGGGACGGCGCATGAGAACGCGCATCAGAGGGGCCGACATTTCCTGCGAACCGTAGGCGGTCATTCAATGCTCCTGCTGGACAATGGGTCATGGGTGGGCGCTGCCGGAAAAGTCAGCGATTGGCCTATTATACGCTTGAATAATTTCTTAACAAGTGCCACGATGCTTTCAACAAGACGATACGACGGGCCGAAGATGCCTGCGGGAACGCTGAAAAACAGGGGAAGTTTGGCATGATGCATGCATCGATTTTCCGTGCGCTGGAGACCTCTCCACGATGACGGAACGCGCCGAGGCAATCGCGGTCCGGGACCTGCACAAGCGCTTCGGGCCGCTTGAAGTTCTCAAGGGGGTTTCGCTCACCGCGCATGAAGGCGACGTCATCGCCATTATCGGCGGTTCGGGTTCCGGCAAGTCCACCTTCCTGCGCTGTATCAACATGCTGGAACTGCCGAGCGCCGGCTCGGTGACCATCCATGGCGAGACGATCGCCATGAAGGCGGACGGCCATGGCGGCATGATGCCATCGGACCGCAAGCAGGTGCAGCGCCTGCGCTCGCGCCTCGGCATGGTGTTCCAAAGCTTCAATCTCTGGCAGCACATGACCATCCTCGAAAACGTCATCGAGGCGCCGGTGCATGTGCTCGGCATCAAGAAGGACGAGGCAATCGCCCGCGCCGAGACGCTGCTGCGCCGCGTCGGGCTCCATGAGAAGCGCGATGCCTATCCCGCTTTCCTCTCCGGCGGCCAGCAGCAACGCGCGGCGATCGCCCGCGCACTCGCCATCCAGCCCCATGTCATGCTTTTCGACGAACCGACCTCCGCGCTCGACCCGGAACTGGTCGGCGAGGTGCTCTCCGTCATCGGCGACCTCGCCAAGGAAAAGCGCACGATGATCCTCGTCACCCACGAGATGAAGTTCGCTCGCAATGTCGCGAGCCACGTCGTCTTTCTCGCGGGGGGCGTCATCGAGGAACAGGGGCCGCCGGACGAACTGTTCGGAGCACCGAAATCGGAGCGGCTGAAGAAATTCATCAGCTCCATTCACTGAGACCCAAAAAAACCAACAGAGGGAAAATCATGAAGAGTGCCTTGAAGACAATCGCCCTTGCCGCCGCGATCGGCCTTGCCGCCGTCTCCGGTGCGGCGGCCCAGCAGGTTCGCGTCGGTTTTGCCGCCGAGCCCTATCCTCCCTTCACCTCGCCGGACGCCTCGGGCAACTGGCAAGGCTGGGAAGTGGACTTCATGAAGGCGATCTGCGCCGAAGCGAAGCTCGATTGCGTCGTGACACCGGTCGCCTGGGACGGCATCATCCCGGCGCTCACCACCAACAAGATCGACATGATCATCGGCTCCATGTCGATCACGGCGGAACGCCTCCAGACGATTGACTTCTCCGACAAATACTACAACTCGCCTCCTGGCATCATCGGCGCCAAGGACACGAAGTTCGACGCGACGCCGGAGGGCCTTGCCGGCAAGACGCTCGGCGTGCAGGTGGCGACCATCCACCAGGTCTATGCCAACAAGTATTTCGCGCCCGCCGGCGTGACGGTGAAGGAATACCAGACGCAGGACGAGGCCAACAACGACCTCGCCGCCGGCCGTATCGATGCCGTGCAGGCAGATTCCATCGCGCTCACCGACTTCACCAAGACGGAGCAGGGCGCCTGCTGCGACCTCAAGGGCACCGTGAAGGACGATCCGGAAATCCTCGGTCTCGGCGTCGGCGTCGGCCTGCGCAAGGGCGAGACGGAGCTGAAGGACAAGATCAACGCCGCGATCAAGGCGATCCGCGCCAACGGCACCTATGACACCTTCTCGAAGAAGTATTTCGACTTCGACGTCTACGGCGGCTGATCGCCTGCCTTGTGCCTGATGCCGGCGGCGCACGTCGCCGGCTAATCTCCTCGAACGGACACGAGACCCAATGGCCGATGCCGGATCGCTGATCAACTGGAGCCTTCTTGCCTTTAACCCGCCCGGCTGGGGCGGGGTGATGCTGGCGGGGCTCTGGCAATCGCTCCAGATTGCTGTCGGCGGTTATACGCTCGGCCTGATCCTCGGCACCGGCGGCGCCATGGGCAAGCTCTATGGCGGCCCGGTCACCAAGGATTTGCTCGAGGTCTACACGACCCTGGTGCGCGCGGTGCCGGAACTCGTGCTGATCCTCATTCTCTATTATGCCGGCACGGATGTGCTGAACCAGCTTTCCGCACTTGTCGGCTTCGGCCCGGTCGATATCAGCGGCCTTGCGGCCGGCATCTTCGTCATCGGCGTCGTGCAGGGCGCCTATTCGACGGAGGTTCTGCGCGGCGCGATCAAGGCGGTGCCGGCGGGGCAGATGGAGGCGGCGCGCGCCTATGGCATGTCGCCGGTGCAGATCATGCGCCGTATCACGCTGCCGGCCATGCTGCCGCACGCCATTCCGGGCCTCTCCAACCTCTGGCTGATCGCCACCAAGGATACGGCGCTTCTTGCCGTCGTCGGCTTCAGCGAACTGACGCTGGTGACGCGTCAGGCGGCGGGCAGCACGAAGGCCTATCTGCTGTTCTTCTGCGCGGCCGGCGTGCTCTACCTCACGATCACCCTGGTCTCCAACGTGCTGATCGGCCTTATCGAGCGCCACTACCGGCGTGGCATGGCGAGGGCCGTCTGATGAGCGATCCGACCATTTCCGCCCTCGCGCTGACCGAACTGCCGACGAAAGCGAGCATGTTCAAACCGCATCGCATCGTGCTGATGGCGATCGCGGCACTTCTCGTCTTCTGCATGATCTGGTTCATGCGCTGGGATTGGGTGCCGAAATATTCCGGCCGCCTTGCCCATGGCGTCGGTGTGACCTTGCTGATGCTTTTCAGCACCTCGATCCTCGGCTTCTTCCTCGCCGTGCCGATCGGGCTGGTGCAGGTGACCGGCCCTTGGCCGCTGAAGGCGCTGGCACGTATCTTCTGCACGATCATCCGCGGCACGCCGCTGCTGCTCCAGCTTTGGCTGCTCTATTACGGCCTTGGCTCGCTCTTTCCGCAGTTTCCGGGAATCCGCAGTTCCTTCCTCTGGCCCTATCTGCGCGAGGCCTGGCCCTATGGCGTGGCTGCTCTGACCCTCTCCTTCGCCGCCTATGAGGGCGAGGTGATGCGCGGCGCCTTCGCCGGTGTGCCGCCCGGCGAGCTGGAAGCCGCCCGCGCCTATGGCATGAGCCCTTTCACCGTCTTTCGCCGCATCTGGCTGCCGCGTGCCGTGCACCGTGCTCTGCCGACGCTGAACGGCGAAACCGTGCTGCAGTTGAAGGCGACGCCGCTGGTGGCGACGATTACCGTCATCGACCTCTATGCCGTCATCTCCAAGGTGCGGCAGGAAACGTACATCACCTATGAGCCGCTGTTGTTGCTTGCCCTCATCTACCTCTGCCTGACCGCCATCCTGGTGGTCGCCTTTCGCTATTTCGAAAGCAGAATTCCCACACGCGGTGCCTGAAAACGGACAATGACATGACAATCCATACGACTCTCAAGAACTCCATGCCTGAAATGGTGGCGATCCGCCGCGACCTGCACGAGCACCCGGAACTGGGTCTGGAAGAGGTGCGCACCTCTGATGTCATCGCGCGCCATCTGGAAAGTTATGGCTACAAGGTCACGCGCGGCCTCGCCAAGACCGGCCTCGTCGCGACGCTGACGAACGGCACCAGCCGCAAATCGATCGGTATCCGCGCCGATATCGATGCCCTGCCGATCTTCGAGGAAACCGGCCTTCCCTATGCCAGCAAGACGCCCGGCAAGATGCATGCCTGCGGCCATGACGGGCACACGACCATGCTGCTGGGGGCTGCCAAGGCGATCGCCGAACGCCGCAATTTCGACGGTACAGTGCACCTGATCTTCCAGCCGGCGGAAGAGAATTTCGGCGGCGCAAAAATCATGGTGGAGGAGGGGCTGTTCGATAAATTCCCCTGTGACGCCGTCTTCGCCCTCCACAACGAGCCCGGTCTGCCCTTCGGCCAGTTTGCGCTCCGTGAGGGCCCGATCATGGCGGCTGTCGACGAGGCGCGCATCACCGTGAACGGTGTCGGCGGCCACGGTGCGGAACCCCAGGAAACGCTGGATCCGATCGTATGCGGCGCCTCGATCGTCATGGCGCTCCAGACCATCGTCTCGCGCAACATCCACCCGATCGATCCGACGGTGGTGACGGTCGGTTCGTTCCATTCGGGCTCGGCGAGTAATATCATCCCGAGCCGAGCGGAAATCGTTGTCGGCATCCGCTCATTCGATCCGAAGGTGCGCGACGAGCTGGAGCGTCGCGTCCGCCTCATTGCCGAGCGCCAGGCGGAAAGCTACGGCATGAGTGCGACGGTGAACTACCAGCGCTTCTATGACGCGACGATCAACCATAAGGCCGAGACCGATCTGGTGCGTGAGCTCGCCACGCGCTTTGCCGGTGCCGACAAGGTGGTCGACCTCGAACGCCCCTTCATGGGCAGCGAGGATTTCGCCTATATGCTGAAGGAGCGGCCGGGCACCTATTTCTTCCTCGGCGGCAAGAGCGGTGAAAACGACCACTCGCTCCACCACCCCGCCTACAATTTCAACGACGACCTGCTGCCCGTCGGCGCGGCCTTCTGGACGGAGCTGACGGAGCATTACCTGCGGGCGGCGTGACGCCCGCGCAGCGGTTTCGCCTACGCGAGCGGGACCCGGTCCACAGGGCGGTTTCACCACAATTTTGCCACGATTCATTCCGTGTTTTGGCGGCTTTCGGCTCTGATTTTTTGAGTGTCACACATTCGTGAAACTCTTGAAATCGGTGCCGAGCCGTTTACTGCCTCAATCCTTAACGCTCCTGCCGTTCGCTGCATCCTCGTCGTGCTTGCGTGGATCCGCATATTTAAAACTCCTGCAAAATCAATATCTTGAGATATCATTTTCCTTTTGACAGAAACCGTCCTGATGGACGGTTTCCTGGTTTTTAGCGCCTTCGGTTGTGCGCAAGAGTGACCATTTTCATTGTTCGAAAAACGTTGACGACTGTTTCCAATTTGAGACCCTTGCGGCCCACAAAATGAGGGACCATCTTTATTGGACGAAAGCGGCAATACCTGCTTCCGGAGATAAGCGAAGGGAATGGCGATGTCGTAACCGATGCCGAAAAGCCTGGCTGAAACTCCCTTCAAGCTTTGATGCAAAGCACATATGAAAAGGACCAAGACAATGACCAAGACCATTAACGCAGCTCTCGCAACCGCTCTTTTTGCCGCTTCCGTTTTCGGTGGCTCGGCCGCTCTCGCCGGCGGGGACTACTACAAGGGTGCCTATCCGGAATCGGAGCAGAACCAGAAAATCGATAGCCAGAGAATCGATCGCGTCCGCACCAACAGCATCGGCAGTGGTTATGCCGCCGATGGTGGCTACCGACAGAGCGTGAAGGTCGGCCCGGCCAACGGTGACTATTATCAGGGCGCGAACCCCAATGCCCGCTAAGGCATAGTGCCACGTTCGACGCCTTCCCGAAGCTCCCGGTGCCCCCGCCGGGAGCTTCGCTCGTTTAGGCCCTGCCAAGGCCGGGGCGGAAATGCCGCACGCGGGCGATTGTCGCGCTGCGGCAACGTGGGTGTACGGACGGAATTGACCTTTGCCTGTTTTGGGCCACATTCTTTGAGGCGACCGCAGCCTGATTGGGATTGCGGCGGCTTCAGAAAGGTCGTGGCCAATGTTCGAATCGCTGGACGCAACACTGCTTGCCCGCTTCCAGTTCGCCTTCACCGTCTCCTTCCATATCGTCTTCCCGGCCTTCTCGATCGGGCTGGCGAGCTATCTCGCGGTGCTGGAAGGCCTGTGGCTCTGGACGAAGGACGAGGTCTATTTTTCGCTCTTCAATTTCTGGAAGACGATCTTTGCGCTCGCCTTCGGCATGGGCGTGGTTTCCGGCATCGTCATGTCCTATCAGTTCGGCACGAACTGGAGTGTCTTTTCCGACAAGGCCGGGCCGGTCATCGGGCCGCTGATGGGCTACGAGGTGCTGACGGCCTTCTTCCTTGAGGCGGGTTTCCTCGGCGTCATGCTGTTCGGCCTCAACCGCGTCGGCCCGAAGCTGCATTTCTTCGCGACCCTCATGGTCGCCGTCGGCACGCTGATTTCGGCCACCTGGATCCTTGCCGCCAATTCCTGGATGCAGACGCCGGCCGGTTTTGCCATCAACGATGTCGGCCAGTTCGTGCCGGTCGACTGGTGGGCGGTGATCTTCAATCCCTCCTTCCCCTACAGGCTCGTGCACATGGTGCTCGCCGCCTATCTCACGACCGCCTTCGTCGTCGGCGGTGTCGGCGCCTACCACCTGCTGCGCGGCGATGCGCCGAAGCGTGCCAGAAAGATGTTCTCCATGGCGATGTGGATGGCGGCGATCGTCGCACCCATCCAGATCTTCGCCGGCGACATGCACGGGCTGAACACGCTGGAGCATCAGCCCGTCAAGGTCATGGCGATGGAAGGGCACTATCAGAGCCATCCGGACGGGGCGCCGCTCATTCTGTTCGGCATTCCTAACTCCGCCGAGCAGCGTGTCGATTATGCCATCGAGATCCCGAAGCTTTCGAGCCTTATCCTGAAGCATGACCTCAACGCCCCGCTTGCCGGGCTGGATTCCGTGCCGAAGGAATTGCACCCGCCGGTCGGCATCGTCTTCTGGTCCTTCCGCATCATGGTCGCCATCGGCTTTGCCATGCTCTCCATCGGGCTCTGGTCGCTGTGGTGTCGGTGGCGGGGCACGCTCAGTGAGAACCGCTGGCTGCACCGCGCCGCTGTCCTGATGGGTCCCGCCGGTTTCGTCGCCGTACTGGCCGGCTGGGTGACGACGGAGGTGGGCCGCCAGCCCTATACGGTCTACGGTCACCTGCTGACGGCCAATTCCGTCGCCCCCATCGACGCGCCGGCCGTCGCGACCTCGCTGATCGCCTTCATCGTCGTCTACTTCCTCGTCTTCGGCGCTGGCACCTTCTACATCCTGCGCCTGATGGGTCGTCTGCCGCGCGATCCGATGCCGGATCTTCAGGACGGCCCCCTCCGCACAGCCGGCATCACGCCGGCCGCCGCCCTTGCCAGCAAATCCGGGAGCCACCACCATGGCGTTTGACCTTCCCTTCATCTGGGCTGCGATCATCGCCTTTGCGGTGCTTGCCTATGTCATCCTCGATGGCTTCGATCTCGGCGTCGGCATCCTCTTTCCCTTCTTTAAGGAAAAACACGACCGCGACGTGATGATGAACTCCGTCGCGCCCGTCTGGGACGGCAACGAGACCTGGCTGGTGCTGGGCGGTGGCGGGTTGATGGCCGTCTTCCCGCTCGCCTATGCGACGATCCTTCCGGCGCTTTACATGCCGCTCATCCTGATGCTGCTCGGCCTGATCTTCCGTGGTGTCGCCTTTGAATATCGCTGGCGCACGCGGCGCGGCGAGTTTCTCTGGGACATCGCCTTTGCCGGCGGCTCGATGGTCGCGGCCTTCACCCAGGGCGTGGCGCTCGGTGCGCTTGTGCAGGGCATTCCGGTGGAAAACCGGGCCTATGTCGGCGGCTGGTGGGATTGGCTGACACCGTTCTCCATCGCAACGGGTTTTGCCCTCCTCATCGGCTATGCCCTGCTTGGTGCGACCTGGCTGGTGATGAAGACGAGCGGCGATCTCGCTGCCCGTGCCCGCGGCTACGCGCTCAAGGCCGGCATCGGCACGCTCGCCGCCATGGGCATCTTCAGCCTGTGGACGCCGTTCATGGAGCCGCTCTACTTCGACCGCTGGTTCGGCTGGCCGACCGTTGCCTTCAGCGTCTTGGTGCCGCTGCTTGTGCTTGGCTGCTTTGCCCTGCTGATCCACGGGCTGCGCACCGAACATGATTCGCGGCCGTTCATCGCCGCGCTCGGCCTCTTCGTGCTCGGCTTTGCCGGCATCGGCATCAGCTTCTATCCCTATATCGTGCCGGCCTCGCTGACGATCTGGGAGGCGGCCGCACCCGAGGAAAGCCTTTCCTTCCTGCTGGTTGGCGCCTTGGTGCTCGTACCGATGATCCTCGGCTACACGGCGTATGCCTATTGGGTTTTCCGCGGCAAGGTCGATCCGGAGGAGGGCTATCATTGATGGTGGAGAACTCGACAGGGCGGAAATTGCTGTGGTTCGTGGGCCTGTGGGCGGGCGGCGTGCTGGTGGTCACCGTCGTCGGTTTCGCCATCAAACTGGTGATCGGAACGTGACTTCACGTAACGTGATATCATCCAGCTTCGCGCCAGCTTACATGCCTAGGTTCCGCCTCGGCCAGCATGCAGGCCCGCAAGCGAAAGACAGGACCGCACCCTCCTTTCGCTTTACCCCCGGGCCTGCATGTGGCCCCGCCCGTGACCTTCTGTCTCGCGACGGAGAGATGCCTTTCCCCCCAAACATTCCTCTGCTATCCGGATGCCCATGAAGGAGACCGGAATGGCGAAGATTGCGGCAGACTGCACGACGATGGCGGAAATCCGGGAAAACATCGACCGGGTTGACCATGCGCTGATGGCGCTCTTTGCCGAACGCTGGAGTTTCATTCGCCGCGCTGCCGAGATCAAGGCCGGCCTCGGCATTCCCGCCGACGTTCCCGAGCGCGTTCGTGAAGTGCGCGACAACGCCCGCCACAACGCCGAGACCCACGCTCTCGACGGCGGTTTCTACGAAGAGATCTGGGCGCAGCTCATAGAGCACGCCATCGCTTACGAGAAGGCGCAGCTCGGCGAGGCCTGAGGGTCAGCGCTGGTTGCGCTTGCCGAGGTGATCTTCCCAGTCGAGCGCGGTGCGCACGATGAAGGTGAGGTCGTCGTGCTCCGGCTTCCAGTCGAGTTCCTTCATCGCGACCGAGGGATTGGCGACGATCAGAACTGCATCGCCTGGCCGGCGGCCGGCGACCCGCACCGGGAAATCCGTGCCGGATACCGCCTTCACCTGCTCCAGAACCTCCAAAACCGAGAAGCCCCGTCCGTAGCCGCAATTGGCGACGATCGAGCCACCGCCTGCACGCATGCGCTGCAGCGCTTTGAGATGCGCATTGGCAAGGTCGCTGACGTGAATATAGTCGCGGATACAGGTGCCGTCCGGCGTCGGGTAATCGGTGCCATAAACATCCATGCCATCGCGTTTGCCAAGGGCTGCCTGGCTGGCGACCTTGATGAGATGGGTGGCGCCGGCGCTTGATTGGCCGGTACGGCCGCGCGGATCGGCGCCGGCAACGTTGAAATAACGCAGCGCCGTATAGGTGAAGTCATGCGCCGCGGCGGTATCGCGCAGCATGATCTCGGTCATCAGCTTGGAGGAGCCGTAGGGCGATTCCGGTCGCAGCGCGGCCGTTTCCAGCACCGGTTCGGTGCCATCAGGCGTGCCATAGACGGCGGCGGTGGAGGAGAACACGAAATACGGCACCTTCGCCGCGACGGCGGCGGCGATCAGCGCCCGTGACTTGACCGTATTGTTCTCGTAATAGGAGAGGGGGTCGGCGACCGATTCCGGCACGATGATCGAACCGGCAAAATGAATGATCGCATCGATGGCGTTTTCGGCGAAGATTTGTGCCAGCAGCGCGGCATCGGCGATGTCGCCCTCGTAGAACCGCGCTTCCGGCGCCACGGCCCAGCGGAAGCCGGTGGAAAGCCGGTCCAGCACCACCACCTCTTCGCCGGCGTCGATGAGCGCCCAGACCATGTGGCTGCCGATATAACCCGCGCCGCCCGTGACAAGAACCGCCATATAACCCTCCGAATCGCCCGAATTTCAGGCATATCACCTTGCCGACCGGCAGGACGCAACCGCAATCACGCCCCGCCGTTTTCCCGTTCCAGAAAGGCAACATCATGTCCGACCGCTTCATCGTGCTTTCCGGTTGCTCGGGCGGTGGAAAGTCGACCCTGCTGGAAGAACTTCGCCGGCGCGGCCATGCCGTCGTCGAGGAACCGGGACGCCGCATCGTGCAGGAGGAACTGGCAAGTGGTGGCGAGGCCCTGCCGTGGCTTGATCTCACTGCCTTCGCCCGTCGCGCCATTGCCATGGCGCTCGCTGACCGCGAAGCGATGCGCGATCACCCGGGGCTCGTCTTTTTCGATCGTGGCCTGGTCGATGCCGCATCGGCGCTTGAGGCGTCAGGCGGGGAGCCGGTCCTGGCCGGGCCGGCGGCCGGGCATCGCTACAACAGGGGTGTTTTCCTCACTCCGCCCTGGCCGGACATCTATGCCGGCGACGCGGAGCGCCGCCATGGCCTCGATGCCGCCCTGGAAGAATATGACCGGCTCGAAAAGCTCTATCCCACCCTCGGATACGAGACGGTCATCTTGCCCAAGGTGTCGGTGGTCGAGCGCGCCGACTTCGTGCTCGACCATCTGTGACCCATCTCAGCGCGCCGCGATGTAGCGCGCCAGCCTGTCGGCCGCTTCCTCGACCTGTTTGGGGTCCCGCAGGAAACAGGCGCGCATGAAAAGTTCGCCGCCAGGGCCGAAGGCCGTGCCGGGCGCAAGGCCGACATTGGTGCGGTCGACGATATCGAGCGCCGTCAGGCGCGAATCCGTCACGCCGTCGATCTTGAGGAAGGCATAGAGCGCGCCGTCCGGCTTCAGCGTCTCCACCCGGTTTGTGGCGATCAGCGCATCGCAGAAGACATCACGATTCCTGGCCGCCTTGTCGATATTCGCCTGCACGAAGGCATCGCCCTCGTCCAGCGCGGCAATCGCACCCTGCTGCAGGAATTGCGGCACGCCGGAGGTGGAATACTGCACGAGGTTTTCCAGCACCTGGCCCATTTCCGGCGGCGCGACGATCCAGCCGACGCGCCAGCCCGTCATGGACCAGTTCTTCGAGAAGGAGTTGACGAAGATGACCCGGTCGCCATCCTCCATCACATCGAGGAAGGAGGGAGCGCGTCCACCGGCATAGTGATAGAGCGCATAGATCTCGTCGGCCATGATCCACAGGTCATGGCGCCGTGCGATGGCGAGAAGGTTTTCCAGGTCCTCGCGCGTCGCCGTCCAGCCGGTCGGGTTGGACGGCGTGTTGACGAAGAGCACGCGGGTCTTTGGCGTGATTGCCGCCTCGACGCGATCGAGATCGACTTGCCAGCGCCCGCCGGTAAAATCGAGTTGCACGGCAATCGGATTGGCCCCGGAAAGCTCCGCTGCCGCCGCGAAATTCGGCCAGGCCGGCGTCAGATACACCATGTCGTCGCCGGGTGAGACGAGCGCCTCGATAGCAAGCTTGATCGCCTGCATGCCGGAGCCGACGACATAAAAATGCTCGGCCGGCAGTACCTTGCCGAAGCGCCTGGCGTAATAACGCGATAGCGCCGCCCGGTGCTCGGGAATGCCGCGCTGCCACGTATAGAATGTCTCACCCCCAAGCAGCGCCTCGGACGCCGCGCGCGCAATGAACTGCGGCGTCGGCAGATCCCCTTCGCCGACCCAAAGCGGGATCAGCCCCTCACGCCCGCGCGCATAATTGACGACTTCGACGATCCCGCTCTCCGGCGCCCGCAGCGAACGGGGGCTAAGGCTTTCGACGATGCTCATGAAAACTCCGCAACTGGATTCCGGCCGTCGCCAGGAGAGGCGAGACGGCCAAGGTCTATCCGGTTTCGCGAGCCCGTTCACGCGAGTTTCGCTGACAGGTCTATCGAATTCTGTGATGGGAGGGCGCGTCAGAGTGGAAAACCCAAACTCACCGAGTCAGTCCAGCTTCCAGCTATAAAAGGGAGAAATGGTGCCCGGAGGCGGATTTGAACCACCGACACGCGGATTTTCAATCCGCTGCTCTACCAACTGAGCTATCCGGGCATCTATGTGGATTTCGCTTGGAAATCCGTGGGGCGCTTGGTTTCGCCCCGGGAGCGAGCGGGGTTATAGCATCTTGCAAAAATGTGTCCAGCCCTGTGGGCTGTTTTTTGCGGGAAAAATGACGGATCTTGCAAGTTGTGGAAAAGATTGTGTTTTTGCCGTGTGACAAAGGCGTCACATGTCATCCTCGTCGGCCTTCGTTTCGTCATCGGCAACGGGAATGGCGTAGGAACCGGAGAGCCAGCGGTTGAGATCGACATCGCGGCAGCGCGGCGAGCAGAAGGGATAGTGCTCGCGGGCCGATGGCCGCTTGCAGATCGGGCAGGGGATGGCCTTGCGCAGGGGGGCGACCGTCGCGGCCGGATTTTTGCTTTCGTCCGTCATGTCAGGCGTCCGCCCAGCCGGCGTGCACGTCAAAACCTTCGCCGGAAAGCAAGGCGAGCGTTTCGTAGAGGGGGAGGCCGACGACGTTGCTGTAGGAACCCGCCAATTTGACGACGAAGCTGCCGGCAATGCCCTGGATGGCGTAGCCACCCGCCTTGCCGCGCCACTGGCCGGAGGCGAGGTAGCGTTCGATGTCCGTGGTCGAGAGGCGCTTGAAGCGCACCTTGGTGTCGATGACCTTCTGGCGCACGGTGCGGTCCGGCGTGATCAGGCACACGCCGGTGAAGACGCGGTGGCTGCGGCCGGAGAGAAGATGGAGTGCGCTCGACGCCTCGTCGATCATCTCGGTCTTCGGCAGGATGCGGCGGCCGACCGAGACGACCGTGTCGGCGGCAAGGATGTAGCTGCCGGCAAAGGCGGGATCGCCCTTGATGGCAGCGAGCGCCGCCTGAGCCTTGCCGGTCGAGAGACGCCGCGCCAGCGAGCGGGGATGCTCGGCGCGTTTCGGCGTCTCGTCGATGTCCATCGGCATCAGGCGCGTGGGCTCGATGCCGGCCTGCGCGAGCAGTTCGACGCGGCGAGGCGAGCCGGAGGCAAGAATGAGCGTATCGGTCTGCGCCATGGGGTCTCCGGGAAAGCTCCGGGGGGCGCCGCTTCTTGCACGCCGGCCAAAAGACCGGGAGAGGGCGCGGCCCCTTTTGGCTTACTTGAAACGGTAGGTGATGCGACCCTTGGTGAGGTCGTACGGGGTCATCTCGACCAGAACCTTGTCGCCGGCGAGAACGCGGATTCGGTTCTTGCGCATGCGGCCTGCGGTATGCGCGATGATCTCGTGCTCGTTTTCGAGCTTGACGCGGAACGTTGCGTTCGGGAGCAGTTCCGTCACGGTGCCGGGGAATTCGAGGACTTCTTCTTTTGCCATCTTGTGATGATATTCCTGTAGGGTGGATGAGGGCGAGCCGTATGCCCGCCTCGAAAAATTTGCCGGAAACTACACAATCCCCGGTGCTTTGTGAACACCGAAGCGCCGGGTTTCTGCATTTGCCGAAAATCGGGCCCCTGGAGGCTCAGCCCGGGTCTTTCAGGCGCTTCTCTATCAGAGTTTTCAGGAATTCGCGAACCTCGCGGTACGAACTCAGAATCTGCTCGCGCGTGCCGGTCGCAACCGTCGGGTCAGGCGTCGGCCAGTACATGACGTCGACCGCCATCGAGCGGGTGAGTTCGAGGGCTGCATGGTGGGCTTCGGGCGCCAGCGTGACGATGAGGTCGAAATAGTCGTCTTCCAGTTCATCGAGCGACCGTGGCGCATGGCGGCCGAGCGAGAGGCCGACCTCGTCGAGCACCGCATCGACGAAGGGATCACGCTCGCCGGGGCGCACGCCGGCAGAGGCGACATAGGTGCCGGGCAGCAGGCTGCGGGCGATCGTCTCGGCCATCGGGGAGCGCACGGCATTCATACGGCACATGAAGAGAAGCGAGCGGGGTGTTCGCGACCGGGTTTCCTGCAGTGCCGGGGAAACGCCCTCCATCCGCTCACCCGCGCCAATAGAGAACGCAGACGAGCGTAAAGAGGCGGCGGGCGGTGTCGAAGTCGAATTTGATCTTGCCCGAGAGCCGGTCCACCAGCGTCTGCGAGCCCTCGTTGTGGATACCGCGCCGACCCATATCGATCGCCTCGATCTGGCTGGGTGTCGCCGAGCGGATCGCCTGGTAATAGCTCTCGCAGATCAGGAAATAGTCCTTCACGATGCGCCGGAACGGTGTCAGCGAAAGGATGTGGGTGGCGACATTCTCGCCGGCTTCGGTGCGGACGGTGAAGACCAGCTTGGAATCGAGAAGCGAAATGTTCAGGCGATAAGGGCCGCCGGCATGGCCGATCGGCTCGAAGGTGTTTTCCTCGATGAGATCGAAGATGGCAACGGCACGCTCGTGCTCCACATCCGGCGTGGCGCGGCCGATCGTGTCGTCCAGCACCACGTCGCAGAGGCGGAAGCTGCCCGTCGTGCCCATGGCCTCATGTCTCCAGGTTGAGCCGGATGGCGACGGAGCGGGCATGGGCGCCGAGCCCTTCGGCTTCGGCCAGCGTGATGGCGGCGGGACCAAGCGCCCGCAACTGATCGGGGCCGAGGCGCAGGATGGACGTGCGCTTCATGTAGTCGAGCACGGAAAGGCCGGAAGAGAAACGGGCCGAGCGTGCGGTCGGCAGCACATGGTTCGACCCACCGACATAATCGCCGATGACTTCCGGCGTGTGGCGACCGACAAAGATGGCGCCGGCATTGCGGATCTGCGGCAGCAGCACATCCGGATCGGCTGTGGCGATCTCCAGGTGCTCGGCGGCGATGCGGTTTGCCAGCGGTACCGATTTTTTGAGGTCCGGCACGAGGATGACGGCGCCGAAATCCCGCCAGCTGGCGGCGGCCGTCTCCGAGCGCTCCAGCGTCTTCAGCTGCCGTTCGACGGCGGCCTCGACGGCATTGGCAAGGTCTACGCTGTCGGTGACGAGGATCGACTGGGCGCCGACATCGTGTTCAGCCTGGGCGAGCAGGTCGGCGGCGAGCCAGTCCGGATCGTTGTCGGCATCGGCAATGATGAGCACTTCGGAGGGGCCGGCGATCATGTCGATGCCGACCGTGCCGAAGACATGACGCTTGGCAGCTGCGACGAAGGCATTGCCGGGGCCGGTGATCTTGGCGACGGGTGCGATCGTTTCGGTGCCGTAGGCGAGGGCCGCGACGGCCTGCGCGCCGCCGATGCGGTAGATTTCGTCGATGCCGGCAATACGGGCGGCAGCGAGCACGGCGGGATTGATCGCGCCTTCCTTCGCCGGCACGACCATGACGATACGCGGCACGCCGGCGACCCTGGCCGGCACGGCGTTCATCAGCACGGAGCTCGGATAGCTTGCCGTGCCGCCCGGCACATAGAGGCCGACGGCATCGATTGCCGTCCAGCGCGAGCCGAGGCCGACGCCGATATCGTCCTCGTAGATGTCATCCTTCGGCTTCTGGCGGGCGTGATGCTTTTCGATGCGCTGGGCGGCAAGTTCGAGCGCTGCGATGATCTTGGCATCGACGGCATCGAAGGCGGCGTCGATCTCCTCGAGCGACACGCGCATGGAGGTGACGGCAAAGTCCAGGCCGTCGAATTTTTTGGAGTACTCGGCGAGTGCCCTGTCACCACGGGCGCGAACATCGTCGATGATCGTGCGGACGATCGCATTGACGTCTTCGGAGACCTCGCGCTTGGTCGTCAGGAAGGCAGCGAACCGGTTTTCGAAATCGCTGCTCTGGTAGTCAAGTCTGATCGCCAAGTCGTCCGTCCTGTCGTCTCCCGGCGAAAAGCGCCGGATCCATGCCTCAAACCGCCGGATGGCGGGGTTTCAGACTGGTTTCCCACGCTCCGCCGGTATCTGCAAGCTGAACTTCGACGCATTCCACATCGAGCATGATGGAGGCGTTGCCCGACAGGACGAGTTCCAGTGTGCCGTCCGGCCCATCGTCCTTCTGGGCGAAGTTCACGGCGAGCAGGGAGAGCACGGCGCCGGCATCCTTGCGGTCGATGCCGAGCGAGCGCACCGCATTGACGCGTTTGAAGGCGACAACGGCGCGGCGCCGTTCGAAGGCCTTGCGGCGGCCGGCGGCCGTTTCCCAGACGAAGCGGTTGACGACGACCGAAAAGACGTGGTGGCGGGCGTCATAGGAGAGGCCGTCGGTCTTGAAGACCGCATCCTGCAGGTGGGCGGAGACGACGGAAAGGTCTTCCGCGTCGAGAGCAAGCAATTTCAGGCTGTCCATAGGGTAGTCCTTCCCGGGGACGCCGCGGATCTGCGGCATCCCGATCTATTCCACGAGATAGGACGGAGTGCGGCGGACTGCAACTCCGCCGCGTTCGAAGATCAATCGCTGACGCGCTCGACGATGGCGCCGCAGCGCGTGAGTTTTTCTTCCAGCCGCTCGAAGCCACGGTCGAGATGGTAGACGCGCGACACCATCGTCTCGCCTTCGGCGGCAAGGCCGGCGATGACGAGGGAGACCGAGGCGCGCAGATCCGTCGCCATGACCGGGGCGCCGCGCAGTCGCTCGACCCCCTCGATCTTGGCCGTCTGGCCGGACAACGAGATTTTCGCGCCAAGGCGGGCCAGCTCCTGCACGTGCATGAAGCGGTTTTCGAAGATCGTCTCGGTAATGTGCGAAATGCCGCTCGACTTGGTCATCAGGCCCATGAACTGCGCCTGGAGATCTGTCGGGAAGCCGGGGAAGGGATCCGTCACCACGTCGACCGGCTTGATGCCGCCGCCATTGCGCACAACGCGCAGGCCGCTCTCCGTGGAGGTGACCTCGGCACCGGAGCGACGGATCGCCTCAAGCGCGGTGTCGAGCAGGGAGGCGTCGGTGCCCTCCAGCACGACGTCGCCACCGGTCATGGCGACCGCCATGGCATAGGTGCCGGTCTCGATGCGGTCGGGCAGGACGCGGTGGCGCGCGCCGGAAAGCTGGTCGACGCCTTCGATGGTGATCGTCGCGGTGCCGGCGCCAGTGATCTTGGCGCCCATGGCGTTCAGGCACTTGGCAAGGTCCTGCACTTCCGGCTCGCGCGCGGCGTTGCCGATCACCGTCGTGCCGCGGGCAAGCGTTGCCGCCATCATGAGAACATGCGTGGCGCCGACGGAAACCTTCGGGAATGTGTAACGCGCGCCGATCAGGCCGCCCTTCGGCGCCGTCGCCTCGATATAGCCGCCGTCGATCTCGATGTTCGCGCCAAGGGCTGCAAGCGCCTCGATGAACAGGTCGACCGGTCGCGTGCCGATGGCGCAGCCGCCCGGCAGCGAGACACGAGCCTTGCCTTCACGGGCGAGCAGCGGGCCGATGACCCAGAACGAGGCGCGCATCTTCGAGACCAACTCGTAGGGCGCCGTGGTGTCGACAATGTTGCGCGAGGTGAAATTGACAGTGCGAGAATAACCTTCGCCCTGGCGCTCACGACGACCGTTTACGGAAATGTCGGCGCCGTGGTTGCCGAGGATGCGGATGAGCTGCTCGACATCGGCGAGATGCGGTACGTTTTCCAGCGTCAGCGTGTCGTCCGTCAGAAGCGACGCGATCATCAGCGGCAGCGCGGCGTTCTTGGCGCCGGAAATCGGGATCGTGCCCCTCAGTTCGTTGCCGCCTACAATTCGGATACGATCCATGTGCGATTACGGGCCGGGCCCGCCTTTCTCAAAGAATATCGGCTTTCGGAGATGGCGGCTCTTTAGAACATCGCGAGCGAAAAATGAAGAGCGTGCCCGCCGCCCGTTTTTTTCGCGCGCCCGGTTCGCAAACCACCCCCTTGGCCTTCATGGCGAAGACAAGCCTGACTAACCGTCCGATTCGTCTTTTTTTGCGGCAGGCAGTCCTGTCGTTTCATCCGCCGCGCCGGAGCGCCGGGCGCGTGCCTGCTGCTTTCGGCGCTGGAGATTGTCGCGCAGCGTCTTTGCCAGCCGCTCCGCACGGATCTCCGCCTCGGTCCTGATCTTCCTGGTTTTTGTCTCTTCCTTGTCGGTCATGCATACTCTCTGAATGAATCCGACCCCGTATAAAAGTGGGTACGCATCACATTTGTTGCACCAATCGCGAAATCGCCGCTTGCACTGCCGGGTGAGCTATGGCAATAGGCCCTCGCTTACGCGGAGCAACCTTGTTTCGCCGGACGCTGCTATAGCTCAGGGGTAGAGCACTCCCTTGGTAAGGGAGAGGCCGAGAGTTCAAATCTCTCTAGCAGCACCATTCTTCTGCCCTATTATTTGGTCTCCCTTTTCTGGCCGTGGCAGCGCCCGCCTTCGACCTTCCGTTGTCGCAACGGATGGCACTGGCGATGCAAGCATGAAACACGCGCACTGAAACGTTCATAAGCCCTGAGTCACCCAATATTGACTCCCCCGGCAAATTCCGTCAGTGCGAAAGAACAGTGATCGAAGGGATAGAAGTATGAAAATCGGGACGCGCGAAATCGGTCCGTCTTTTCCGCCGCTCGTAATTGCGGAGATTGGCATCAACCACGGCGGCAGCCTTGAGGTTGCGAAGTCGATGGTGCTTGCCGCGGCGCACAGCGGCTGCGAAATGGTCAAGCACCAGACGCATATCGTCGAAGACGAAATGACTGAGGAAGCCAAAAACATCTTCCCGCCG
Organism: Shinella sp.; assembly: GCF_052438155.1. Classification (NCBI taxonomy): domain Bacteria; kingdom Pseudomonadati; phylum Pseudomonadota; class Alphaproteobacteria; order Hyphomicrobiales; family Rhizobiaceae; genus Shinella; species Shinella sp. Next base: position 35,166 of record NZ_JBQVPI010000017.1, on the reverse strand, counting down.
AACGCGGATATTTCGATCTGGGATGTGATGCAGTCCTGCGCCCTGTCCCTGGAGGACGAGGCCGAGCTGAAGACGTATGCCGAGAACCTGGGCCTGATCTACATATCGACGCCATTCTCCCGCCAGGCCGCGAATTTCCTCAACAGCATCGACGTGCCCGCCTTCAAGATCGGCAGCGGCGAGTGTGACAACATCCCTCTGCTGCGGCACATCGCTTCGTTCGGCAAGCCGGTCATCATGAGCACCGGCATGCAGACGATCGAGACGATCCGCGCCTCCGTCGAGGTGCTCGACCGTGCTGGCATCGAATATGCCCTCCTCGAGTGCACCAATCTCTATCCGTCCCCGCCGGAAATCGTGTCGCTGCGCGGCGTACGCGACCTGCAGGAAGCCTTCCCTAATGCGATCGTCGGCTTTTCCGACCACAGCATCGGGCCGGAAATGGCGCTGGCCTCTGTCGCCCTTGGCGCCTGCATTCTGGAACGTCATTTCACAGATACGCGTTATCGTGTGGGTCCGGACATCTCCTGCTCGATGGACCCCGCGGAACTGCGTTTCCTCATCGATCGCTCGCGCGAAATTCACATCGCCCTGCACAACGAGAAGCGTCGCTCCGGCCCGGAAGAGTCCGTCTACCGCTTCGCAAGAAGTTCGGTCGTCGCGGAGCGCGCCCTGAAGGCCGGCCACGTGATTACCGAAGACGACATATGGGCACGCCGCCCCGGCAACGGTGACATTCCGGGCTACAAACTGGATGAACTGATCGGCAAGACGATCAAGGTCGACCGGAGCCGGAACGAGCAGCTTCGCTGGAGCGATTTCGGTCAATGACATCCGACGCGAAAATGGCGAAGAGCCTTCTCTTCGTGACGGGGACGCGGGCCGATTTCGGCAAGCTCGAGCCGCTTGCGCTGGCAGCGCAGGCGGTAGGCCACAACGTCTCTTTTTTCGTCACCGGCATGCATATGCTGGAAAAATACGGTGCGACCAAGAAAGAGGTAAAGCGGCTTCCGGGCATTCAGGTTCATGAGTTCATCAACCAGCGGCTCGGTGATCCGCAGGATCTGATCCTCTCCAAGACGGTGCTGGGCTTTTCCGACTGGGTTTACGAGCACAGGCCGGATCTCGTCATCGTTCACGGCGATCGGATCGAGGCGCTGGCGGTTTCCTTGGTCTGCGCGACGAACTACATCCGCTCCGCCCATATCGAGGGCGGTGAGGTTTCCGGTACGATCGACGAGATTTACCGGCACTGCAACTCCAAGCTCTGCACCTACCATTTCGTCAGCTCGGAAGCAGCGAAGGTGCGCGTCATGGCGCTCGGCGAGAATCCGGACTGTATCTACAATATCGGCTCGCCTGAGCTGGATTTTCATCGTCGACCGTCCGGCGTGACGCTCGAGGACGTGCATCGTCACTACGAAATTCCCTTCGAGGAATATGGAATCGTCACCTTCCATCCCGTGACGTCCGAGCGTGATACGATGGGTGCGCAGGCCAAGGCCCTGTTTGACGCACTCGACGCCAGTGGCAGGAACTTCGTTGTTATCTCGCCCAACAACGATCCCGGCAGCGAAGCGATTTTTGCCGAGATTGAACGGTTGGACGATGCTCGATTTCGGCGTCTTCCCAACATGCGCTTCGCGTATTTCTCCGAGCTCATGAGGAATTCAAAGGCCATCGTGGGCAACAGCAGCGCGGGTGTGCGCGAGGCGCCGTTCCTCGGTGTTCCCAGCCTGGATTTGGGAACGCGCCAGAGTAACAGGTCGGTGGCCGGGTCGATCACCCATACGTCTGCATTGGATGTCGCCGGGATCGAAAAGTTCCTGCAGGAAGAGTGGGGTCGTCGCTATGAGCGGGACAACGCCTTCGGCAGCGGAAATGCGGCACTCTTGTTTGCTGACATCCTGGATACCCGGGAGTTCTGGGCAGCCCCCATGCAGAAGAACTTCAACGACTAAGGCAATTGCCGGAAAAGCCGGCGCTGCCCTATCTTCGACGGCGGGCTGAAAAATTGCGGCAGAAAGCGTTCTCGCAAATCTAAAGAGCGAAAACGCTTTCGGCCGTCAGTCCCCGCAAAACTGGCAATTCCGGTCTGTTCGCCAGTCGCCTGTTGTTTGCCGGCCGGCGCGTCGACATCGCCGAAAAAGGGTGCTAACAGGTGCCTCCTCTCTAGGAAACGTGTGATCTTTACAATCCATGACGACAGCTCCCGCAATTGAGAACGCTATTCTCCAAGCCATCGATTCGATCAACGCCATGCATGGCGAAGAGCTGCTGCAGCGCTCTCTCGACGAATGGTTCATCGCTGAGGAAAGCCCGCTCGACTCCGTGAACGTGCTGACCCTGACGATCAATCTCGAACAGTTCGTCAAGGATGCGGGCGGCCGCATCGATCTCTTGTCGGCCCTCGCCGATGAGAAAAACAAAGAGCAGTTCCAGAAATTCAGTGGTGTTGCTGCCTATATCGCAGCGCGCGTCTGACGAAGCCCCCAGGTGACATCCATGGCTCGCAAATATCGCATTCTGGCGGATTTCACGGCTGACCTCCTCAAGCCGCTCCTTCTGAAGCATCTTCCCGGTTCCGAAGTGACCGTCGCCCCCTACGGCCAGGTCTTCCAGGGCCTGAAAGAGCATCCGGCGGCAACAGAAACGCTGGTGGTTTTCAGCCGCATCGAAAACACGCTGCCGTCGTTCCAGGCGCTTTCGCAGTTCGATCCCGTCGATAAGGCGGCGCTTGATCGGGATGTCGATTACTTCGCATCCGAACTGCGCGAGGCCGCCCGCCACCAGGAAACGGTCCTGGTCTTTTCCTGGAGCATCCCGCTCGGCATGCGTGGGCACGGTATGGCCGACTATCGTCCGGGCCAGGGACTGCGCTACGCGGTGAACCGCGCCAACAACCGCCTTGCGGATCAGCTGGCGGATGTAAACAATGTTTTCCTGCTCGATATTGAACGTGTATTGATCAACTTCGATGCGCCGAAGACGAATGCGCGCTTCTGGTATGCCGGGAAGGTGCCCTTCACCCTGCCGTTCTTTGAAGTCTGCGCCCGCGAGATCGCCGCCGCCATCCATGGCCTCAGCGGAACCTCGCGGCGCCTGATCGTGGTCGACCTCGACAATACGCTATGGGGCGGCATTCTCGGCGATGTCGGCTGGGAAGGCCTCAAGCTCGGCGGACACGACCATGTCGGCGAGGCCCATGTCGATTTTCAGCGCGCCCTCAAGGCGCTGACCCGCAGGGGCATCATTCTCGCCCTCGCCAGCAAGAATTACGAAAGCAATGCACTCGAAGCCATCGAGAAGCATCCCGAAATGGTGCTGCGCAAGGATGATTTCGCCTGCTGGCGCATCAACTGGCAGGACAAGGCGCAAAACATCATCGAGATCACCAAGGCCGTGAACCTCGGCCTCGCTTCGGTGGTCTTCCTCGACGACAACCCGGCTGAGCGCGCGCGTGTGCGCGAAGCGCTGCCGGATGTCTTGGTGCCCGAATGGCCCGAGGATCCGACCGACTATACCAGGGCGCTGCATGCCCTGACCTGCTTCGATCTTCCTGCGCTGAGCGAGGAAGACAAGAAGCGCGCGGTCATGTTCGTGGAAGAGCGCGCCCGGCAGGAACTCCAGCAGAACGCCGGGTCGGAAGAGGACTGGCTCCGCTCCATCGACATGAAGGTGCAGATCGCGCCGTTGAACAGCGCCAATCAGGCGCGCATCGTCCAGCTTTTCAACAAGACGAACCAGTTCAACCTGGCAACGCGCCGTGCCAACGAAAACGAGCTTGCGGCCTGGGTGGCCGACGGTGATCGTTACCTCTGGGGCTTCCGCGTCAGCGACCGCTTCGGCGATACGGGCCTGACGGGCATCGTCACGCTGGACGTGCGCGGCGAAGAAGCGGAAGTGGTGGATTTCATCATGAGCTGCCGCGTCATGGGCCGGAAGGTCGAGGAGGCGATGCTCGGCGTCGCCTTCGCCAAGGCCACTGAGCGGGGCGCCAAGCTCGGCTTTGCCCGCTTCCAGCCCACCAAACGCAACCAGCCCATGCTGGAATTCCTCAAGCGAAGCGGTCTTTCCGAAGACGAGGAAAACCTCTACCGGTGGAACCTGGAGAGCGCCTACCCGCAGCCGGATTTCCTCACCATTTCCATGGATGCGTAGGAGCGGACCGTTTTGAACATCGCGCGCGCCAAAGCGGAAGACGCCGCTGCCCTGATGGCGTTCATCGATACGCATTGGCGTAAGGGTCACGTCCTCGCGACCCACAAGTCGCTTCTCGACTGGCAGCACTACTGCCCGGAAACCGACGACTACAATTTCCTTCTGGCCCGCAACAGTTCGGGCCGGATCGAAGGCGTGCTCGGTTTCATTCCGACGACCCGCTATGACGGCGCGCTTGCGTCGAACGCTGTGGCCTGGCTTTCCCTCTGGAAGGTGGTCGACGATGCGCAAAGCCCGATCGTCGGCCTTCTTCTGTTGCGGGCGCTTGAAGCACAGGGGAACTGGCAGGCTGTCGGAACGCTCGGTGTGACCGAGGTCGCCGAGAAGATCTATCGCATGCTCGGCTGGCGGACCGGCACGCTCAGCCACTATTATCTGTGCAATCCGGACCTTTCGCACTTCGCCATCGCCGTTAAGCCACAGGTCGCAGCGCGCCTGCCCGTGCAGCGTCTGCTGACGGAGAAGAGCCCTGCGGACGACTGGATGCCGCCACGTCCTCTTGCTGTGAAGTCGGGCGCCTATCTGCGCCGCCGTTTCGGCGAACACCCGTTCTACACGTACCGCCTGTTTATGGCCGGCGACGATCTCTGCGTCGTGATGCGGATGGTGGAAGCCAACGGCACGCGGGTGATGCGCATCGTCGATCTGGTGGGAGATGTCTCGCTCCTGCCCGAGATCACCGGCGCCTTGCAGGACCTGGTCGTTCGGGAGGGGTGCGAATATATCGATCTCACCGTCGCCGGCGGGGACCAGGCGGATCTGCTTGCCGCTGGCTGGCAAAAGCGCGACGGGGAAACGATCATACCCGGCTACTTCGAGCCGTTCGAAGCCCGCAATGTTGATGTCGGCTATGCTCTCAAGAGCGATGCACCGTTCCTCCTCCTTCGTGGAGATGCCGACCAGGAACGCCCGAACAGGATACAAGCATGCTAGGCGTCATGTATCACTACGTTCGCAAGAGCGAACCCGACCTTCCGTCCTTCCGCTATCTTCATGCGGACGATTTCGCCCGGCAGCTCGACTTTTTCCAGGAGCGCTACGGCTTCGTCGACCGTGAAGCCTTCCACCGCGCGGTTCGGACGGGCGAGCCGGCCAAGGGCGTTATCCTGACCTTCGATGATGGGCTGCTGGATCACTACAACTATGTCTATCCCATCCTGAAGGAACGCGGCCTTTGGGGGCTGTTCTATGTGCCTTCCGGACCCTACCGCCGCGGCGCACTGCTTGACGTACACCGTGTGCACATGCTGCTCGGTCATCTCGGCGGGGATGCTCTTCTCGAAAAGCTGCACGAGCGGATCGAACCCGGCATGCTCATCGAGGGAAGCGAAAAATTCGGCTCGACGACCTATTTGAGCCAGCAGAACGACCAGGCGACGACCCACGCCAAGCAGCTCATCAATTATTACGTGAGGCCGTCCTTCAAAGAGGCGCTTCTGGCGGATCTTATGGAGAGCGTCTTCGGCAGCGAACCCGATCTCGCCGCCCGATTCTACCTCACACGCGAGCACATCCGCGAGATGGCAGATGGCGGGATGGGTATCGGAAGCCATGGGCAGAGCCACACCCTGCTCAGCCATCTCGATGCCGCCGCCCAGCGGGAAGAGATCACCGAATCTTTCGGCTTTCTTCGCTCGCTCTGCGGCGAGGCGACGGAAAACAGCTTCTGCTATCCCTATGGCGGGGACCAGGCCTTCAACCGTGACACGGTGGACATTCTGAGAGATCTTGGTGTGTCATGTGCGTTCAGCGTCGAGCCCCGATCCATTGACGCGGCCGATCTCAACGAAAAATATCGGCTGCCGCGGTACGATTGCAACATGTTCGAGCACGGCACAGCCAGCCTGGGATGAGCCCGAACTTCTGATATCTGGCGCGGCCGGGTGAGCGCCGGCGATTTAGGAACGATCGATGAACTATGCGGCACTCATTCCGGCGCGTGGTGGCAGCAAAGGCCTGCCGCGCAAGAACATCATCGATCTGGCCGGAAAGCCGTTGATTGCCTACAGCATTGAGGCAGCACTCGGTTGCGCGGCGGTAGGCGGCGTCTACGTGACCACCGATGACGCTGAAATCGCCTCCGTCTCGGTCCAGCACGGCGCGCAGCATATCGCCCGCCCCGCCGCTCTGGCGACCGACAGCGCCTCGACCTTCGTGGCGATCGAACACGCAATTGCCGTCTTGGCCGAACAAGGACAAAAGCCGGCGCATATCGTGCTGCTGCAGCCAACATCGCCCTTGCGCGACGCCCGCCATCTGGCAGAAGCCATCGCCGCCTACGAGGCGGCAGACGCGCCGGCGCTGATCAGCGTGTGCGAGGAAGAGCACCATCCTTACAAGAATTTTCGCGTGGACGGCAGCGGCAGGCTCGAACCGCTCTTCGACGCCGCCTCCCTCTCGAAGCCGCGCCAGGAACTGCCGAAAATCTATCGCCAGAACGGTGCGATCTATATCATCCGCACCGAGACGCTTTTGCGCGAGAAGAGCTTTTATGTCGCTGGCTGTGTTCCATATGTGATGAGTGCTGCCGCGTCCGTGGACGTCGATACCATCGAGGATCTGCACCGTTGTGAGGAGATGCTAGAGGCATCCAAGAAATCAACCGGGTAACGCCAGCACCCTCTTTGAGAAGAAGGGTTATATGTGTCGGCTCGTCTAGAGCATTTCCAGCCGAAGCGGCATCGCTTCGGCGTCGGATAATGCGGGAAAAACAAGAATCTAAAGCAATTCCGGTGAACCAGATTTCACCGGAATTGCTTTAGTAAGGTGCCTTGCCGAGCGTGAGAACGTATTCTTTGCTCGCATCTTCAAGTTTCGCAAGAAAGCGATCCGTATCGTCCAGCATGTGATACAGGTCGAACGTATAGTCGGGATGGTTCTGCAAACCTGAAAAATAGGCGTAGTCCCGTGGCGGTAACGGACGCACAACCCCTTCGAACACCTCAATTTCCTGGCCTTCCAGGAGCTTATGCCAGAACGGCGCGATAATGGAATGCGTCCGCACTGGCAGGGGCAGGAGACGGGCGTTGACACGGCCTTTCATACGCTGCGCCAAAGCCGCTTCGCCCCCTCTGCTGTACTCTGGATAGAGCAATGTCAGAGAAACATTGTCGGATTGCGCCAACCGGGAACTATCGCCATAGCGCGCAAGCGCAGAGGCGTACCTACCGGGGTTTTCCCAAATATTCAGAAGAGAACCGGGAAGAAACCTGTTGAGTTGGTGCTCATCGTAAAACGCCTTATCCAGAGTGGTATAGGCAGAGAATGCAAAGACGTTGAATTTTACCTTCGGAAAGCGCTTGGCGAGTTCATCTGAGAATATAAACGCGCCGGTGCAGGATTTGCTCGTTCCGATCATGTTTACGACAGTGAGGTCGTGCTTTCGGATATGCCGGTTCAGATATTCCGTATTTTCCTTGACGTGATCGAGATACCAATCCCCCTTCATTTGTATGTTGTTTCGCTGGAAGCCGCGAAACATATATTTGGCAAACCCCAGGAGGAGGGTCACTTCGGGCGCGTCATTGATCCGGTTGAAGAGGATTTCCGGCGGGGACTCGAATTTCGTCGGCTCGACAGGCTTGCGCGTGCTTTTGGCCATTTGTTTGCGCAGCTGGTCGATTTGCTTTTGGGATGCATCCGAATCCGGTCGCAGGCGCTTATGTTCTTCAAAGCGCGCCAAGGCCTCCTGCCAAAGGCTCTGGTCCCGATAGATGATACCCAATTGGAAATGCGAAGCTGCATGGCGGTCGTCTAACGAAAGCGCGTGCAGGTGCGTAGACATGGCCACGTCGAGCTTGCCTTGCAGACGCTGAGCCGTGCCCAATTTCTCGTAGCGAAGGGCGTTGGGCGAAGGAGAGTGAGCGGCGGCAGAGGCAAAACAATCCTCCGCCTGCGCATAGGCTTTGCGGTCGAGCAGGCTGAGGCCCCGGTAATAGTGGGCGGCGTGATTGTTTTCGCAGGCAAGAACGGCGTCGTCGAAGCATGTTTCCGCTTCGGCCTTCCTGCCCATTCGGTAGTAGGCCAGGCCGAGGGCATGATGAACGGCCGACAGCTTGTAGGTGCCCGCCACGGGAGCCAGCGCGGCGATGACGGCGTCGTCTTTCTTGTGGATGTAGTAGTTTTCAACTGCGGAGTTGATGATGGATTTGTCCAGAAAGGACAAGTCATAGGGCTCCCATTGAAAGGAGGATGCGCCCGAAATGTGTTCGTAGAAACGATCGAGGCGCCCCTCATTCTTCATAGGGGCAAGCACATCGTGCATGCAGCCCTTCAGGGGCCGATGGGAAACGCCCTCGATATCCAGCGCAGGAAGCGCCTGGTAGAGATCCACGATCTCCTCGGCTCCGTACCAGATTTCCACCTCGGTCCGAGCATGCCGCGTGGCGACGGTTTCATAGAGATCCGCATACTTTACCGGCATTTTCGGGGCGTAGGGCAGCTTTGGGTGCAAGCGGAACTGCGGCGCGAAGGCCAGGATTTTCCCCACGCTCAGCCGGCAGCCGAACAGCAGGGCAGCATAGGCCCCCATGAAGCCACCGGCCATCACGATATTTTCCGGCGCGAAGGGGCTTGCATAGCGTCGCAGGACGTCTGCCAGCTGATCGGCATTTCCCGATAACCCGGCGATCGGGCCGTTGTACCAGGAACGCTTGGGATCTCTCAGGACCAGCTTGTTCATCGTGCTGTGCGCGAACAAGCCGGCATCTGCTTTCGGTGTGCCCGCGTCGCCAAAATAGATCAGAAGGCGATCACTTTCGGGGTTGGCCTCGAAGTGCAGAACATCCGGCTTAGCCTGCATGAATCAGCTCAGACGCTCGAGCATGTCCGCCTTGTTCGCCTGCGTAATGGCCCACAAGCGTTCTCTTTGTTCCTGAATATGGGCGCGCAACCGGTCTTCGTGGGCCATGAAATAATTCAGCCGATCGATCATGCTGGCAACGGTTTCCTGTCCCTGCGCGTTCGACCACGGCACCGCCGCGCTGAAGGCCGCATGCTGGAAGTACTCGATCCCCATCGGCCGGCGGATTTCGTTCGGCGACAGAAAAACGGTGGGGGTATTGAAGGCCATGAAGGGTAGGAAGGAGTGCAGGCGCGTTCCGAACGCAAAGCGATAGCCGTTGAAGCGCGCCGGCAGGCTTTCATAGTCCATCCACACGTCCTGGAACTTCTTGTTGTGTTCGGACGATGCGCCAAAACCTTCAGCGGCAACGATCTTCAGGACGCTTTCGTCATGCGTGGTGCCGTCGCACAGTTCCAGGACATAGGGATTGATGTCCATCGGGTGGTTGTCGAGGAAGTGGACCTTGAGGCCTTGGGCGTTCGCATATTCCTTGAAGCGCTTGAGCGGATGATTGGCGACGGTCTCTTTCGTCAGCGCCGTGTTTAGCGGAAAGTTTATGGCGATGCGATCGCTGGTTTCCGGCTTGATGTCGAAGAGACGGTCGAGGAAGACCGACGGACAGGGCTGGAAGACGAACTTGTCGCTGTCCTCGCTGGCGCAAAGCGACGAAAGGCGCAGAATATCGCGCGAGCCGCGCAGGTAGAGGCGCTTGGCAAGGTGGGCCAGCTTTGCGATGTTCTGTTCGCTGACGCTTGAGAACGGCTTTGCATTCTTGTGCGCGTCGAAGGGCGTGTTGGTGCCCGTGCCGAAGCAGAAGATCTTCTTGCCAGCTTTCTGCCAAGCATTCAGGGTCTTTGCATTCAAGTGCCGGATAACCAATTCGTCCGGTGCTGTCTCGGACCGGTAGGCGCCGGAGAGAAGGCCGCCGGGGCCGATCACGACGTTGCCGGTCGGGCAACCCAGCTTGTCCGCGCGGATGTGGCGGTACTTCGTGTCCAGGCTATCCTTGAACAGGGCATTGAAGGTCTGATGAATGAGAACGTCGCCGGCATTGGAGCACGGGCCGTATACCAGCAAGTCGACTGCAGTTTTTTCTGTCATAGTTTCACCAATGAGCGCAGCACCGCTGCTGTATCCGTTACGCAAATTGCTTCGCTGCCCGCGGAGGGACGGCGTTCGAGCGTCGCCAGGATCGCGGCGCATTCTACGCTTGTGTAAGCGCTGTGCACGAGACCTTCTTCGATCATCTCTTCATAGTTTTCCACACCGGTAACATCCCACACGATACTGGGGACACCGAAATAGTCCGCCTCCAGCACGACGGTCGACCCGGCCGTCATATGGACGTCTACGAGCGGAAGCAGGTGGCTGAGCACGACATTGTCGACTTCCGGCGAGATGACCACATTGTTGCCCGCAAGCGCCCCGCTTGCCTTGGGCGAACGGCCCTTCGGGTGTTTGCGCAGCAGCCAGAGATAGTCTGAAGGGCTTTGGGCGATTGTGGCCGACAGAATTTCCGGCACGGCATTCTGGTGCTGGAGTGTCACCAGAATCACTTTCTTGTAGTCTGCGAACTTGGCCTTGAGTGCGTCGCTGACGGGCGTGCCGAGATCCTTTTGCCTGTCCATCCAGGGAAAGCCGCCGATGATCGGCTGATGTTTCGCACCGGGTATCGTTTTCGACAGATGGTCGAAGTCGCGTTTTCCCCAGACGCAGAAATAGTCCGGGAGCATTTTGTACCCTTCCGGAGGCATTTCATCCCACCACTTGTAGAGCGGGCCCCAGCCCGTCTGCGTGCCGTGCTGCAGGTCGACGCTCTTGATTCCGAGATCGGCAGCCGCATGGCTCAGGGCAAGGTGGAACTCAAACCCCATGAAGAAAACGCATTTTGGGCGCATCCGCGTGAGAATCTGGTGGTAGATGTCGTATTGATGGAAATACCATTCCACGATCTCGCGCACATCGTTGTCGCGAAACCGGATTGCCGGAAACGTGGCTTGCAGCATTCCGACGAAGTTTGACGGCGCATCGAGCAATTGCATGTGCCCGATGCTGCGCAGTTGGGGCGGCAGCAGGTAGATCGGGGGGTGGACACGATTGGTTTCCAACGGGCCACGGCTCTTGAGCAGCTCGATCTTCTGTGCCGTTCCAACCGTGCACGCCGCTTCGAAAACGGGGTCCGTGATACGGTTGTAAATGCCTTCCGGTCCCGAAAATTGCTCAACGCCTCGCTGGTTGACGAAAAACAGGAAGTCGAGTGGGCTATCGATCGCCAGTTCCTCGATGGAGATGGCGCCGCACCGCTCGCGGTATTCCTTTTCCCATCCCGGCGGCAGCATGGGCTTCTGCGGATTGATCTTGCTGTCCCGCTCCTCATAGACTGCCCGCAGGGTGCGCCAGAGCTCGAATCGGAAAACCGGCCAGATTTTTTCCCCACGATAGAGGATTTGGTTTACGGGGAACTGGAGAGGGAAGTTGAGCAGTTGCTGACGCAACGCAACGATATCAGGAGGAGTGTCCGCTCCCTTTCCACTCGTCTTGCGCCAGCGCCGAACGTACTTCTTAACCGCGGATGGAATAAGAAATCCCATTTTCTTCAATGGATTAGCGCCTTTTTATCGCCATTTGTCGGCTTCTCTTTTAGGCAAGCCGTTCGATCAAGGCAAGCGCAGATTGATAAAGGCGGCTCGAGCCGCTCGATGTCCTTGTTTGCAGTCGTTTGCTGCAAGACCGGCTCGCGGCAGTTGTATGCTTGTGCTGGGGGATTGACTTCGGAGGGCGAAATGCGATCAGTCACCAGAATCCGCCGTCCGACGGCGCAAACGTCTACCTTTGAAAATGTCCAGAAAACCGAAAATCCTATTCGTTATCTCTTATGACGCCTATGCGGATATCGCCGCCAGGCTCGCTCCCGTATTTTTATCAAAGGGGGCCAGCGTCCAGTATCTGTTCCTGGAAAGGGATTCGGGGCGAGACATTGTCGTCAATGGCACTCTCACAAAAGCGCTGCGCAAGACCGGAGGGTTCTCCTATGCGTCTGACGGCAATCTTGCGGCATCCGTAAGGGCCGCCGCTTGTGATGTGGTGTTTTTTTGCTGTTCCGGACGCCGAATCTGGAATGTGACGCGGGAATTCGAACAGTCAGGTGGCGATAGGCCGCTCTTCGTCAGCTGTTTTGCCGGCGTTACGCTCTACCGGCAGGATGTCGGGTTTTCCCATCGGGTTGCAAGCGACATTGTCTTGTTCAATTCGAAGAACAACGTGAGGGACTACAAGAAGTTTTGCAAAAAGCACGGGGCGAGCGACGAAAACGCTTTCCTTCTCGGGTTTCCGTCTCTGATGGGCGTTCAGCCGCGTGCAGAGGTAAGCCCTTCGCTGCGCACGATTCTCTTCATCGACCAGAACGTTGTGCCTTACAGCAAGGGGGACAGGACGGCCCTGTCCCGATTTTTGGTTGACTATGCACTCGCCTGGCCTGACAGGGAGCTCATCGTGCAGTGCCGGGACCACAGCGGGCATAATTCTGCGCATCCCCCGAAATACCAACTGCCGAAACTTCTTCTGTCCTCAAGCCCCGGCGGAGTGCTGCCCAGGAACTTGGTGGTGAAATACGACGCGCCGCAGGAGGCTTTGGGCAGATGCGATCTGTGCCTGGGCTTTGCGAGCACGCTTTTGATAAACGCCGTCAGCCGAAAGATCCCGACGGCGATCATCGCTGATTTCGGTTGGAAGGCCTCGTTTGGCAACCTCCTGTTTCAGGGCAGCGGATTGGAGGCGACATTTGACGGCATACGCAACGATGTCCTGCCGACCGGCCCGGATCCGGAGTGGCTGGACGCGAACATCAACAAGCCCGAAGCCGCACTTGACGATCTGTTCGAAATTTTCGTCAACGCCGCTGCCTATAAGCGCAGGCCGATCTTGAATGCGTGCTTTGCCGAAAAATACTGGAGCGGCTACAACATAAAGAGGCGTGTCCGGTTTTTCCTGAGAAAGGTACGAAACCTGTTTGTGGGTGGGTGAAGACGCCCTGCTGTCCGGCAGAGTGTGCCTAGACGACCACGAAGACATGTAGATAGGACGAAAGCCGGCAAGGAGGACGCGCGGTGACGGCAGGCAATTTTTCGCAAGGAACGTTTGTCGGGCGCGTCTGGCGGCCGGATGTACAGGGGCCGGCGGTCGTGGTTTTGCGCGACGGCAAGCTCTGCGACATCACCTCAAAGACCATACCCACCATCCGCGATCTTCTGGAGAACGATGATCCCGCGGCGGTCGCGCGCTCTGCGTCTTGCGAACCCCTGGATACTTTGGATGCCGCGCTCGAAGCTTCCGTCGAAGGCGCGGGCGACTTTTCGCGGCTTCATCTTCTGGCCCCCTGCGATCTCCAGGCTGTGAAGGCTTGTGGCGTCACCTTTGCGCGGTCGATGATCGAGCGGGTGATCGAGGAGAAGGCGGCGGGCAATCCGGCTGTGGCGGAGAAGGTGCGTGGCCGTGTCACGGCTATCATCGGCGACAGCCTGCGCGACCTCAAGGCGGGCTCGGAAGCGGCGGCCAAGGTCAAGGCGGCGCTGATCGAGGAAGGCGTCTGGTCCCAATATCTGGAAGTCGGCATCGGGCCGGATGCCGAGGTGTTTACCAAGGCGCCGGTGCTCGCCTCGGTCGGATGGGGTGCGTCGGTCGGCCTGCATCCGATTTCGAAGTGGAACAACCCGGAGCCGGAAATCGTGCTGGCCGTCGACAGCAAGGGCCGCGTCAAGGGCGCGACACTCGGCAATGACGTTAACCTGCGCGATGTCGAGGGCCGCTCGGCGCTCCTGCTCGGCAAGGCGAAGGACAACAATGCCTCCTCCGCCATCGGTCCGTTCATTCGCCTGTTCGACGAGACCTATTCGATCGATGACGTGCGCAAGGCCGATCTCGACCTCTCGATCGAAGGGGAGGACGGCTTCCTGCTGAAGGGCCGCAGCACGATGCGTGAAATCAGCCGCGACCCGCTCGATCTCGTCTCCCAGACGATCGGCAAACATCATCAGTATCCCGACGGCTTCATGCTGTTCATGGGCACGCTCTTTGCACCAGTCGAGGACCGCGATGCGCCGGGACAGGGCTTTACCCACAAGACCGGCGACCGGGTCACCATCTCGAATACCGAGCTGGGGGCGCTGGTCAACACGGTACGTCTCTCTACCGAATGCCCGCCCTGGACCTTCGGTATCGCCGCGCTGATGCGCAATCTTTCTTCCCGCGGGCTTTTCTAGGCGATGGGCGAGAGCGGTATGGACGAGACGAGCCGCAAGATCCTGCGGCTTTTGCAGAGCGAACCGGAGCTGACGGTCGCCCAGATCGGCGAGCGCGTGGGCCTCAGCCATACGCCGTGCTGGCGGCGCATCAAGGAGATGGAGCGGCTCGGCATCATCCGTGGCCGCATCGTCGCGGTCGACCCGAAGCTCGTCGGCTTCGAGGTCTCGGTCTTCTGCTTCGTGCGGCTAAAGCAGCATGACGAAGTGACGCTGCTCGAATTCGAGAAGGCGGTGAAGAACATGCCGGAAGTCGTGCAGTGCTACTCGATGACCGGCGAGCACGACTATGTGCTGCGCGTGCTGACCAGCAGCGTGCGCCAGTACGAAGAGATTTTGAAGAAGGCCCTGCTGCGCTTGCCGGGCGTCGGTTTCGTCAATTCGAGCTTCGCGCTCGATGAGCTGAAGAACACCCACCGCGTGCCGATCTAAGGCTCAGTAGGATGGCTTTGCGTCCACAGGCCCGCTTTGCGGACGCCATCCCTAAATCGTGATGCTGCAAGGGGAAAATAAGGACCCACTCCTCCCAATCCCGGCGTAGGCTCCTAGATATGGAGGATGGCTTTCGTGGAGGATGGCCATCGAGGAGGAAGTCATGCTGAAGCAGAGCTTTTCTCTCGAGGACAAGTATACGGCGGAGGAGGGAAGGGTCTTCCTTTCCGGCATCCAGGCACTCGTGCGCCTGCCCATCGTTCAGATGCGGCGCGACCGTGCCGCGGGGCTGAACACTGCTGCATTCATCTCGGGTTATCGTGGGTCGCCGCTCGGCAATTACGACCAGCAACTGGCGAAAGCCGGCAAACATCTGGCGGCGCACGACATCGTGTTCCGGCCGGGGGTGAACGAGGATCTGGCGGCCGCCGCCGTCTGGGGCACGCAGCAGCTTCATCTGTCACCCGGTGCCCGCAAAGACGGCGTCGCCGGCTATTGGTACGGCAAGGGGCCGGGTGTCGATCGCTGTGGCGACGTCTTCAAACACGCCAATGCCGCCGGTACCTCGAAACAGGGCGGCGTGCTCTGTTTTGCGGGCGACGATCACTCGGCAAAGTCGTCGTCCATCCCGCACCAGTCCGACCATGCCTTCATGTCGGCGCTGATGCCGGTGCTTTATCCGTCATCGATCCACGAATTCGTCGAATACGGTCTGCTTGGCACTGCCATGTCGCGCTATTCCGGTTGCTGGGTCGGCATGAAGTTCATCTCCGATACGGTCGAGACGACCGCCTCCATCGATCTTGCCGGCGAGCGCCGGCAGTTCGTCCTGCCCGAGAATTTCGAGTTGCCGCCGGGTGGCCTCAGCCTGCGCTGGCCGGATCCGCCGCTGCCGCAGGACGAGCGGCTACAAACCTACAAGGGTTATGCGGCCATCGCGTTTGCTCGCGCCAACCGGGTCGACGAGGTGACGCACGATGTACCGAAGGCGCGCTTCGGCATCATCGCCTCGGGGAAAGCCTATGAGGACGTGCTTCAGGCGCTGAAGGAGCTTTCCCTCGGCCCGGCGGAAATGGCCGAGATCGGCATGCGCATCTACAAGGTCCGCATGCCCTGGCCACTGGAGCCGGAAGGCGTCCGCGAGTTTTCGCAAGGGCTGGAAGAGGTACTCGTGGTGGAGGAGCGCCGCGAGATCATCGAAAACCAGATCAAGCAGCAGCTCTTCAACTGGCATCACGGCGAACGGCCCCGCATCATCGGCAAGTTTGACCATGAGGACCATCCCTTTCTGCCCCTGTCGCAGGCGCTGACGGTCGGCGTGGTCGCCCGCGCCATCGCCGCCCGCCTGCTGCACCTGGAGTTCGATGCCGGCCTGAAGACGGTGATCGCCGACGAGCTCGCTTACCTGCTGGAGCGCGAAAAGATCCGCAAGGCGCATGCCGCGCCCATCGAGCGCGTGCCCTATTTCTGCTCCGGCTGTCCGCACAACACCTCCACCAAAGTGCCGGAGGGAAGCCGTGCGGCGGCGGGCATCGGCTGCCACTACATGGTGCAGTGGATGGACCGTGAGACGACAACCTTCACGCATATGGGTGCCGAGGGCGTGCCGTGGTCCGGCATCGCGCCCTTCACCGACGAAAAACACATGTTCGTCAATCTCGGCGACGGCACCTATTACCATTCCGGCATTCTTGCCTTGCGCCAGTCGGTCGCCGCTCGTGTCAATATTACGTACAAGCTGCTCTATAACGACGCGGTCGCAATGACCGGTGGGCAGGCTGTCGATGGGCCACTTAGCCCCGAGGCGGTGACGCGCCAATTGCATGACGAGGGCGTCGCACCGATCTATCTCGTCTCCGACCATCCTGAAGCCTATTCGCCCTCCATGCTCGCGCCGGGTGTCATCATTCGCCACCGTGACGAGATGGACCGGGTGATGCGTGACATCCGGGACGTGACTGGCTGCTCGGCCATCGTCTATGTGCAGACCTGCGCTGCCGAAAAGCGTCGCCGCCGCTCGCGTGGCCTGATGGAGGATCCGCCGGTCCGCCTGATGATCAACCCCGCCGTTTGCGAAGGCTGCGGCGACTGTTCGACCCAGTCGAACTGCGTCTCCGTCGAGCCGCTCGATACGGAACTCGGCCGCAAGCGCAAGATCAACCAGTCGACCTGCAACAAGGACTATTCCTGCCTCAAGGGTTTTTGCCCCTCCTTCGTGACGGTGGAGGGCGGGCGGCTGCGCAAGACGGCACGCTCGAACCCGGACCTCACAGGCATCCACGAACCGGAGATCGCCCAGATCGGCGACCGCTCCTACAACATCGCCATCGCCGGCATCGGCGGCACGGGCATCCTCACGATCAGCGCCATCCTCGGCATGGCCGCTCATCTCGACGGCAAGTCGCCGATGATCCTCGACATGGCAGGCCTTGCCCAGAAGGGTGGCGCGGTGATGAGCCACCTGCGCATCGGCCTTTCCGACCAGGACGTGTCGTCGCCCCGCATCATCACGGGCGGCGCGGACCTCCTGATCGCCGCCGACGACGTGGTGGCCTCCTCCAAGGATGCCGTGACGCTCTGCGATCATCACCGCACGACGGGCGTGGTCAACACCAGGCTGACGCCGGTCGCCGATTTCGTGCGCAAGCGGGACTTCGACTTCCGCCGACGAGACGTCGAGGGCACGGTACGTGCCGCATTGCGGGAGCCTTCTCACCTGCTCGATTTCACCACGGTCGCCGAAAAGGTTGCCGGCAACGCGATGGCGACGAATATCCTGATGACCGGTTTTGCCTGGCAGAAGGGACTGATCCCGCTCACCCGCCAGGCGATCGAACAGGCCATCGTGCTGAACGGGGTGGCGGTCGACGCCACGCTCTCCGCCTTCGGCTGGGGCCGGCTGATTGCCGCCGATCCCGCCCGCGCCGAGCGCCTGCTGGAGCCGGACAAGCGGACCGCGACACTGGAGACCATGGCGACGGCAGACCTCATCACCCATCGCATGATACACCTGACGGCCTACCAGAATTCCGCCCTCGCCAACCGCTACAAGGCGCTTGTGGATCGCGTACGGGATGCCGAAAAGGCGATTGGCCCGGACGACCGGCTGACGCGCGGGGTTGCGCATGTCTACGCCCAGCTTCTCGCCTACAAGGACGAGTACGAGGTGGCGCGGCTCTTCAGCGATCCGGCCTTCAAGGCGGGGCTTTCGGAGCAGTTCGAGGGTAACTACCGCATCGTCTTCAACCTCGCGCCGCCGTTCCTCCAGGGCGAGGACGCGAACGGCCGGCCGCGCAAACGCCGTTTCGGCCGCTGGATGGTGCCGGCCTTCGGCGTGCTCGCAAGCCTCAAGGGCCTGCGCGGCACGGCCTTCGACCCGTTCGGCCGCACCATCGAGCGCCGCATGGAGCGCCAGCTCATCACCGACTACGCGGCGCTGGTCGAGCATGTGCTGAAAAACCTCTGTCGTGAAAACCTCGACGCGGCCGTTGCGCTTGCCGCGCTTTACGGCGAGATTCGCGGCTACGGGCCGGTGAAGGAGGACGCGGCGAAGCGGGTGAAGGCGCGCGAAGCGGAAATGCGTGTGGCCTTTGATATGGCAGGACGGGAAAAGGCAGTCGCATAGGACTGCAAGGGGAGGACGGACATGTATGACGCCGGCATGAGTTTTGGGCTTGGGGAGGATATCGAGGCGTTGCGCGAAAGCGTGCGGCGTTTCGCGACGGATCGTATCGCGCCGCAGGCGGCCGAGATCGACCGCACGAACAATTTTCCCATGCCGCTCTGGCGGGAAATGGGCGACCTCGGCTTGCTCGGCATTACCGCGCCGGAATCCTATGGCGGTTCCGGCATGGGGTATCTCGCCCATTGCATTGCGATGGAGGAAATCAGCCGGGCCTCCGCCTCGGTGGGCTTGAGCTACGGCGCCCATTCCAACCTCTGCGTCAACCAGATCATCCGCAACGCCACGCCCGAGCAGCGCCAGAAATACCTTCCCAAACTGATCTCCGGCGAACATGTCGGCGCGCTCGCCATGTCCGAGCCGGGCGCCGGCTCCGATGTCGTCTCGATGAAGCTGCGTGCCGAAAAGCGTGGGCAGCGCTACGTGCTGAACGGCAACAAGATGTGGATCACCAACGGGCCAGATGCCGACGTGCTGGTGGTCTATGCCAAGACCGATCCCGAGGCGGGTTCGCGCGGCATCACCGCCTTCCTGATCGAAAAGGGTTTTGCCGGCTTCTCGACCGCCCAGAAACTCGACAAGCTCGGCATGCGCGGCTCCAACACCTGTGAACTGGTCTTTGTTGATTGCGAGGTGCCGGAGGAGAACGTGATGGGCACGGTCGGGCGCGGCGTCAACGTGCTGATGTCCGGTCTCGACTATGAGCGCGTCGTGCTGTCCGGCGGTCCGCTCGGCATCATGGCTGCCTGTCTCGACGTGGTCGTGCCCTACATCCACGAGCGGAAGCAGTTCGGCCAGTCGATCGGCGAGTTCCAGCTGATGCAGGGCAAGGTGGCCGACATGTATGTCGCGCTCAACGCCTGCCGCGCCTATGTCTATGCCGTCGCGGCCGCCTGTGACCGCGGCGAGACGACCCGCAAGGATGCCGCCGGTTGCATCCTCTATTCCGCCGAAATGGCGACGAAGCTCGCGCTGGAGGCCATCCAGGCGCTGGGTGGCAACGGCTATATCAACGACTATCCGACCGGTCGCCTGCTGCGCGACGCCAAGCTCTACGAGATCGGCGCCGGCACATCCGAGATCCGCCGCATGCTGATCGGCCGCGAAATCTTTCAGGAGACGCTGTAATGCCGGTCATCCCCTCGGCCGTGAACACCCGCAGCGAAACGTTCGAGACGAACCGCAAGGCCATGCTTGATGCGCTGAGGCTTGTCGAGGAGGCGGCCAGCCTTGCCATGGACGGCGGCGGGGCGAAAGCGCGGGAGCGCCATGTCGCGCGCGGAAAGCTGTTGCCGCGCGACCGCGTGGCGCAGTTGCTGGATCCCGGTTCCCCGTTCCTCGAAATCGGCCTCACCGCCGCGCACGGCCTCTATGACGGTGCCTCGCCCTCCGGCGGCATGATCGCCGGCATCGGCCGCGTCTCCGGCCGCGAATGCATGATCGTCTGCAACGACGCCACGGTGAAAGGCGGCACCTACTATCCGATCACCGTGAAGAAACATCTGCGCGCGCAGGAAATTGCCGCGGAAAACCGGTTGCCCTGCATCTACCTCGTCGATTCCGGCGGCGCGAACCTGCCGAACCAGGACGAGGTCTTTCCCGATCGCGATCATTTCGGCCGCATCTTCTACAATCAGGCCCAGATGTCCGCCGCCGGCATTCCGCAGGTCGCCGTCGTGATGGGCAGTTGCACGGCGGGTGGCGCCTATGTTCCGGCGATGAGCGACGAGACGGTGATCGTCGAGAACCAGGGCACGATCTTCCTCGCCGGCCCGCCGCTGGTGAAGGCCGCGACGGGCGAGGTGGTGACAGCCGAGGATCTGGGTGGTGGCGACGTTCACACGCGCCTTTCCGGCGTCGCCGACCATTTGGCGCGCGATGATCGCCACGCCTTGTCGATTGCACGGCAGATCGCGGCCAATCTCAATACGCGTAAGCCGGAGATTACAAAATCCGGCGAGGGCGATGCCCCGCTCTACGACCCGGAAGAGCTGCTCGGCATCGTGCCGGCCGATACGCGCACGCCCTATGATGTGCGCGAGGTGATTGCCCGCGTGGTCGATGGTTCCCGCTTCGACGAGTTCAAGGCGCGCTTCGGCACCACGCTGGTCTGCGGCTTTGCCGCCCTGCACGGGCTCCAAGTCGGCATCATCGCCAACAATGGCGTATTGTTCTCAGAGGCCGCCCTGAAGGGCGCGCATTTCATCGAACTCTGCGCCCAGCGCGGTATTCCGCTCGTCTTCCTGCAAAACATCACGGGATTCATGGTCGGCCGCAAATACGAGGCTGAAGGCATTGCCAAGAACGGCGCCAAGCTCGTCACGGCTGTGGCGACGGCAAATGTGCCGAAGTTCACCATGCTGATCGGCGGCTCCTACGGTGCCGGCAATTACGGCATGTGCGGCCGGGCCTATTCGCCGCGCTTCCTCTGGACCTGGCCAAACAGCCGCATCGCCGTGATGGGCGGCGAGCAGGCGGCCGGCGTGCTGGCAACCGTCAAGCGCGAGGGCATCGAGCGCACCGGCGGCAACTGGAGTGCCGAGCAGGAGGCCGCCTTCAAGCAGCCGACCATCGACATGTTCGCCCGCCAGAGCCACCCGCTCTATGCCTCGGCCCGATTGTGGGACGACGGCATCGTCGACCCGCGCAAGACACGCGATGTGCTGGCGCTCTCGCTCTCGGCGGCGCTTAACGCGCCGATCGAGCCCACCCGTTTCGGCATTTTCCGAATGTAGAGGAGGCAAGTCCATGAAGCGCGAAACAGTCAATGCCAAGAACGCCCCCGCCCCGCGGGGCGGCTATTCGCAGGCCGTGAAGATCGAGGATTTCAAGACGCTGCTGTTCATCAGCGGCCAGATCCCCGTCTCGGACGACGACAAGGTGCCCGAGAGCTTCGAGGACCAGGCGCGGCTCGTCTGGCGCAACATCGACGCCCAGCTGAAGGCTGCCGGGATGTCAAAGGCCGATCTCGTCAAGGTTACCACCTTTCTCTCCGACCGGCACCATGCGACCGCCAATCGTGAAATCCGAAGCGAGTATCTCGGCGCGAACGCTCCGGCGATGAGCGTCGTCATCGCATCGATCTTCGACGGCAAGTGGCTGCTCGAAGTCGAAGCCATCGCAGCGCAATAGGAAGTCAGGATGTTCAGGAAAATCCTCATCGCCAACCGCGGCGAAATCGCCTGCCGCGTCATCCGCACGGCCCGGCGTCTGGGCGTCGCAACGGTCGCCGTCTATTCCGACGCCGACCGCGAGGCGTTGCATGTCGAAATGGCCGATGAGGCCATCCGCATCGGCCCTGCGGAAGCGGCGAAGAGCTACCTGAACATCACGGCAATCCTCGACGCGGCGAAGGCGAGCGGAGCGGAGGCGGTGCATCCCGGCTACGGTTTCCTGTCGGAAAATCCAGGTTTCGTGGAGGCGGTGGAAGCGGCCGGTCTCGTCTTCATCGGCCCCTCGGCAAGCGCCATCCGGGCCATGGGCCTGAAGGATGCCGCAAAGACGCTGATGGAAAAGGCGGGCGTGCCCGTGGTGCCCGGCTATCACGGCGACAAGCAAGACGCCGCCTTTCTCGCCGTCGAGGCCGAGGCCATCGGCTATCCTGTGCTGATCAAGGCGCGCGCCGGCGGCGGTGGCAAGGGCATGCGGCGGGTGGAGCGGCCTGCCGATTTTGGCGCGGCGCTGGAAAGCGCTCGCCGCGAGGCTGAAAGCGCCTTCGGCGATGGCCGCGTGCTCGTCGAAAAATACATGGCGAAACCCCGCCATATCGAGGTGCAGGTTTTTGGCGATAATCACGGCAATGTCGTGCATCTCTTCGAGCGTGACTGCTCCCTCCAGCGCCGGCACCAGAAGGTCATCGAAGAGGCTCCGGCGCCCGGCATGACGGCAGAAATGCGCGCGGCGATGGGAGCGGCGGCGGTGCGCGCGGCGGCAGCGATCGACTATAGCGGCGCTGGTACTGTCGAGTTCATTGCCGACGTTTCGGAAGGCTTGCGGCAGGACCGCTTCCATTTCATGGAAATGAACACGCGCCTGCAAGTCGAGCATCCGGTGACGGAGGCGATTACCGGTCTCGACCTCGTCGAATGGCAGTTGCGCGTCGCCGCCGGTGAGCCCTTGCCGAAGCGGCAGGAGGAGCTTGCCATCGATGGCTGGGCCTTCGAGGCGCGGCTCTATGCGGAAAACCCGGCGCGCGACTTCCTGCCCGCGACCGGCCGCCTCTCGGTTTTCGACCTGCCCGACGGCGCCCGCATCGATTCCGGCGTGCGGGCCGGTGATCTCATCACGCCCTTCTACGACCCGATGATCGCCAAAGTCATCACCCATGGCCGCAGCCGCGCGGAAGCTCTGGCGAAGCTGGAAACGGCGCTGCAACAATGCCGCGTCGGCGGCGTGACGACCAATGCCGGCTTCCTCGCCCGCCTGTGCCTGCTGCCGGCCTTTGCCGCGGGTGATGTCGATACGGGCCTGATCGGCCGGGCGGGCGAAGAGCTGCTGGCCGAACCCGATGCCCCCGAGGAGGCTTTTGCACTGGCTGCCCTTTCGGCGCTCGGTTTCCTCGCCGCCCCGGCCGACCCGGACCCATGGGGCGATATCCGCGGCTTCCGCTTGTGGGGCGAGGCCGCACAGACGGTCTTTCTGGATCATGGCGGAGCGGAACATGCCCTGCGCGTCACGACCCTCGGCCAGGATCGCTTCCGCATCGAACGCAACGGCCTGGCAACGGATATCCGTCTTCGATCGTCGAACGGCTGTTCCTTGCAGGTGGACCTCGATGGCCGCGTCCTGCCGGCAATGGTGCATAGCGACCGTGCCGACATCGTCGTCTTTTTCGCCGGTCACAGCCAAGCCTTCGTACGTGCCGAAGAGGCCAGCCACCATGGCGAGACGGTGACCGGTGGCGACCGGCTCTCGGCGCCGATGCCGGGCCTGGTGCGCATCGTCTCGGTGGGGCCGGGTGCACGTGTGGCGAAGGGCGATGCGCTCGTCACCATGGAGGCGATGAAGATGGAACTGGTGCTGGCGGCACCCCGTGACGGTGTGGTGGCCGCGGTGCCGGTGGCGGTGGGCGATCAGGTGGCGGAGGGTGCGCTTCTGCTCTCGCTGGAGCCCGAGGAGGCGGCATGAACCGGCGCATCGAAATCGTCGAGATGGCGGCCCGCGACGGCTTGCAGAACGAGAAGGCGATCATCCCGTCCGCCGACAAGATCGCATTGATCAACCTCCTGTCGGACTGCGGTTTCGCGCGCATCGAGGCAACGAGTTTCGTCAGCCCCAAATGGGTGCCGCAGCTTGCCGACGGGGCGCAGGTCATGGCGGGCATCGAGCGCCGGCCCGGCATTTCCTACGCGGCGCTGGTGCCCAACATGAAGGGCTACGAAGCGGCGAAGGTCGCCGGCGTCAATGAGGTCGCTGTCTTCCTCTCGGCCTCCGAAGGCTTTTCGCGCGCCAATCTCAACTGCTCGATTGCCGAAAGCATCGAGCGCGCCCGACCGGTCGCGGAGGCCGCGAAAGCGGATGGCATTCCACTGCGCGGCTATGTCAGCTGCGTCGTGCAATGCCCCTATGACGGCCCGGTCGAGCCCCGTGCGGTGGCAGCGGTGACGGAACAATTGCTGCGCCTCGGCTGCCATGAGGTAAGCCTTGGCGACACGATCGGTCGCGCGCGTCCAAACGAGGTCGCGGCCATGCTGGATGGGGTGCTCGCCGTCGCCGCCCCGGAAAGTCTTGCCGGCCATTTCCACGATACGAGCGGATTGGCGCTCGACAATATCCGCGTTGCGCTGGATCATGGGCTGTCCGTCTTCGATGCCTCGGTCGGCGGGCTCGGCGGCTGCCCCTATGCGCCCGGTGCGCGCGGCAATGTGGATACGCTCGCCGTCGCCGATATGCTGGCGGCGGAAGGCTACGAGACGGGGCTAGACCGGGACAAGCTGGCAATGGCGGCTGCTTTTGCGCGGCAGGTCACCGGCAAAAGCGATTCCAGGAAAAGTGGCTAGCGATTCGCAACGCGCTTTAGGTCCCTGATTTTTCGCATGTCGTTGTCGCAAAGCCGCTGCACATTTTTGCGCGGCATGTTTTAGAGGAGGAGGTAGTCATGCATTTCGAGACCATTTCCATATCCGTCGACAGGCGCGGCGTAGCAGCCCTCACGCTCCGCCGCCACGCGCAACACAATGCGCTCTCAGGCCTGATGATCCGCGAACTGACCACCATTGCTGGCCTGCTCGGTGACGACAAGGCGGTGCGCGTGGTCGTGCTGACCGGCGAGGGCGAGAGTTTTTGCGCAGGCGGCGACCTCAACTGGATGAAGGAACAGATCACTGCCACCCGTGAGGAGCGTATCGCGGAAGCGCGCCGGCTGGCCCTGATGCTGAAGGCGCTGCGCGATCTGAAAAAGCCGCTGGTCGCCCGCGTCAACGGCCAGGCCTATGGCGGTGGCGTCGGCCTCATTAGCGTCTGCGATGCGGCGATCGCCGTGGAGGGCGCCCGCTTCGGCCTGACCGAGACCCGTCTCGGCCTCATCCCGGCAACGATCAGCCCCTATGTCGCCGCGCGCATCGGTCCTGCCGCCTTCCTGCGCTTCGCCACCTCCGCCCGCCTGTTCGATGCGCCGACGGCCCGCGACATCGGCCTGGTGAGCGGCATCGTTGCGGCGGATGGGCTGGATACGGCGATCGAGGCGGAGATTGCGCCCTATTTCACGGCGTCGCCAGAGGCCGTTGCCGCGGCCAAGGCGCTCGCCCATGCACTCGCCTTACCGATCGACGACAAGCTGATCGAGATGACGCTGACACGGCTGGCGGATACCTGGGAAACGCCTGCGGCGGCGGAAGGGATTGCGGCGTTTTTGGAGAAGCGCAAGCCTGTCTGGGTGCCGGGCGATTCCGGCAAGTAATCGCGGCCGACGGACATCGTTTGGAATTCTACCCCTCGACAAACCTTCTGTCCCCGAGGGAAGAAAATTGCCTGTGGAACGAAACTGTTGTCATTGAGCCCCTTCTCTCCAGCGGGGAGAAGGTCGCGGCAGCGGGATGAGGGGGATGCCGAAGGCACAAAGGCCAAGCGTGCCATTCGGACACCCCCTCACCTGACCCTTCGGGCCACCTTCTCCCCGCGGGGGAGAAGGGAACATGGCATGTGGTCATCCCATCGCTATGGTTAAAGCGGCAGGCTGCGCTACTCGATGAACACCCGCACACTCGCCGCCCTTCCGGCGGCATCGATCACCGTCAGCGTCGAAAAACCCGCACCTTCCGGCATCCATTGCGTCGTGCGCCGGCGCGAGGCGTCGGGCAGGACCCTGCCATTGGCGAGCCAGCGGAAGGGTGCGCGGCCGCCTTGCAGTTTCAGCACGAGCGGCGAGATGTCCGCGCCCGTCGTGGCGCCGAGTTCGACATGGGCGCCTTCCGGCGGATAGATGATTTCCGGTGCCGGTTCGCGTGCCGCGGTGACGACGAGGCCATTGGCGGTGATCGCGAAGCGGCGCAGGCTGGCGGGCAGCTCCGATTGCGCAATACGCACGGCGCCGGCCGGCGCGCGGGGCAGCGCGGTGATGGCGACGCCGGAGCGGGCGAAGGCCTCGAACAGGATGGGGGCTGCGGCGCCGTAGCCGGTCAGGCCGGGCACCGCGCCATTGTCGGCACGGCCGACCCAGACGCCGAGCACGTGTCGGCCGTCATAACCGACGGACCAGGCATCGCGGTAGCCGTAGCTGGTGCCGGTCTTGTAGGCGATGCCGAGGCGGCGGCTGCCGGTCGGTGGCGTGACGGCGGAGAGCACGTCGGAGACCTGCCAGACGGCGACGGGGTCGAGCAGCGGTTCGCCCTCGATCTGCGCGGCCGCGCGGGAAATGCCGTCGCCGAGCCGGACGGGCATGCCGCGATTGGCGAGTGCCGCATAGAGCTGGGTAAGATCACGCAGCGTGATGCCGAGGCCGCCAAGCCCGATAGCGAGACCCGGTGTCTCGCCCGGCGGCAGCACGGCCTGTACCTCGGCGCGGCGGAAACGCACCATAAGGCGGGTCGGGCCGACGGCTTCGAGCAGGCGCACGGCGGGTACGTTCAGCGACAGTTGCAGCGCCTTACGTACGCTGACATCGCCTTGGTAGGTCATATCGAAATTGCGCGGGCGATAGCCGGAAAAATCGGAAGGTCGATCCTCGACGATGGTTTCCTGTGCGACCAGGCCCTCCTCGAAGGCGAGGCCGTAGATGAACGGTTTCAGCGCCGAGCCGGGCGAGCGGCGGATACGGGTCATGTCGATCCAGCCGGCGCGGCTGCCGTCGAAATAATCCGCCGAGCCGACCTCGCCGAGGATTTCGCCGGTGCGGGCATCGGCCATCACCATGGCGATGGAGATTTTCGGGCCGAGCCGTTCGGCCGCCTCCCGCGCGACGGTTTCGAGGCCGGCCTGTACCGTGCGGTCGAGCGAGGTCTCGTGCTTGATCGCCTTTGGGTCCTTGCGCAGCGCCAGCTCGGAAAGATGGGCGGCGTAGGAGGGGAGTTGGCGGCGGCGATCCGGCACGGCTTCGGCGGACGCGCGTTCGGCCTCGCCCTCGCCGATGATCTCGGAGACGGCCATGCGGTTCAGCACGCGCTCGCGGGCCTTTTCCGCAACGGCGCGGTGCCGATCCGGCCGGCGTTTTTCAGGAAGCTGCGGCAGGGCGACAAGCAGGGCGGCCTCGGCGACGGTGAGCCGCTTCGGTTCCTTGCCGAACCAGGCGAGGCTTGCGGCGCGCACGCCCTCGAGGTTGCCGCCATAGGGGGCGAGCGTCAGGTAGAGATCGAGGATTTCCGCTTTCGAGAGCCGGCGTTCGAGCTGGATGGCGCGTGCCATCTGGCGCAGCTTCGCCAGCATCGAACGGTTTTCGCGCGGCTCGATCAGGCGGGCGACCTGCATGGAAAGCGTGGAGGCGCCGGAGACGATGCGGCCATTGGTGACGAACTGGCCGGCGGCGCGCAACAGCGCCAGCGGGTCGATGCCGGCATGCTCTTGGAAGCGACGATCCTCATACGCAACCAGCATGCGCAGGAACTGCGGATCGACATCGGTCGCGGTGGTCTTCAGCCGCCAGAGGCCATCCGGTGTCGCGAAGGCACGCAGCAGGCGACCGTCGCGGTCGAGCACTTCTTTGGAGACGGTTGTCGCCACCGCGATCGGCGGCGGATAGGCCTTGTCCGCATAGTCGAGCCCGAAGGCGAGGGCGGCGATAATTGCCGCCCCGCCGAGGGAGCCTATGAGGAACTTGCGCCAGAGCGCCATCGACCGGACCTTTCCTATTCGGCCTTGGCGACCTGCATGCGGCCGGTCGCCGTGCGGGCGGAGTATTGCGGACGATACATGTCCTCCACCTGCGCGGCCGGCAGGTCATAGGTGCCGGGGGTTACGGCGCGCACGACATAGGCGAGGCTGACTTCGCGGTTGTCGCCCTGGCTGCGATTGAAGGCCGCGACGAAGCGGTCGTAGCGGAACTCCGTATGTGCCGCCTCGGTCTCGCCGAGCCAATCGAAATTCGAAAGCTTGGCGCTGTCGACGAGGCTCGGATTGTCGATCTCGAAGCCGGCGGGCAGGAGGTCCGTAATGATGATGCGCGACGGCCAGTCGTTCTGTTCCGTCACCTTCAGCACCACGACGTAACGCTCGTTCTGCGTCGCCTCCGTGATGTTCGCCTCCTCGCCGTCGAGCGTGTAATAGGTGCGCTCGATGGCAAAGCCGTCGCCGCCGGCCGGCAGCGGATCGGCGGGGGCCGCGACCGTGGTCAGCACGGCCGAGACCGGTTCGCCGGTGCGGTTGACGATGGTCAGCGGGTTTTCCATGAGGGACTTGCCCGTCATCTGCGCGGCATAACCGCCGGCGCGCTCGGCACCGTTGATTTCGAGCTTCAGGTCCTTGTCGGCATCCTTCACGGATCGGGCGGCGAGCAGCATCCAGGTTTGTTCCTGCGTGCTGGTCCAGCGCTTCTCTTCCCACTGCTTGGCGACGATCTTCGTCAGCTGCGGAATGATATCCGGAACCGGCCGGGCCTCGGCAGCAAGGGCAAGAACGGCAGCGCCGTCACGCAACGACGAACCATAGTCGTTGCGCGAAAGGCTGGCATTCAGGATGCTGTCACGCGACAGGCCGAGCGCATTCGAAAAAATCGTCATCGAACGCTGGGCATCGCCATAGAGGCCGAGTGCCGCCGCCAGATGCGCGCGCGACAACGGCGAGGAGAACTCCGAGAGCTTCGTGTCCGCATAGTAGCGCAGGTCGCTGATCGCGGCCTTGCGGTTGCGGGCGAGCACATAGAGCGCGTAGGCGATCTCGTTGCCCTGTGTGCTGACATTGATGTCATAGGAGATCGCATTCTGCAGGTTGGAGAGGGCCTGCAGCATGGCCTGCTCCGGCACGTCGAACTTCTGTTCGCGGGCCCGCGTCAGGAAGTCGGTGACGAAGGCATCGAGCCAGAGATCGCCGTAGCCCGGACCCCAGAGGCCGAAGCTGCCCGAGGAGGACTGGTAGGCGAGCACGCGATAGATCGCGTCCTGCACCCGCTTCTGCGTCTCCGTGTCTTCCGGCAGGCCGGACTGCTTGGAGAGTTCGCTGAGATAGAGCAGCGGCAGCGCGCGGCTCGTCGTCTGCTCGGCGCAGCCATAGGGGTAGCGGTCGAGCGCCATCAGGAGTGCGGGAATGTCGAAGGCCGCGGCGCGCGAGACGCTGAGGCTGACCGAAGCGCCAGCAAGCCGGCTGTCGGCGAGCAATTGGTCGTCGATCGTCAGGCTGCCATTGGCGGCAATCTCGATCGGCCGGCGCGTGGTGATCGGCATGGCGGCCGGGCGCACCGGCACATTGAGCGCCTGTTCAAGCGACATTCCAGAACCGTTCGACAGTTTGACCGTCACGACGCCGTCGCCCGCCTCGCCGCCGATCAGCGGCAAGGTGAGTGCCGTCTTGCCGCCGGGCTCCAGCTTGATTGTCTGGCCGGCGCCGGTCTGTTCGACCATGACCGACGCATTGTGCGTGATCTCGACCGTGTAGTCGCCGGCCGGCGCATCCGTATTGGCGATGTCGAGCCTGAGATCCGCGCGGTCTCCGGGCGCCAGGAACTTCGGCAGGCTCGCCGTCACCACGACCGGATCGCGGATGATGACGTCTTTCGAGGCACTGCCGACACCGGTCTTCGTCCACGCAACGGCCATGAGGCGGGCGGTGCCGTTGAACTGCGGGATGTCGAAACTGACCTTCGCCTTGCCCTCGGCATCGAGCTTCACGGGGCCGGAGAAGAAGGCGACGAGCTTTTCGGTCGGCGGGTTGCCTTGCAGCGCGCCTTCACCGCCGTCGCCGCCGGTGCGCAGCCGCCCGGTGGCGCCGAGCGAGCCGTCGATCAGGCGGCCGTAGAGGTCGCGGATTTCCATGCCGAGGCGGCGCTGACCAAAGTACCAGCCGGCCGGATCGGGCGCTTCATACTTGGTGAGGTTGAGAATGCCGACGTCGACGGCGGCGACCGTGATATAGGCCTCCTCGTTGACACCGGCACCGGCGACCTGCAGCGAAATGTCGAGCGGCTGGCGCGGCAGCGTCTTTTCCGGCACGTCGAGGGTGAGGTTAAGCTTGCGTGCCGCCGGGTCCACCTTCAGCCAGGTGACGCCGATGGCGCGCATCGGCATGCGGCTTTCCTGGTCGGAGCCGGGGCGGAAGAGCGTCGCGGTGACGTAGGAACCCGGTCCCCATTCCTTGGTGATCGGGATTTCCACCTCGCCGCCCTCGGCGCCGATGGCGGCGGTCTGGGTGGCGATCAGGCTTTCGGCGCCGATGGTGACCAGCACCTGGCCGGCGTGGCGCGGCGAGATCTTCAGCTTGGCCGTATCGCCGACCGCATAGTTTTCCCTGTCGAGCGAGATTTCCAGCGCGTCGGGCGTTTCCGTCGAGGTCGCCGCGACATACCAGCCGGCGTCGAATTCGATGCTGGTCGCCGGGCCGTCCGGCTCGGGGCTTTCGACTTCCAGGCGGTAGCGTCCCCAGGTGACGGGAACGGAAATCTTGCCGCCATCGGATGCGACGTCGAGCGTGCCGTTGGCGAGCTGTTTCGTCGAGAGCACCGGCTCATAGCGCCAGGAGCTGCCATCGCGGTACCATTGGTAGTTCCGTTCGACAGCGAGCAGCTTCCAGGGCATGCCCTGCATTGCCAGCTTGGCGCCATCCGGGCCGACAGCGACAACGTGGAAGTTGGCGACGCTGTTTTCCGAAAGTTCGCCCTTGAATTCCGGCTTCACGCCGATCATCGGGCCGGTCGCCTTGACCGGCAGCGTGAGCGAGCGTTCGACGGCACGGCCGCCGGCCTCCGTCATGCGCAGCGTAACCAGTGCTTCGAGGCGCTGCGTGGTTGAGGGAA
Source organism: Shinella sp. (assembly GCF_052438155.1). Lineage (NCBI taxonomy): Bacteria > Pseudomonadati > Pseudomonadota > Alphaproteobacteria > Hyphomicrobiales > Rhizobiaceae > Shinella > Shinella sp. The sequence goes on along the minus strand of NZ_JBQVPI010000017.1, from coordinate 4,318 downwards.
GATCGGTGACGGTGACGTCAAAGGTCGCCTTGCCCTCGTCGTCGAGCACGTCGAGGCCTTCAAGCGGCGTCGTGCTTTCCTCGATCGCCTCTTCGTCCGTGAGGCCGAAGACGTAATCGGGATAGGCCGGGTCGGCGCGTGTCGGCTTCAGTGCGACGTCGCCCTCGATCTCAAGGCCTGCGCCCGGCGCGCCGTAGAGATAGCGGCCTTCAACGGAAACGGGGGCCGGCACGCCGGTTTCGATGTCCTTCGCGGTGCTCGTCATGTCGAATTCGATGCGATCCGGCACGAAATCGTCGACGAGGAAGGTCTTTTCGGCAATCGCCGTGCCCTTCGGGTCGGTGTAGATCTGCATCGTCCAGGTGCCGCGCATGCTGTTGGTCTGCAGGGCCAGATCGATGGTATGGCCGCCGAGGGCTGCGCCATCAGAGACGAGGCGTCGGTCTTCCACGCCGTCCGGCCGGTTGAAGACGAAGGTGAGCGGCAGTTTTTCGACGGCATTGGCTTCGATATCGCGGGCCAGCGCCGAAGCATGCACCGTTTCTCCGGCGCGGTAGATGCCGCGCTCGGTCCAGGCGAGCACGTCGATTGCGCCCGGGGCCGGGCGGCCGGTGACGCCGCGGTCGGAAAGGTCGAAGCCGGCGCGCGTCATGTCGAGGAAGACGAAGTCGGATTCACCCTTCTTCGCAAGGATGACGGCGGGCGTCATCGCTGCGGTGCCGCGCATCAGGCCGGCGGTGAAGGTCGCGCGGCCCTCCGCATCGGTCGTCGCTGTGCCGAGCACTTCGTTGTTGGTGGCGATCAGCTGGAGATCGACGCCTTCCAGCGGTGCTGCGCTATCGAGCGAGCGGGCGAAGACGTTGAGGCCGTCGGTGCCGGCATAGGTGGTGAGACCGACATCCGAGACGACGAACCACTGCGTGGCCTTCGCGTCCCATTCGTTGCTGCGGCCGTTTGAGGCGGCGGCGGTCAGAACATAGACGCCGGGCTTGCGCTCCGGCAGGGCCTCGTCGACCGGGAAGCTGGTGACGACGTCCTTGTTGAGTTCCGGCGAAATGTCGATCTTGCCCTGCCAGACGAGCTGGCCGTTCTGGCTTTCGATGCGCTCGGCGGAATAGCCGTCGAGCTGGGTCAGGAACCGGCTGTCGGCGAGAAGCCCGGCGATCGCGCGGTCGCCGACGCGGTAGAGCTTCAGGTCGGCGCTGTCGGTGTTGACCGAGACGATCGGAATGCCGCGGCGCACGCTGCCGGGCAGCACGAAGCCGTCACCGGTGAAGCGCACCGTGGCGGCGCGGTCCTGCACGTAGATGTCGAGATCGACCATGGATTCCAGCGGCTCATCGACCGCCGACGGCAGGCCGGGGCGGAAGGCGATCTTGTAGCGCTGGCCGTGGTTCAGGCCCTCGACGCAGATCTGCCGGTCCTTGGCTTCCACTGCTTTGGGAGCCGCGCCATCCAGCGTGACGAAGGAAGCGTAGTCGGCACCAGACTTGACGAGCGGCTCGGAAAACTCGACGCAGGCGCGCGGCGTCGCGCTATCCGAGTCGATCGTGTGATTGACGATGCGAAAACCCTGGCGGGCGCGAAGGCCAAGATAGGCCGAACGGACCGCGACATCGTCCTTCAGCTCAAGGCTTGCCTTGTAGGCATTGATGCCGGCGCGGTAGTTACCCGACTTGTCGAGCGTATCGGCGAGCACGGCAAGTGCCCGCGCCCGCGTTTCCGTCGAACGCGACAGCTGGTAGGCGTTGATCGCTGCAAGCGCCCCCTGGCCGGCGAGATAGCTGTTGCCGACGGCGCGGCCCATGGATTCGGCTGTCTCGATCCACAGATAGTAGTCGTCCGGGCCAAGCGAAAGCGCACCCTTATAGGCGACGAGCGCCTGATCGAAGCGGCTGGAGGCGGATTCGATGCGGCCGAGCGAGGCGAGACTTTCGGCGCCCTGGCCGGTATGTTCGGCCGCAAGCGAAAGGCCGTCGCGGAAGGAGCGGGCATCGCTCGTCATGTATTCGCTGATGAAGGGCATGGCCGGCGGCGCGCCAATGTCGGCGGCGTTGTCAGCCTTTATGATCTTGCCGGCGACCGCGCCCTGGAAATGGTTGAGCTGGTTGAAGTCGCTCTTCAGGAAGCACCACTTCACCTTTGGATTATAGGTGAAGGCGCGGCAGGACAGGTCGTCGACGCAATCCGTCTTGCACTGGTCGAGCGTCACGTCCTGCACGGTGCGCAGGTCGAAGCCGAAATAGTCGCTGTTTTCCGTCGTCACGACGGTGCGCGTCTCTTCTGCATGGGCGGGGAGGGGAGGAGAGGCGACGGCCGCCAGAAGAAGTGCCGAGAAACCGAAGATTGCGCGCATAGACATCAAGTCCTCCTAACGCTGCCCGTCTCTTTGCCGCCGCCACTGTCCAGACCCCGGATCGGCTTGTCAATCGAAAGACGCCGTTGTCGGGGAGACCGGAAAGGGGGTGGCGCATGGAACCAGGGTGAAGACGTTTCAGCCTCGCCGTTCAATCGCCGGAAATGCGGAAAATTTTCACGAGTCCATGTGTTAACTTTTTGTTAACCATATGCGCGCAGACTTCACTCCATCAACGAGCGTTCTCCTGTCATACCGCTGTAACAGCGGCTCGCTAGAAACCTCGTCAGACACGAAAGTCGTGTTTCGGCAAACGCAGTGACCACGGATGTACTGGCACTGAGCGAAACACTTCCCTGGCCAAGCCGGGATGAGGAAGCGGGGGTTCGGCCCTCGCTTTTTTCATTTCTGGCATTCGCCAAGCATCTCGTGCTGGACCCCTCCCGGCGATTGCTCTACCGATGAAATCCGCCCTCGAGACGGTTCGCCAGCCGTCCCTCCATTCTCCTCCGGGACGGTTTCATGTCGGATGTCGCTCTCAACGTTTTGCCTGTCTTCGCGCTGATCCTGATCGGCTGGTTGCTCGTACGCACCGGCTATCTCCGGGGGGAACTGGGGGAAGGGCTTGGTGAATTCGTCTTCCGGGTCGCGGTTCCGCTGCTGCTGTTCCGCACCATCGCGGAAGCGGATTTTGCCGGCGAATCGCCGCTGCGCATCTGGGTCGCCTATTTCGCAGCCGTTGCCGTAACGTGGACGATCGCCCATCTGGTGGCGACACTCGGCTTCAAGCGCGATCGGCGGATCGGGGTTCTCGCCGGCGTCTCATCGGCGTTTGCCAACACCGTCTTCATCGGGCTGCCGCTCGTTGCGCGCATCGTCGGCGATGAGGGCCTGGTGGCGATCTCGGTGCTGCTTTCCGTACATCTGCCGGTCATGATGATTGCCGGGACTATCCTTATGGAACGGGCGGAGCGGAAGGAGGGCACGCGCGCGCCGCAGAGTTTCGCAGCACTTCTGCTCGGCATCGGCAAGAGCCTCGTGCGCAACCCACTGGTAATCGGCCTCGCCGCCGGTGCGCTGTTCCACGCGGGTGGCGTGCCGCTCACAGGCCCGGTGAAGGTGGTGGTCGATCAACTGGCGGCGATGGCGGCACCGGCGGCGCTCGTTTCCATCGGCATGGCGCTCAATAAGTACAAGGTCGGCGGCAATGCCGGCATCGCGCTGGCAATGACCAGCCTCAAGCTCGTCGTGCTGCCCGGCTGCGTCTATGTCGCCTGCCGCCTGCTCGGCCTCAGCCCGGAATGGACGGCAGCCATGGTGCTGACATCCTCTGTGCCGACGGGCGTCAATGCCTGGCTGCTCGCCAACCATTTCGGCGTCGGCCACGCGCTCGCCTCCTCGACGATCACCATGACGACGGCGCTCGGCGTCTTCACCGTATCCTTCTGGGCCTGGTTGCTCGGCTGAAACGGTTTTTCTGTGGAGGCATGAATATAGTGCGAAAGCCAGATCTCTACGGCTGACGAACGGCGATCGTGGATACCCCCTCATCCGGCCCTTCGGGCCACCTTCTCCCCGAGGGGAGAAGGGAAACGAGGCGCTGGTGATCTTCCCCTTCTCCCCAGCGGGGAGAAGGTGCCGGCAGGCGGATGAGGGTGGTAGCAACAAAAAACCCGGCGCGAAGGCCGGGTTTTGTTTGTCTGTCTTGCCGTTGGCTTTTTTACTGAGCAGCCGGCTGTTCGGTCGTGGTGCCGTGCGTCGTGCCGCCTTCGGCCGGGGTGGAGCCCTCGGTCGTGGTGGCCGCAGCGCCACCCTCTGCCGGGGTCGTTGCACCTTCGGTCGTCGTCGCGGCCGCGCCGCCGTCAGCCGGAGCCGCACCCTCGGTAGCAGTCGCGCCGCCTTCGGTCGTTGCCGCTGCACCTTCATTCGATGCGGTCGGCAGCGCCACCGGATTGTCGGACA